>JBEHYF010000043.1:0-37351 GCA_048498315.1 Actinomycetota bacterium
CTGGTGGGGGGGGGGCGACGACGGGGGTGCGTTGCCCCACAACGGCTACGGGACACCGCACCCGGCGACCGCGTGCCCGCGAGAACGCGCGGCTCAGCGCTCGTTCGCCTCCGCGACGACCTTCTCGGCCAGGTGCGAGGGCAGCGGCTCGTACCGCAGGAACGACCGGCTGAACGTGCCGGTGCCGTGCGACATCGACCGCAGGTCGATCGCGTACCGGGTGATCTCCAGCTGCGGCACCTCCGCCTTGATCAGCGAACGCCCGCCGCTGATCGTCTCGGTGCCCAGCACCCGGCCGCGCCGCGCCGACAGGTCCGACATCACCGGGCCGACGTAGTCGTCGGCCACGAGGACGGACACCTCGTCGACCGGTTCGAGCAGCAGCACCTTCGCCTTCTCTGCCGCGTCCTTGAGCGCCAGCGCGCCGGCGGTCTGGAACGCCATGTCAGAGGAGTCGACCGAGTGCGCCTTGCCGTCGTAGAGCGTGACGCGGATGTCGACGAGCGGGTAGCCGGCGAGCACGCCGCGCTCCATCTGCATCCGCACGCCCTTTTCGACCGACGGGATGAACTGCCGGGGGATGACCCCGCCGACGATCTTGTCGACGAACTCGAAGCCCCCGCTGGACGGCAGCGGCTCCACCTCGATGTGGCAGATGCCGTACTGACCGTGCCCACCGCTCTGCTTGACGTGCCGGCCCAGGCCGTCGGCCTTGCCGCCGAAGGTCTCCCGCAGCGGCACCCGCAGCGGCACGGTCTCCACCTCGACGCCGTAGCGGCTGCGCAGCCGGTCGAGCAGCACGTCGGCGTGCGCCTCGCCCATGGTCCACAACACGAGCTGGCGGGTCTCGGAGTTGTTCTCCAGCCGCAGCGTCGGGTCTTCGGCCACCAGCCGCGACAGCGCCTGGGACAGCTTGTCCTCGTCGGCCTTTGACTTGGCCCGGATCGCGTTCGGCAGCAGCGGCTCCGGCATCGACCAGGGTGCCATCAGCAGCGGCCGGTCCTTCGAGGAGATCGTGTCGCCGGTCTCGGCACCGGTCAGCTTGGCGACGGCGCAGATGTCGCCGGCCATGCAGGAGCTCATCGTGCGCTGCTGCTTGCCCAGCGGCGCGCTCAGCGCACCGACCCGCTCGTCGACGTCGTGGTCCTCGTGGCCGCGCTCGGCCATGCCGTGCCCGGACACGTGCACGGTGGCGTCCGGGGTGAGCGTGCCGCTGAAGACGCGGACCAGCGACACCCGCCCGACGTACGGGTCGGAGGTGGTCTTGACCACCTCGGCGACCAGCGGGCCGCCGGGGTCGCAGGCCAGGTCGCCGGCGGGCTTGCCGTCGACCGTGGTCACGGTCGGGATGCCGTGCTCCAGTGGCGACGGGAACGCCTGCGTCATCACCTCGAGCAGCTCCTGCATGCCGATGACCGGCCCGGGGTGGTCGCCGTGCGGGATCGAGGTGGCGAGCACGGGATAGAAGCTGCCGCGCGCCACGGCCTTCTCCAGGTCGTCGATCAGGACCTTGACGTCGATCTCCTCACCGGACAGGTAGCGGTCCATGAGGCTTTCGTCTTCGCTCTCCTGGATGATGCCCTCGATCAGGGCGCCGCGCTGCTCGGTGAGGCGGTCCAGCACCTCCGGGTCGGGATCACGCTCGACCCGTTCGCCGGTGGAGTAATCGAAGCACTTCCCGGTCAGCAGGCCGATCAGCCCGGACTCGCACGGGAGGTAACATGGCAGGACGCCCTCGCCGAAGGCGTCCTGGCAGGCGGTCAGCACCTCGTCGAAGTCGCCGCGCTGCTGGTCGATCTTGGTGATGACGACCGCGCGCGGCATGCCGACCAGCGCGCACTCCTCCCACAGCATGCGGGTGAGCCCGTCGACGCCGTCCACCGCCGAGACGACGAACAGCGCGGCGTCGGCGGCGCGCAACCCGGCTCTCAGGTCGCCGACGAAGTCGGCGTAGCCGGGCGTGTCGAGCAGGTTGACCTTGACGCCCGCATGCAGGAAGGAGGCGACCGAGAGGTTGACCGAGCGCTGCTGGCGCACCTCGACCTCGTCGTAGTCGCTGACCGTCGAGCCGTCCTCGACACGACCGGGACGCTGTATCGTACCGGTCGCCACGAGCAGCGCCTCGACGAGCGTGGTCTTCCCGGCTCCGGAGTGGCCGACCAGCGCGATGTTGCGGATCTTGTCGGGCTGGCCGGCCGAGGGTGCCCTGCCGGCGGCTCCTTGTGGACCTGTCTTGTCCGCCACGTGCCCACCTCCAAAGAGATATGGGTGTGACGGGTGCCACACCCGTGGTCACCACCCTTACCGCCCGAGCGCCATATCTCAAGGGGTGACCGGCAAACGCTCACGAGCGCTTCACTATGAGCCGTTCCCATCTGCGGCGAGGTCACGCACTACGATTGGCCCGCCCGGGGGTGGCGGGGCGACGGCCACGGGGCCATGAGAACACGGCCAAATTTCGACCAGAGGACGGCAATGCTCAACCAGTTGCGGCCGGCGCTCGCGCGTGTCACCACGCCGGTGGGCCGGGCGCTCGCCCGTACGGGCCTCACGCCCAACGCGATAACGATCATCGGCACGGCCGGGGTGCTGGCCGGCGCCCTCGGGTTCTACCCGCGCGGGGAGTTCTTCTGGGGCACGGTCATCATCACCGTGTTCGTGTTCTTCGACATGTTCGACGGCGCCGTGGCCCGGGTGACCGGCAAGACCAGCCGCTTCGGCGCCTTCCTCGACTCGAACATGGACCGCGTCTCCGACGCGGCGATCTTCTCCGGCCTGATCCTCCGGTACGCCCACGGCGACCACGGCGACCTGCTGATCGTGGCCCTGGCCCTCTTCTGCCTCGCCTCAGGGGCGTTGGTGTCGTACGCGCGGGCGCGCGCTGAGGGCATCGGCGTGGGCGCGACCGTCGGCATCGCCGAGCGCGGCGAACGGCTGATCGTCAGCCTGGTCGCCATCGGCCTGGCCGGCCTGGGCGTGCCGTACGTGCTCGTGATCGGCCTGTGGTTGCTGGCACTGGCCAGCGCCGTCACCGTGGTCCAGCGGTTCGCGGCGGTGCGGCGACAGCTCGGGGTCGGCGAGCCCTCGTGAAGGACGAGGTCGGCGACGCGCTCTACGCGCTCGGCTGGACCGCGGTCCGCCGCATGCCCGAGCCGGTGGCCAAGGAGATCTTCACCCTGATCGCCGACCGCGTCTGGCAGCGGCGCGGACGCGGGGTGCGGCAGCTGGAGAAGAACCTGCGGCGGGTGATCGGCGACGACGTCTCCGAAGACGAGCTGCGCGCGCTCAGCCGCCGGTGCATGCGGTCGTACATGCGGTACTGGATGGAGGCGTTCCGGCTGCCCGCGATGAGCCGTGAGCGCATCCTGTCCGGCATGCGCGTCACCGGCGCCGACCCGGTGTTCAAGGACCTCGATGCCCGTCGCGGCGTCATTCTCGCCCTGCCGCACATGGGCAACTACGACCACGCGGGCGCCTGGATCGCGCTGTCCGGCGCGCCGTTCACGACCGTGATGGAACGCCTGCGGCCGGAGTCGCTGTACGACCGGTTCGTGGCCTACCGGGAGAGTCTGGGAATGGAGGTCCTGGCGGCCACCGGAGGCGAAGGCGGGGTGTTCGAGACGCTCGCCGCGCGCCTGGAGGCCGGCCGGCTGGTCTGCCTGGTCGCCGACCGCGACCTGACCGCGGGCGGCGTGGAGGTGGAGTTCTTCGGCCGCCCGGCGCGTTTCCCGGCCGGCCCGGCAGTGCTCGCCCTCCGGACCGGCGCCGTCCTCCGTCCGGTCACGCTGTGGTACGAAGGTGATTACTGGGGCGCCCGCGTCCACGAGGAGATCCCCGTGCCCGAGCGGGGAAGCCGGCCCGAGCGGGTGCACGCGATGACGCAGCGCCTCGCCGACGAGTTCGCCGGGGGCATCGCCGCCCACCCCGAAGACTGGCACATGCTCCAGCGCGTATGGTCCGAAGACCTGCGTGGCGACGCATGAACGCCCGGCCGAGTGCCGGCAGGCCGCAGACGTCGCCGAGAAGGGTGGGTGATCGTTGAGGGTCGGCATCGTCTGCCCCTACACCTGGGACGTTCCGGGCGGCGTGCAGCAGCACGTGCGCGACCTGGCCGAAGCGCTGTTCGCGCTCGGCCACGACGTGTCGGTGATCGCCCCCGCCGACGACGACACGCCCCTGCCCTGGTACGTCGTCTCCGCCGGGCGCGCCGTGCCGGTGCCCTACAACGGGTCGGTGGCCCGGCTCGCCTTCGGGTTCCTGTCCGCCGGACGGGTGCGCCGCTGGATCCGCGAGGGCCGCTTCGACGTGTTGCACGTCCATGAGCCGGCCGCGCCCTCGCTCGGCCTGCTCGCCTGCTGGGCCGCCGACGGCCCGATCGTCGCGACCTTCCACGCCGCGTTCGAGCGGTCGCGGGCGCTGGCGGCGGCCGGACCGATCCTCCAGAGCGCCATGGAGAAGATCACCGCGCGCATCGCGGTGTCGGAGAAGGCCCGCAAGACCCTCGTGGAGCACCTCGGCGGGGATGCCGTGCTGATCCCGAACGGCGTGACCACCGAGCGGTACGCCATGGCCGAGCCGCTGCCCGGCTGGCCGGGGGAGGGCGGCGCGCTCGGCTTTCTCGGCCGCATGGACGAGCAGCGCAAGGGCCTGCCGGTCCTGCTGTCGGCGTTCGAGATCCTCGGCCGCCGGCGGCCGGGCCTGCGGCTGCTGGTCGCCGGGCCGGGCGACGCCGGCGAGGTGCGGGCCCGCGTCCCGGCCGACCTGCGCGACCGGGTCGTCCTGCTCGGCCTGGTCGGCGAGACCGACAAGATCCGCGCGCTGCACTCCGTCGACGTCTTCGTCGCCCCCAACACCGGAGGCGAGAGTTTCGGGATCGTGCTCGCCGAGGCGATGTCGGCCGGCGCGCCGATCCTGGCCAGTGACATCGACGCGTTCCGGCGGGTGCTGAAGAACGGTCGTGCGGGCGCGCTGTTCCCCGTCGGTGACGCCGCGGCGCTGGCCGCCACGGCGGCCGAGCTGCTCGACGACCCGCCGCGCCGCAAGCGGCTGTCCGCCGAGGCCCAGGCCGCCGTGCGCGCCTACGACTGGGCCACGGTCGCCCGCGACGTCGTCCGCGTGTACGAGACGGTGGCCGGCGACGCCGCCGTCGTCGAGACGCCGGTGGGATCGCCGTGATCGAGACGCTGCTCAACGCCGCGCTCGCGGTCGCGGTGGTCATCCTCCTCGGCGTGTACGTCTCGTGGCGGGCGACCCGCATCGACCGTCTGCACGTGCGGCTGGAGACCGCCCGCGCCGGCCTGGAGGTCGCGCTCGTACACCGCGCCGCGGTCGCCTTGGAACTGGCCGCCTCGCGGCTGCTCGACCCGGCCACGAGTCTGCTGCTGGCCACGGCCGCGCATGAGGCCCGCACCGCCGACGCCGACAGCCGGGAGTTCGCCGAGAGCGACCTGTCCCGCGCGCTGCGGGCGGTCGTCGACCAGCCCGGCTTCCGCGAGACGCTGGCGGGCCGGCCGGACGGTCCGGTGCTGCTGGAGGAGCTCGACGCCGCGGTGCGGAAGGTGACGTACGCGCGCAGCTTCTACAACAACGCGGTGACCGCGACCCGTGCGGCGCGGCGCAAGCTGATCCCGCGTCTACTGCACCTGTCGGGGCGTGCTCCGCTACCGGAGTTCTTCGAGATCGACGACGCGCCGCCGGAGACGTGAGCCGCCGGGCCGCCGGGCACGGTCCGGCGGCGGGCGGCCGGTGATCGCGAACCGGCTCTCCGCCGGCCCGGCGGACGCATCACGGATGTGCCCCGGAGCCGTCGACTACCCTCGCCGTCCAGGACACTTCCCGTATGGCGTGAGGAGGCGTCATGCCCGACATCCACGGACGGGGATGCGGCGGGCGGCCGGGGGCATGGACGGCCGCCGCGCCGGGCGCGAGCCCCGCGCCGACCCCCGGCCCCGTGCGGGCCGCCGTCGCGCCGGGCGGGAGGTCCGCGCGGACCGCCGTCGCGCTCGCGGCGGTGCTCGCCGCGGGCGCGCTGTCCGCGTGCTCGAACGGCAACGGCACGGCCGCGGCACCGCCGCGGACGTCCGGAACGCCCGGCACGCCCGTGGCGCCGTCACCGTCCACGACCACGCCGGGCACCGGGCACCCGTTCACCGGGCGCACCGGCGTGCCGGACGGCCCCGTGCTCGCCGTCAAGATCGACAACACCCGGTCGGCGAAGCCGCAGCGCGGCCTGCGCTCGGCCGACATCGTCTACGTCGAGCAGGTGGAGGGCGGCCTGTCGCGGATCATGGCGGTCTACTCCTCGCCGCTGCCGCCGCAGGTCGGCCCGGTGCGCAGCGCCCGCATCTCCGACCTGCACATCCTCCCGCAGTTCGGCCGGGCGGCCTTCGCCTACTCGGGCGTCCAGGGCAAGATGAAGCCGTACGTCGCGCGGGCACCGCTGATCGACGTGTCGCCCGGCAAGGCCGGCGGCGCCTACGCCCGCCGCGGCCCGAACCCCGCTCCCTGCAACCTGTACGCCTCGCCGGAGGCGCTGCTGCAGCGCGCCCCGCAGGCCTGGCGGGCCAGCGACATCGGATTCCGCTTCGGGCCGGCCCCGGCCGGCGGCCGCCCGGTCGCCTCCGTCACCGCCCGGTACCCCGCCGCCTCGTTCGTCTTCACCTGGTCGGCCAAGGAACGGCGGTGGCTCGTCACCCAGGACGGCGCGCCGGACCGCGCGGCCGAGGGCGGACGGCTCGGCGGCCAGACCGTCGTGATTCAGCGGACGAAGATCACCCGCTCGCCGTTCCACGACTTCCTCGGCAACTACACGCCGCTGGTCCGGACCGTGGGGACGGGCACCGCGACGGTGCTGCGTGACGGCAGGGCGTACGACGTGCGCTGGTCGCGGCCGTCGGAACAGGCGGGCACGGTCTTCACGACCACGTCGGGGCAGCGGATGACGTTCGCGCCCGGCCAGGTGTGGGTCCTCCTCGTGAACGACGGACCGCCGAAGACGCCCTGAGGCGCGGCGAACGCCGCAATTGGACTGCGGTTTCCGGGCCGCAGTGGACCTGAACACGGCATCGTCCCGGCGGTAACGTCCCCTCTAGGGGCCCGGATGGCGCTGCCGAAGCCCTCCCCGACCGCCCCTACCATGGAAGCGAAAACCTGATCGAATCTCCGGAGAGGTAGCCCGTGTCCAGTGTCCCTCAGGCCGAGTCCAACGCCGTCCCGGAGACAGGCACCGCCCGTGTCAAGCGGGGCATGGCGGAGATGCTCAAGGGCGGCGTGATCATGGACGTCGTCACGCCCGAGCAGGCCAAGATCGCCGAAGACGCCGGTGCCGTCGCGGTCATGGCCCTCGAACGCGTGCCGGCCGACATCCGCGCCGAGGGCGGCGTGTCGCGCATGAGCGACCCCGACATGATCGAGGGCATCATCAACGCCGTCTCCATCCCGGTCATGGCCAAGGCGCGCATCGGGCATTTCGTGGAGGCGCAGATCCTGCAGGCCCTCGGCGTCGACTACATCGACGAGTCCGAGGTGCTCACCCCCGCCGACTACGAGAACCACATCGACAAGTGGGCCTTCACGGTGCCGTTCGTCTGTGGCGCCACCAACCTCGGCGAGGCGCTGCGCCGCATCACCGAGGGTGCGGCGATGATCCGCTCCAAGGGCGAGGCGGGCACCGGTGACGTGTCCAACGCCGTCACCCACATGCGAAAGATCCGCCAGGACATCCGGCGGCTGTCCGCGCTGCCCGAAGACGAGCTGTACGCCGCGGCCAAGGAGCTGCAGGCGCCGTACGAGCTGGTCAAGGAGGTCGCCGTGGCCGGGAAGCTGCCGGTGGTGCTGTTCACCGCGGGCGGCATCGCCACGCCCGCCGACGCCGCGATGATGATGCAGCTCGGCGCCGAGGGCGTGTTCGTCGGCTCGGGCATCTTCAAGTCCGGCGACCCGGCCAAGCGCGCCGAGGCGATCGTCAAGGCCACCACCTTCCACGACGACCCCGACGTGGTCGCCAAGGTGTCGCGCGGGCTCGGCGAGCCGATGGTCGGCATCAACGTCTCCACCCTCGCCGAGGGCGACCGCCTCGCCGGACGCGGCTGGTAGACCCCGCCCGGAAGACCGCTCCCGGGCGGCCGTTCCTGGGAGGCGGTCGCCACCCACGGTGGACGCTGATGTCGCCCCAGGGGGCTCCCCACGGCCGGACGCCGCGGGCTACCCTGTGCCGGGGCCTGGTTCCGCGGGCAGGCCGGTGCAGCGGACGCAGGAGGGGCGAGCGCCATGGGATGGTCTGTCGCGTTGGCGTGCGCGAGCATAGGCGAGCCCGTGCACGCCTTCTGTAACGGCCTTTCCCCCGACCCGGACGCCGCGGCGGCGCTGGCCCGGCGGCTGTACCCCGACGTCGCCGTGGCCGAGCGCGGCGACACGGTGCTCGACTTCGCGCTGTGGCCGTACGAGGACGAGCTGTTCGTCGGCGCGTACGGCCGGGCGCTCGTGGTCTGCGACCGCCGGCTGTTCTGCATCGACGACGGCGCCCGCCGCCTCGCCGACCAGATCGCCGGTGCGCTGCCCGGTGCGACCTGCGGGGTGCTGGTGCTGCACAGCGTCATGTCGGGCTGCTGGTTCCGCTGGTACGAGCACGACCGGCTGCTGCGCGATGTGTTCGTCACCGTCGAAGACGGTGTCGTCGTCGACGTCGGCGACCGGCTCCCGGCCGAGGTGCCGTTCTGGAAGGCGATTGATGAGGGCGCCGACGACGTCCCGCTGCCGTTCGACTACGAAGAGTACGGCCTGGAGCTCGCCCGCGCCCACCTGTTCGGCCGCCGCATCACCGAACGCGGTCCCGACGGCTTCCTCGCGCTCGAACTCCTGCTGCGGCGGTTCAAGGTCGTTTCCGCCGCCGAGTGAGCGGGCCGGCCGCCCGGACGGCCCACTGGAGCGGGACGGGTGAACGGCCCGGCAGTAGCGCCGGCCGGGGAAGGCCCTGACGGGCCGAGCCCACCGGCGGGTCGGTCCTCGGGGCGGGCCGAGCCCACCAGGCGCGGGAGATCGCCGGGCGGGGAAGATCGCCGCCTGTCACCGGCGTTATGACCACTAGGCTCGTCGTCCGTACATCTCGTTTCCGAAGGGCTGATCCGTGTCTGCTGTCCCGACGATCGGCGTGCTCGCGTTGCAGGGAGACGTCCGCGAGCACCGCCGCGCGCTGGAGTCCTGCGGGGCGTCCACGGTGGCGGTCCGCCGGCCGGAGGAACTCGACCGCGTCGACGGGCTGGTGCTCCCTGGCGGGGAGTCGACCACCATGTGGCGGCTCGTCCGCGCGTTCGACCTGTTCGAACCGCTGCGCAAGCGCATCGAGCAGGGCATGCCCGCCTACGGGTCATGCGCCGGCATGATCATGCTGGCCGACCGCATCGCCGACGGCGTCGTCGGCCAGGAGACCGTCGGCGGCATCGACATGCTGGTGCGGCGCAACGCCTTCGGGCGCCAGGTCGACTCGTTCGAGGCCGACGTGCACATGGGCGGCCTGGACCGGCCGTTCCACGCCGTTTTCATCCGCGCGCCCTGGGTGGAGTCCGTCGGCGGCGACGTCGAGGTTCTCGGGCGTACGGAGTCCGGCGACTCCGCCGGTAGGATCGTTGCGGTCCGGCAGGGACACTTGCTCGCGACGTCATTCCATCCGGAGCTCACCGGAGACGCGCGGATCCACCGGCTCTTCCTCGACATGGTGAAGGGAACGCAATGAGCGGCCACTCCAAGTGGGCGACGACGAAGCACAAGAAGGCCGCCCTCGACGCCAAGCGGGGCAAGCTGTTCGCCAAGCTCATCAAGAACATCGAGGTGGCCGCCCGTACCGGCGGGGGAGACCCCGACGGCAACCCGACGCTGTACGACGCGATCCAGAAGGCCCGCAAGAACTCCGTGCCGCTCGACAACATCGAGCGGGCGCGCAAGCGCGGCGCGGGCGAGGAAGCGGGCGGCGCCGAATGGCAGACGATCATGTATGAGGGCTACGCGCCCGGCGGCGTGGCCGTACTGATCGAATGCCTCACCGACAACCGCAACCGCGCCGCCTCCGACGTGCGCACGGCCCTCACCCGCAACGGCGGCTCGCTGGCCGACCCGGGCTCGGTCTCGTACCTGTTCAACCGCAAGGGCGTCATCATCGTGCCCAAGGAGGGCGTGTCCGAGGACGACGTCATGCTCGCGGTCCTTGACGCGGGCGCCGAGGAGGTCAACGACCTCGGCGAGTCCTTCGAGGTGATCTGCGAGCCCGGCGACCTGCTGCCGGTGCGCAAGGCCCTGCAGGACGCCGACCTCGACTACGAGTCCGCCGAGGCCAACTTCGTGCCCAGCGTCAACGTCCCCCTCGACGAGGAGACGGCCAAGAAGGTCTTCCGTCTGCTGGAGGCGCTGGAGGACAGCGACGACGTCCAGAACGTCTTCGCCAACTTCGACGTCTCCGACGAGATCATGGAGAAGATCGGGGCCTGATCAGCGGTGCCGCGGCGCGGCCGCACACCGGCGCGCCGCGCCTACGGCGCGCGCCGAAGGTGGGGCCGAACGCGGGGTTCGCGCGCAGGAGCGGCGACCGGCCGCCGCCGACGCGTGGGAGGGCGCGAAGGTCCGGGTGGCCGGCGCGGCATCCGCGCGCTTGCGCAGGTCGCGGTTCGGGGGGTTTCTCCCGGCTCTTACGTTGCCGAAGGACCAGCCCCGCCGTGACAGTGCCGCCGGCGCGCGGCGCGGCCGGCGGCGGGCCACGCGTCCGGTCGCGCACGCGGGCGGCCTGCCTTCCGGCCGGCGGCGGCGCCGGGCGGTACCGCCCGGCGAGCCGCACGGGCGATGCCGTACGTTACGGGCGTGGACATCCGCGCGCTGGCCCCCGACGACCTCGACGACGTCTACGACCTGAGGCTCCGTTCGTTCGGCCCGGCGGACCGCGACACGTGGAAGGCGTTCTTCCGGCCCTCGGTGGAGCGCGGCCGCGTCCTCGGGGTCTACGACGGCCGGCGGCTGGTCGCGTCCGGCCGCTACCACCTGTTCGACCAGTGGTGGCACGGGCGGCCCGTCCCGATGGGCGGCGTCGCGAGCGTCGTCGTCGCGCCGGAGGAGCGCGGCCGCGGCGTCGGCCGCCGCCTCGCCGCGAGCCTCCTCGACCTGATGGACGGCCTGCCGCTGTCGGCGCTGTACCCGGCGACCGCCCCGGTGTACCGGTCGGTCGGCTACGAGCACGCGGGCGCGCAGCACTTCGTCACGTTCCCGGCCGAGGCGCTGCGCACGCTCGCCGGCCCGGTGAAGGTGCGGCGCGCCGGGCCGGGCGACGCCGAGGAGGTCACGGCCCTGCTGCGGCGGCTGCACGCGTCCGCACGTGACGCCGGCCCGATCGACCGGGGCGAGGAGTTCGCCCGCGGGGTCCTGTCCGAAGAGCGGATCTTCACCTACCTGGCCGACGACGGTTTCCTCGCCTACGGCTGGGGCAATGACGACACGGAACTCGTGGTGCACCGCTGCGTGGCCGGCTCGGAGGCGACGGCGCGGGCGCTGTGGGCCCTGGTCGGTTCCGGCTCGTCGGTGGCGCGCACCGTGCGGGCCTGCGTCGCGCCCGACGACCCGCTGCTGTGGCTGCTGCGCGACCGCTCCACCGAGGACGTCCGCCGCCTTTCGTGGATGCTGCGCGTGCTGGACGCCCCGGCGGCGATCGCCGCGCGCGGCTTCCCGGCCGGCCTGTCGATCGAGGTCCCGCTCGTCGTCGACGACGGGCAGCGCCCGGGCAACGCCGGCGCCTGGCGGCTGTCCGTCGACGGCGGCCGCGGCGCCCTCGCGCGCACGGGAGGGACCTCCGGTGCCGTACGCCTCGGGGCGCGCGGCCTGGCCGCGCTCTACGCCGGGATCCCGATGGCACGGCTGCGCCTGGCGGGGCTGGCCGACGGGGATGAGGACGCCGATCCGCTGCTCGACGCCGCGTTCGCCGGCACGCCGTTCATGCTGGACTACTTCTAGCCCGGTGCGACACGCCGGGCGGGCGAGGCCCCGGAGTCGTACCGGACGAGTAACCTCGCGGCGAGCAGGTGTGGCGAACAGGTGTTCGGAGCGGAGAGGAGCCGGCGTGCGGGTGCTGGGCGTCGACCCGGGGCTGACCCGGTGCGGGGTGGGCGTCGTCGACGGCGCGCCCGGCGCGCCGCTGACACTCGTCGCCGTCGACGTGATCCGCACGAGCCCGGACGACGACATCGGCACCCGCCTCATCAGCCTCGAACGCGGCCTGGAAGAGCTGCTGGATGCCGTGCGGCCCGACGCGGTCGCGGTCGAGCGGGTGTTCAGCCAGCATAACGTCACCACCGTCATGGGCACCGCCCAGGCCGGCGCGATCGCGATCGCCTGCGGCGCCCGGCGCGGCCTGCCGGTGGCGCTGCACACCCCCAGCGAGGCCAAGGCCGCGGTGACCGGAAACGGCCGCGCCGACAAGGCGCAGGTGACGGCCATGGTCACCCGCCTGCTGCGGCTCGACACGCCGCCGCGGCCCGCCGACGCGGCCGACGCGCTCGCGCTGGCCATCTGCCACGTATGGCGCGGCGGGGCGCAGGCGCGCATCGAGGCGGCACGGCTCCGGCAACGCGGCGTCGCCGCGAGCCGGCGGGCGTACGACCGGGGCGCCGCCGGCCCGGCCGGCCCGGCGGGTCCGGCGGGCGGCCGCGCCGGGCCGGCACGCGGTGTACCGGGAGGCGACGCGGGATGACAGGGCACGGCATGAGAGACAGGGGAGGGCACGGTAGTGATCGCATTCGTCGACGGCAGGGTCGCCAGGGCCGGGCCGGACGGCGTCGTCATCGACGTGGGCGGTGTCGGCCTCTCGGTGCAGTGCACCCCGGCCACGCTGACCGGGCTCCGCGTGGGCGACCGGGCGCACGTGCCGACCTCGCTGGTCGTCCGCGAAGACTCGCTGACCCTGTACGGCTTCGCCGACGAAGACGAGCGGGCGGTCTTCGAGCTGCTGCAGACCGCCAGCGGCATCGGGCCCCGGCTGGCCCTGGCGATGCTGGCGGTGCACCCGCCGAACGCCCTGCGGCGGGCCGTCGCCACCGAGGACGTCGCCGCGCTGACCAGGGTGCCCGGCATCGGCAAGAAGGGTGCCCAGCGCATCGTCCTGGAGCTGAAAGACCGCCTCGGCCTGCCGCCCGACGGCGACGACGGTGCGCCGGCGGCCGTGGCCCCCGCCGCCCCGTGGCGGGAGCAGGTGCACGCCGGCCTGACCAACCTCGGCTGGTCCGCCAGAGAAGCCGACGCGGCCGTCGACGCGGTCGCCGCCGAGATCGACGGGCGGCAGACCCCCGCCCTGGCCGATCTCCTCAAGCTGGCGATGCGGAGGCTGAGCCGATGAGGCGCCGGACCGGGCCGCCGCACGGGCGGGCGGCCGATCCGCCCGGGGCCGCGCGATGTGACTTTCACCGGTCGCGGCGACCGGTCGTGCGCGGCGTGCGGCCGGGCCGGGGAGGGGGCGGCGCGTGAGCGACGAGCGGTTCGTCTCGCCGGTCGCCGACGGCGAGGAGAAGGTCATCGAGGCCGCGCTGCGGCCCAAGCGGCTGGACGAGTTCATCGGCCAGGCGCGCGTGCGCGAGCAGCTCTCGCTCGTGCTGCACAGCGCACTGCGGCGCGGCCGGCCGCCGGACCACGTGCTGATGTCGGGCCCGCCGGGGCTCGGCAAGACCACGCTCGCGATGATCATCGCGAGCGAGCTCGGCCGCCCGCTGCGCATCTCCTCCGGGCCAGCGATCGAGCGGGCCGGCGACCTGGCGGCCGTGCTGTCCACGCTGTCTGAGGGCGAGGTGCTGTTCCTCGACGAGATCCACCGCATGGCCCGGCCGGCCGAGGAGATGCTCTACGTCGCGATGGAGGACTTCCGCGTCGACGTCGTCGTCGGCAAGGGCCCCGGCGCGACCGCGATCCCGCTCGACATCGCGCCCTTCACGCTGGTCGGCGCGACCACACGGGCCGGGCTGCTGCCCGCACCGCTGCGCGACCGGTTCGGCTTCGTCGCGCACATGGACTTCTACGAGCCGGCCGACCTGGAGCGCATCATCCGCCGCTCCGCCGGGCTGCTCGACGTGCGCATGGACGACGCCGGCGCCGCGGAGATCGCCCGGCGCTCGCGGGGCACGCCCCGCATCGCGAACCGCCTTCTGCGCCGGGTCCGTGACTACGCCGAGGTCCGCGCCGACGGTGTGATCACCGAGGAGACCGCCCGGGCGGCGCTGACGCTGTACGAGGTCGACGCCGAGGGGCTCGACCGCCTCGACCGCTCCGTGCTGAGCGCGTTGTTGAAGAAGTTCGGCGGCGGTCCGGTCGGGCTGTCCACGCTGGCGGTCGCGGTCGGAGAGGAGCCGGAGACGGTGGAGGTGGTGGCCGAGCCGTTCCTGGTGCGCAAGGGGCTCATCGCGCGCACCCCGCGCGGCCGGATCGCGACGCCCGCGGCGTGGCGGCATCTCGGCCTCACACCACCGCCCGCGGTTGAAGGTACTCTTTTCGAAGTGACGGAGGAGTGAGGCGGGGAACTTCCCGGCGCGCGGGTTCGTCACGTCGTTGCCGGGGTTTCAGGAACTCCTTTACACTCCGGAGCTCGGTCACCGTCAACAGGTGACACGCCTTTCGCGCGGAAATAGCCGTCGACGGGTTGAACACATCACATCGGAAGGAAGCCCCGGTGCAGGGCAAGATAGATCTCATAGCGCTCAATCATGTCACCGCGGCGAAGGGCGGCGGCAGTTCGCTGGTCTCATTCCTGCTGCTCATCATGATCGTGGCGGTCTTCTACTTCCTGCTGATCCGCCCGCAGCGCAGGCGTCAGCAGCAGCAGATCCAGCTGCAGAACCGCCTCGCGCCCGGCCAGCGGGTCATGACCACCGCGGGGATGCTCGCAACCGTCGTCGCGGTCGAGGACGACGCGGTCGTGCTCGAGATCGCGCCCGGAGTCGAGTCACGGTTCGTCAAGCAGGCGATCGGCCAGGTGCTGGACGACGTCGGCGACGCCGATGAGGCCGACGATGACGATGACGTCGAGGAGGCCGAGGCCATCGAGGCCGCGGAGACCGGCGAGGTCGCCGAGGACCGCCACGACGAGCTGCCCCGCGAGGAGATCGAGCCGAAGACGGAGGCGACGACCGTCGTCGACGACACGACGTCCGGTGAGACGTCGAAGGACGGCGAGCGGAAGGCCGGCAAGAAGCCGACCGCCTGACAATCACCCTGACCCGCACACACGAGGACGAAAGACGACCGTGGCTCCGCCAAGCAGGAACGTTCGAAAACCAGGGCGGGTGCTCCTCGCGCTGTTCGTGGTGGTCGCGGCCCTGGCCGGGCTGATGTTCTGGCAGGGCCAGAAGACGCCCAAACTGGCCCTCGACCTGGCCGGCGGCACGACCGTGACGCTGACCGCCCAGCCCACCAAGCCCGGTGCCAGGATCGGCGCCGCGGAGATGAGCCAGGCGATCAGGATCATGCGTGAGCGCGTGAACAGCCTGGGCGTCTCCGAGGCCGAGGTGACCAAGCAGGGCAACAACGTCATCGTCGTCCAGGTGCCCGGCCAGGGCCAGGAGCGGGTCGTCAAGCTGATCGGCACCACCGCCAAGCTGGAGTTCCGCCAGGTGCTCGTCGCCGAGCCGGTGGGCGTCTCCCAGCCGTCGCCGACCCCGTCGCCGACCGGCACGGGCAAGGTCTCGCCGTCCTCGTCGGCCTCGCCCAAGGCGTCGGGGAGCCCGAGCGCCAAGGCCTCCCGGTCGGCAAGTCCGAGCCCGAAGGGCCGCGCGCTCGGCCAGGCGCTGATGAAGGCGACCCCGAAGCCGTCGGCGTCGCCGGCGAAGGGCTCGCCCAGCCCGAAGGCCAGCCAGTCGCTCAGCCCGCAGCAGCTCCAGCAGTTGCAGCAGCAGCTCCAGCAGCAACAGCAGCAGACCGGCGAGGACTTCAGCGGCGTCGACCCGGCCGTGAAGGCGCAGTTCGACAAGCTCACCTGCACCGGCGACAACGTCGGCCAGGGCCAGATACTCGACCCGAACAAGCAGGTCGCGATCTGCGAGCGGCCCGACCCGAAGACGCACAAGAGCGCCGACAAGTTCATCCTCGGCCCGGCCAAGATCTCCGGCCAGCAGGTCACCAAGGCGCAGGCGCTGCCGCCGGACCCGCAGAACGGCCAGATGCAGTGGACGGTCAACCTGAGCCTCAACGGCGCGGCCACCAAGACGTTCGCCCAGTTCACCCAGCAGGCGGCGGCGCTCGGTGAGAGCAACACCCGCAACCACTTCGCGATCGTCCTCGACGGCACGGTCTACTCCTGGCCGGGCGTCAAGGAGGCGATCACGTCGGGCAACGCCCAGATCGAGGGCCAGTTCACCCAGCAGGACGCCACCGACCTGGCCAATGTCCTGAAGTACGGCGCGCTGCCGCTGCGGTTCGACCAGAGCTCGATCGAGTCGGTCTCGGCGACCCTGGGCAAGGACCAGCTCACCGCCGGCCTGACCGCGGGCGCCATCGGCCTCGGCCTGGTCGTGCTGTACTGCCTGATGTACTACCGGGGTCTGGGCCTGGTGGCGATCTCCAGCCTGGCCGTCGCCGGCGTGCTCACCTATGAGTCGGTCGTGCTGCTCGGCAAGTTCATCGACTTCCGCATGTCGCTGGCCGGCATCGCGGGCGCCATCGTCGCGATCGGCATCACCGCCGACTCGTTCGTCGTCTTCTTCGAACGATTGCGCGACGAGGCGCGCGAGGGCCGGAGCCTGCGCAGCGCCGTCGAGTACGGCTGGGTGCGCGCCCGGCGCACGATCATCGTCGCCGACGCGGTGTCGTTCCTCGCGGCGCTGCTGCTGTACCTGTTCGCGATCGGCGGGGTCAAGGGCTTCGCCTTCACCCTGGGGCTCACCACCCTCATCGACATCGTGGTGGTGTTCTTCTTCACCAAGCCGCTGATCACGCTGCTGGCCCGCAGGAGATTCTTCGGGCAGGGCCACCGCTGGTCCGGTCTCGATCCGAACGCCCTCGGCGTGCGCAAGCGTCCCACCGCACGTCCCACGAGCACCAAGGAGGCCTGATGTCACGCCTGGGCAACATCGGTGGTCGCCTCCACCGGGGCGAGATCTCGTTCGACTTCGTGGGGCGGCAGAAGACCTGGTACGCCATCTCCGGCCTGATCCTGGTGATCAGCGTCGTGTCGCTGCTCACGCTCGGCCTGAACTTCGGCATCGAGTTCAAGGGCGGCACGGTCTTCCAGTTCCCGGCCAAGCCGGGCAGCACCACCGCGCAGACGCGCGCGGCGATCGAGAACTCCGGGGTCGTCAAAGAGGACCCCATCGTCCAGCGCACCGGTACCGGCTGGCGGGTGCAGACCGAGAGCCTGAACTCCCAGCAGGTCACGAAGGTGCAGGAGAGCGTCCAGAAGCGGTTCGGCCTGTCCAGCCCCGACGCGGTCAGCCCGCAGACGGTGGGCGCGAGCTGGGGTAAGGACATCTCGCAGAAGGCCCTCCAAGGGCTGATCGTCTTCCTGATCGCGATCGTCGTCTACCTGTCGCTGGCGTTCGAATGGCGCATGGCGGCGGCCGCGCTGATCGCGCTCGCGCACGACGTCCTCATCACCGTGGGCATCTACTCCCTCGTGCAGTTCGAGGTGGCGCCGTCGTCGGTGGTCGGCCTCCTGACGATCCTCGGCTACTCCCTGTACGACACCGTCGTGGTGTTCGACAAGGTCCGGGAGAACACCCGGTCGCTGATCACGACGGGCGACCGCACGTACAGCCAGGCCGCGAACCTCGCGGTCAACCAGACCCTGGTACGGTCGATCAACACCTCCGTGATCGCGCTGCTGCCGGTCTCCGGCCTGCTGTTCATCGGCGCCGGCGTGCTCGGCGCCGGCACGCTCAAGGACCTGGCGCTCGTGCTGTTCGTCGGCATACTCGCCGGCACCTACTCCTCGATCTTCATCGCCACGCCGATCCTGGCCGACCTGCAGGAACGCCAGGACAAGTACCGGGCCCTCGCCAAGCGCGTGAAGGCCAGGGCTGCGAGCGCGAAGCGTAAGGCCAAGCCGGAGGCCGGCGCGGCCGAGGTCCGGGACGCGCCGAAGACGGACGGCCCGTCCGAAGAGGCGGAGACCTCCTCGGTCGGGGCCGGTGTCCGGGTGGCGCAGAATGGGCCGCGCCAGCAGCCGCGCCGAGGCGGCGCGAAGGGCCGGCCCAGCGGCAAGAAGAAGCGCTGAGACGTCCCGGCGCCTGGCGCACGAAGCACAACAGCAGGGTGTGGCGTTGGGGAGGAACGTGACCGCGCGACCGGTCGACCTGACCAAACTGATCAGCGAGCGGATCCGGGAGATCCCCGACTACCCCAAGCCGGGGATCGTCTTCAAGGACATCAGCCCGCTGCTCGCCGACCACACCGCGTTCGCGGCCGTCGTCGACGCCGTGGTGGCCTACCACGGCCGTGGCACGATCGACAAGGTGGTGGGCATCGAGGCCCGCGGGTTCATCCTCGCGGCCCCGATCGCCTACCACTTCGGCGCCGGCTTCGTGCCGGTGCGCAAGAAGGGCAAGCTGCCCGGCCCGACGTACGCCGAGAGCTATGACCTGGAGTACGGCAGCGAGACCATCGAGGTGCACAAGGACGCCCTCGCGCCGGGCGAGCAGGTCCTCATCGTCGACGACGTGCTCGCCACCGGTGGCACCGCCGCCGCGGCCGCGCGGCTCGTGCGGCGCTCCGGCGCGGAGCCGACGGGACTGTCGGTGTTGATCGAACTCGGTTTCCTCCGCGGCCGCGAGCGCCTGGCGGACCTGGACGTCCATGCCCTCATCCAGGCCTGAACGCCTCTGCGCGGCCGGGAGCGGTCTTCGGGCGCGTCCACCCTTCCGGGCGCATGGTGGCCGCCTGTCTCCTGCCGTTCCGGCGACGCGGCGGGGCTGCGTCGGCCTCTCCGGGCCGCCCAGCGGCGCCGCGGGGTTTCTGGCACGTCCACAGGCCGCCGGCGGCGCCGCGGAGCGTCTACAGGCCGCCCGGAGGTGCCACGAGCCCTGCGCAGCGCTCCGCGCCCGCCGCAGGTGCCGCGGGGACCTGCGTACGTTCCCGGGCCGCACCTGCGTACGTTCCCGGGCCGCCTGGGCGTCCCGGTGTCTCTCCGGTGCCCGGAACCGGCAGCGGCACCTCCACGTGACCGGAATGGGTGATCAACACCGACTGGAAATAGACCGCGGCTAAACTGGTGTTCCGACGCAGGCATGGGGAGGCGGGGTGCCCGGTGAGGTGGTCTCTACCAACGCGGTGCCGGACGCCGCGCTGAGTCCTCAGGCTGAGCACTCTTCACCCGCGGCGCCGACCAACACGCCCAACCCCATACCGGACAATGCCGGCGCGACGCCGACGAGCCCGGCCACGCCGTCGGCCGCCCGGGTCCGCAGACGGCTCGCCCGGCTCGGCGCTCAGCGTGGTCCCACGATGAATCCCGTACTCGAACCGCTGATCAAGACGCTCCGCAACACGCATCCGAAGGCCGAGGTGCGTGTCGTCGAGCGCGCCTACGACGTGGCCGCGCACTACCACCGCGACCAGAAGCGCAAGAGCGGGGACCCCTACATCACTCATCCGCTGGCCGTCGCGACGATCCTGGCCGAGCTCGGGATGAACACCGAGGTGCTGTGCGCCGCCCTGCTGCACGACACCGTCGAGGACACCCCCTACACCCTCGACCAGCTCAGGGACGACTTCGGCGACGTGATCGCGGCGCTGGTCGACGGGGTGACCAAGCTCGACAAGGTCAAGTACGGCGAGGCCGCCGAGGCCGAGACGGTCCGCAAGATGGTCGTGGCGATGTCCCGCGACATCCGGGTGCTGGTCATCAAGCTCGCCGACCGCCTGCACAACATGCGCACCCTCCGCTACCTGCCGCGGGCCAAGCAGGAGCGTAAGGCGCGCGAGACCCTGGAGATCTTCGCTCCGCTGGCGCACCGGCTGGGCATGAACACGCTGAAGTGGGAGCTGGAGGATCTCGCCTTCCAGACGCTCTATCCCAAGCGGTTCGACGAGATCGCCCGCCTGGTCTCCGAACGCGCCCCGCGCCGCGACGTCTACCTGCAGGAAGTGATCCGGTACGTCTCCGCCGACCTGCGCGAGGCGAAGATCAAGGCGACGGTCAAGGGGCGCCCGAAGCACTACTACTCGATCTACCAGAAGATGATCGCCCGTGAGGTCGGCTTCGAGGCGATCTACGACCTCGTCGGCATCCGGGTGCTCGTCGACACCGTCCGCGACTGCTACGCCACCCTCGGCACGATCCACGCGCGATGGAACCCGGTCCCCGGCCGGTTCAAGGACTACATCGCGATGCCGAAGTTCAACATGTACCAGTCGCTGCACACGACGGTGATCGGGCCCGAGGGCAAGCCGGTCGAGCTGCAGATCCGCACCCGCGCGATGCACAACCGCGCCGAGTACGGCATCGCGGCGCACTGGAAGTACAAGGAGGAGACCGTCGGCGGCGGGCCGTCGGCGGCGGCCAAGGCGGGCGACATGGCCTGGCTGCGGCAGCTCCTCGACTGGCAGAAGGAGACCACCGACCCGGCCGAGTTCCTCGAGTCGCTGCGCTTCGACCTGTCGGTCTCGGAGGTCTTCGTCTTCACCCCCAAGGGCCAGGTGATCGCGCTGCCGCAGGGTGCGACGCCGGTCGACTTCGCCTACGCGATCCACACCGAGGTGGGGCATCGCACGATCGGTGCCCGGGTCAACGGCCGGCTCGTGCCGCTGGAGTCCACCCTCAACAACGGCGACACCGTCGAGATCTTCACCTCCAAGTCGCCCGATGCCGGTCCGAGCCGCGACTGGCTGAACTTCGTCAAGAGCGCCCGCGCCCGCAACAAGATCAAGCACTGGTTTACCAAAGAGCGCCGCGAGAGCGCCATCGAGCAGGGCAAGGAGGCCCTCGCCCGTGCCATGCGCAAGCAGAACCTCCCGCTGCAGCGCATGTTGTCGGGCGAGGCGCTCCTGGCCCTGGCCCGAGACCTGCGGTATGCCGACGTCTCCGCGCTGTACGCCGCCATCGGTGAGCATCACATCTCGGCCCAGAACGTCGTGCAGAAGCTCGTCGACGCCCTCGGCGGGGTGGAGAGCACCGAGGAGGACATCGCCGAGACGGCGATCCCGACCCGCAAGCGGCGCAGCCGCCCGGCCGGTGACCCGGGCGTGGTGGTCGCCGGCGACCCCGACGTGTGGGTGCGGCTGTCGCGCTGCTGCACCCCGGTGCCGGGCGACGAGATCGTCGGGTTCGTGACGCGCGGCAACGGCGTGTCGGTGCACCGCGCCGACTGCGTCAACGTCGCCAACCTGCGCACCCACCCCGACCGCATGGTCGACGTCAAATGGTCGCCGAGTGAAGACTCGGTGTTCCTCGTGGCCATCCAGGTCGAGGCGCTCGACCGCACCCGCCTGCTGTCCGACATCACCCGGGTGCTGTCGGACCAGCACGTCAACATCCTGTCCGCCTCCGTCGCGACCAACCGCGACCGGGTGGCGATCAGCCGCTTCAGCTTCGAGATGGGCGACCCGAAGCACCTCGGGCACGTGCTGAAGGCCGTGCGTTCCGTGGACGGCGTCTACGACGTCTACCGCGTCACCAGCTGACCGCGCGGGCCGGCTCGCCCGAGCCGCGCGCCTGCGGCGGCCCACCGGCCGCGGGCGCTGAGCGTCCTACCGGCGCCGGTGCCGAAGCCGTGCGCCGGCCGCCGGCCCGGTCGAGGAGGGCTCGCCGTCGCGGCCCGTACGGCGGGACACGCTCCGGCGGCACAGGCGCCGCCCCTTCCACGGCCCCCGCCGGCCGGGACGCGCCCCCAGCCGGGACGCCCGGCGGACGCCCGCCGCCGCGTCCGCCGGGCGTGGGGGCCGGGCGACGCGCCGACGCTCAGGAGAACTCGGCGAGGGTGCGCTCGGCCTCCTCCAGCCAGGCGCGGCGGGCCGTGATGGCCTCTTCGGCGTCCTTGACGTCTTTTTCGCGGCCCGCCCGGCGGGCCTTCTCCAGCCGCTCCTCGAGCTGCCGGATCGAGGAGCGCAATTGCTTCACGGTGGCCTCTGCGCAGCCCCTGGCCTCGGGGTTGGTGCGGCGCCACTCGGCGTCTTCGGCGGCGCGAACGGCCTCCTCCACCCGGCGCAGGCGGCCCTCGATGCGGTCACGGGCGTCGCGGGGCACCATGCCGATGCCCTCCCAGCGCTCCTGGACGGCGCGCAGGGCCTGTCGCGCGGCGCGGACGTCGCGGACCGGCAGCAGTCGCTCGGCCTCCTCCAGGAGCTTCTCCTTGGCCGCGGCGTTCTCCTGGAACTCGGCGTCGCGCTCGGCGAACGCCGCTGACCGCGCGGCGAAGAAGACGTCCTGCGCGTCCTTGAACCGCGCCCACAGGTCCTCTTCGACGTCGCGGGCCGCGCGCCCGGCGGCCTTCCAGCGCCGCATCAGGTCGCGGTAGGCCGCCGCCGTGGGACCCCAGTCGGTGGAGCCGGACAGCGCCTCGGCCTCGGCCACGAGGTGTTCCTTCTCCACACGCACGCGCTCGCGCTGCTCTTCCAGGTGGGAGAAGTAGGCCTTGCGGCGCTTGGTGAAGGCGTTACGCGCGGACGACAGGCGCTTCCACAGCGCCGTCTCCGTCGGCCGGTCGATCCGCTCGGCGGCCTTCCACTCCTCGACGAGCTGCCGCAGCCGATCGCCGCCGTTCTTCCAGTGGGTCTCCTCGGCCGCGATGCGCTCGGCCTCCGCGACGATGCGCTCCTTGACCTCGCGGGCGTGGATGCGGGCCTGGTCGCGGGCGATCTTCAGCTCCTCGCGCCGCTTGCCCAGCAGCCCGGTGAGGTTGTCGAGCCGCCGCGACAGGCCGTCGAGATCACCGACCGCGTGCGCCTCGGTGACGGACTCGCGGAGCCGGGCGATGCTGTGCTCGGCCTGGGCGGGCGAAAGGTCGGTCGTCTTGATCCGCTGCTCCAGCAGATCGATCTCGGTGACCAGCGCGTCGTACTTGCGCCGGAAGTACGCGAGCGCCTCTTCGGGCGCGCCGGCCTGCCAGGAGCCGACGGTACGCTCGCCCGCCGCGGTCTTGACGTACACCGTGCCGTTCTCGTCGACACGGCCCCAGGGGTCAGAGGTCACGGTGGGCCTCCCCTCTGCGGGACGCGTTCGCGGTGCGGACGGACCGCACGGTTCCGTCGTCGCCTCTCCGGTGTCGGGTTCCCCAAGGATCGGTGGCGCTGGACACCGTTGCCTCCTGTTTCAAGGCCCGGGACGTTCGCGGTCGTGCCGGGCCCTCCGTGGTGATCTGGAGAGCAATGCTCCCGCAGGCCACCCTAACCTTCCGCATAACTACATCTTCGTGACGGTGAGGTGTTTTATTTCAATTTTCTTCTTCGGGGCGGTGTTTCCGGACTGGTCGGCGGGCATGGCCCCAACCTTGGCGACCGAGTCGACGACGCCCATGCCCTGCGTGACCTGCCCGAAGATCGTGTAGTCGGCCGGGAGCGGCGAATCGGCGTACACGATGAAGAACTGGCTGCCGTTGCTGTTGGGCTGGCTGCTGTGCGCCATGGCGATCACGCCGCGTTTGTAGGTGGCCTGCCCCTGCTTGTCGGCCTTCGGGACGTTCTCGTTGCCGAAGCCGTACGCCGGCCCGCCCATGCCCGTGCCGGTCGGGTCGCCGCACTGCAGCACGTGGATGCCGCTGGTGACCAGCCGGTGGCAGTGGGTGTTGTCGAAGAAGTTCTTGCTCGCCAGGTACGTGAAGGAGTTGACGGTGCAGGCCGCCTTCGTGCCGTCGAGCTTGGCGGTGATCGTGCCCAGGCTGGTGTCGATCGTCATCTGGTACGTGCCCTTGACCGGCTTCTTCGGGGGCGTGCCGACGTTCTTGGCGTTCTGGGCGGCCGCACCGGTCAGCGGCTGGTAGGCGCATTCGCCGGGCTTCACGGTGACGCTCGGGCGCGGGCTCGGCGACGCGGTGGCGGAGGCGGCCGCGTGGCTCTTCGGCGAACCGTTCATCGCGAACGCGATCGCGCCGCCCCCACCGGCGACCACGGCGACGGCCACGACCGTGCCGACGATCTTGATCCTGCGCGCCCGCGCCCGCCGGGCCGCGCGGCGCCGCATCTGGCGCTCGTAGCGCTGCCGTGCCAGCTGCTTCTTGCGGTCTTTACCCGCCACCGGTTTCGCACCCTTCGATCCGCGTCGTGAACTGGGAAACGTGCTGCGCATGGTAGCGGTCCCCGCCGATGTCCCGCCGAGCGCGCCGCACAGGGCCCGCGACCCGCCGTCATCGCGCGTACCGCGGCCCGTCCACGCCGGCCGCCCGCCGCGCCCGCACGGGCGGCGGGGTCGTGACGCGCATGCGTATGTCGTTCGCGGTGGGGCGGGTGCCGCCGGTACGCTCGATCTGCCGGAAGCAGGCGCCGTCAGAGAGGACGATCGTGCTCATCGCCGGGTTCCCCGCCGGGTCGTTCGCGACGAACTGTTACGTCGTCGCGCCCGCGGCGGGTGAGGAGTGCGTGATCATCGACCCCGGCCAGGACGCCGAGGCCGGGATCGACGAGCTGCTCCGCGAGCACCGGCTCCGGCCGGTCGCCGTGGTGCTCACGCACGGCCACATCGACCACATGTGGTCGGTGGCGCCGGTCTGCGGCGCGCGCGACGTCCCCGCCTACATCCACCCTGACGATCGGGACCTCCTGTCCGATCCCGCGAAGGGCTTCCCGCTCGCGGTCGGGCAGCAGCTCCTGGGCGGGCTGACGTTCACCGAGCCGGACGACGTACGGGAGCTGGCCGACGGGGCGACGCTCAGCCTGGCCGGGCTGGAGCTGACCGTCGACCACGCGCCGGGCCATACCCCCGGGTCGGTGACGTTCCGGCTCGCGGACGAGAAGGTCCTCTTCTCCGGCGATCTGTTGTTCGCGGGCTCCATCGGGCGCACCGACCTGCCCGGCGGCGACTACGCGGCGATCCTCGACAGCCTGGCCCGCGTGTGCCTGCCGCTTCCGGACGAGACCACCGTGCTGCCAGGGCACGGACCGCGCACCACGATCGGCCACGAGCGGGCGGCGAATCCGTTCCTCAAGGAGATGGCGCCCGTCGACGGCCCGCACAGGGGACTTTGACCACCAGATGAGCTCCAACTTCCAGGCCCCACGAGGGGTCAGCGAGTACTTCCCACCGCGCTCGGCGGCGTTCCTCGCGGCGCGCGACGCGTTCGCGGCCGCCGCCACGCGGGCCGGGTACGCCTACCTTGAGCTGCCGGTGTTCGAGGACACCCGGCTGTTCGCCCGCGGCGTCGGCGAGTCGACCGACGTGGTGACGAAGGAGATGTACACGTTCGAGGACCGCGGCGGCCGGTCGCTCACGCTGCGCCCGGAGTTCACGGTCGGGGTGCTGCGGTCGGTGCTCCAGCACGGGCTGCAGAAGGGCGAGCTGCCGGTGAAGGTCTGGGCCACCGGCCCGGCGTTCCGCTACGAGCGTGCCCAGGCCGGCCGGTACCGCCAGTTCTACCAGGTCGACCTCGAGGCGATCGGCTCGGAGGACCCGGCGGTCGACGTCGAGACGATCGCGATCGCCTGGGACTGGTACCGCGACCTCGGCCTCACCCGCCTCTCACTGCACCTGAACTCCCTCGGGTGCCGCGAGTGCCGTCCGGTCTACCGGGCCGCGCTGCAGGAGTTCCTGCGCCGCCTCGACCTCGACGACGACACCCGCGCCCGGGTGGAGATCAACCCGCTGCGGGTGCTGGACGACAAGCGGCCGCAGGTGCGCGCCCAGCTCGACGATGCCCCGCTGGTCACCGACCACCTGTGCGGGGCGTGCAAGGCGCACCACGACCGGGTGCGCGAGCTGCTGGCGGACCTGTCCGTCCCGTGGGTCGACGATCCCCGTCTGGTCCGCGGCCTCGACTACTACACGCGTACGACGTACGAGTTCGACCACCCGCTGCTCGGCGCGCAGTCCGGCATCGGCGGCGGCGGCCGCTACGACGGGCTGTCCGAAGACATCGGCGGGCCGCGGCTGCCCGGCATCGGCTTCGGGCTCGGGCTCGACCGCACGGTGCTGGCCATGGAGGCCGAGGGCGTCGCCGCGGCGGCCCGGTCGCCTGTGGACGTCTACGGCGTGCCGCTGGGCGAGGAGGCGGAACGGAAGGTCTTCGCGCTGGTGGCCGAGCTGCGCCGGGCGGGGATCGCCGCCGACATGTCCTACGACGGCAAGAAGCTCAAGGGCGCCATGCGCGGCGCCGACCGGTCGGGGGCGGCGTACGCCGTGATCCTCGGCGAGCGAGATATCGCGGCCGGGTCCGCCCAGGTGAAGGACCTGGCCAGCGGCGACCAGGTCGCCGTTCCGCTCGCCGAGATCGTGACGACGTTGAAAGAAAGGCTCGCTGAGAAATGATCCGCACACATGAGGCGGGGTCGCTGCGCCGGGAGCACGCCGGGCAGCGGGTGGTGCTCGCCGGCTGGGTCGCGCGGCGGCGCGACCATGGTGGCGTCACGTTCATCGACCTGCGCGATGCGTCCGGCATCGTGCAGATCGTCTTCCGTGAGGAGGACACAGCCCACGACCTGCGCTCGGAGTTCTGCGTCAAGGTGACCGGCGAGGTGCGGGTGCGCCCGGCCGGCAACGAGAACCCCGACCTGCCGACCGGTGACGTCGAGGTGGTCGCGTCCGAGATCGACGTGCTCAGCGAGTCGGCGCCGCTGCCGTTCCCGATCGAGTCGGACGTCAACGTCAACGAGGAGGTCCGGCTCAAGCACCGCTACCTCGACATCCGGCGCGAGGCCCTGGCCCGCGCGCTGCGGATCCGCTCGCAGGGCTCCTATCTGGTCCACGACGTGCTGCGCGAGCACCGGTTCGTGAACGTCGAGACCCCGACCCTCACGGCGTCCACGCCGGAGGGCGCGCGTGACTTCCTCGTGCCCGCGCGGCTGCGGCCCGGTCACTGGTACGCCCTGCCGCAGTCGCCGCAGCTGTTCAAGCAGCTCCTGATGGTCGCCGGGCTGGAGCGGTACTACCAGATCGCCCGCTGCTACCGCGACGAGGACTTCCGCGCCGACCGGCAGCCGGAGTTCACCCAGATCGACATCGAGATGAGCTTCGTCGAGCAGGACGACGTCCTCCAGGTGGCCGAAGACCTCATCGGGCGGCTCTGGAAGGAGATCGCCGGGCACGAGATCCCGCGGCCGATCCCGCGCATGACCTACGCCGACGCGATGAGCCGGTACGGCTCCGACAAGCCGGACCTGCGCTTCGGCAACGAGCTGGTCGACATGACCGAGTACTTCGCCGACACGCCGTTCCGGGTTTTCCAGGCCTCGTACGTCGGCGCGGTCGTGATGCCGGGCGGGGCCTCCCAGACCCGCCGGGAGCTGGACGCCTGGCAGGACTGGGCGAAGTCGCGCGGCGCCAAGGGCCTGGCCTACGTCCTGGTCCAGGACGACGGCACGCTCGGCGGCCCGGTCGCCAAGAACCTGTCGGAGGACGAGCGCGCCGGCCTGGCCGCCAAGGTGGGCGCGAAGCCCGGCGACGCGGTGTTCTTCGGCGCCGGCCGGCAGCACCCGATGCAGGAGCTGCTCGGCGCGGCCCGGCTGGAGATCGGCCGCCGCTGTGGGCTGATCGACGAGTCGAAGTGGGCGTTCACCTGGGTGGTCGACGCGCCGATGTTCGAGGAGACCGACGAGGGCGGCTGGACGGCGGTGCACCACCCGTTCACCGCGCCCAAGCCGGAGTGGGCCGACTCGTTCCACGACAAGCCGGGCGAGGCGCTGGCCGACGCCTACGACATCGTCTGCAACGGCAACGAGATCGGCGGCGGCTCGATCCGTATCCACCGCGCCGAGATGCAGCAGCGGGTGTTCGAGGTGCTCGGCATGTCCCGTGACGAGGTGGAGGAGAAGTTCGGGTTCCTGCTCGAGGCGTTCAAGTACGGCCCGCCGCCGCACGGCGGCATCGCATTCGGCTGGGACCGCATCGTCATGCTGCTGGCCGGCCGCGACTCCATCCGCGATGTGATCGCCTTCCCCAAGGCGGCATCCGGCTTCGACCCGCTCACCGGCGCGCCGACGCCGATCGCCGAGGAGCAGCGCAAGGAGGTCGGCATCGACGTGCGCCCGAAGGGCGAGACGGCCCCGTCGCCGAATGAGCCGGGCCACATCGTGCGCCCGTCCACCGAGCGCTACTGACCGGAGGGGCGGGTGGCCTGGCGCGCCGGTGCGCGCCGCGTCCGGCGTGCCGGGCCGCGTCGTGCGCCCGTCCACCGAACCGTCCGGTGTGGCGGGCGGTCGGTCGCCGTGGGGGCGGCCGGACGCCGGACGGCACCCGGGCCGCCCGGCCCGTCGGCCGCGGCCCTAGGCGAGCACGCCGCTCGTGCGCGCCTCGTCGAGCACGAAGCCGAGCTCGTCGTACATCCGGATCGCCGCCGTGTTGTCCGGATAGACGCCCAGCGTGACCACGTCGCGCCCCTCGGCGAAGAGCCGGCGCGTCGCCCACGCCGTGATGGACGAGCCGAGGCCGCGGCGGCGTGCGTCCGGGTGCACGGCGATCGCCGCGAGCGCCCCCACGCCGGGCGCGGCGCTCGTGTCGGCCAGGCATGCGAGCACCCGCCCGCCCTCCCGGATCACCGCCCACCGCCGCGCCTTCCCGTCGCCGGGCCACGTCGTCCAGTCGGGGCCGGTCAGCCTCAGCAGTCCGGCGATCTCCAGGGCGTCCGCCGGATCGTCCCCGGACCAGGCCGCCGCGTCCTCCATCGGGCGGGGCGGCGGCGGCTCGTACGCCGCGCGGAAGTCCCAGTCGACGGCATTGGCGAGTGGCAGGGGACCGCCTCGCGGGACGGTGACCGGAACGGGTCCGGGCAACTCGTCGCGCAGGGAGGTGAGCAGGTCCGCGGCCGCATCAGGGGCGCCGACCGCCAGCAGCCGCCGGATCTCGCCGGCGGGGCCCAGCCGGGCCAGGACGACCGCGCGCCCGTCGTCGGCCCGCCATGCGGGGCCGCGTTCCGTCTCTGCGACGCCACGGATCAGGGGATGGCCGCCGGTGACGGCGACCGCCTCGTCGGCATGGGAGGGGATCACACGCACCAGGGTAGGGAACGGCGCCGTGACCCGACGCGCGGCAGGACGCCCGTCGGTGTGCGCGGCCAGGGGGTGCGCACCGCGCCTGCGGGCGATACCGGCGAGCGGGCCGGTCGTGGGTGGCCTGGCGCTGCGGGGGTCGTCCGCCGGTCTCCGGGGGAACAGGGGGCCCGGACCGGTCCTGGTCGGCTGTGGCGCCGTGGGGGCGTCCTCCGGTCTCCGGGCACCCGGGGCGCGGGTCGTGGTGGATCGCGGCGTCCCGGGGCCGTCCGCGCGGTGGGAAGGGGCCCGGGCGCGTCGTGGTCGTTCACGGCTGCCGGGGTCGTCCGCCGGTGTCCGGGATCCGGGAGCTGTGCCGGCCGGCCGGCGCCCGGCCCGCCCGGCGCGTCTTGCCCGTCCAGCCCCCACGGGGCCTGATCACGCCGGGCGTCCCGAGGCGGTCGGCGAGCGGATAATGTGCAAGGTGTGGCGCGCAGCGAGTATGAACAGGCCGACAGCCTGTTCGACACGTCGGCCGAGGAGGCCCGGGAGGCGAACGCCCCGCTCGCGGTGCGGATGCGCCCGCGCGGCCTGGACGAGGTCGTCGGCCAGGAGCACCTGCTGGGTCCCGGTACGCCGCTGCGCCGGCTCGTCGAGGGCGACGTGCCGATGTCGCTGGTGCTGTGGGGTCCGCCCGGCACCGGCAAGACCACCCTCGCGTACGTCGTGAGCCGGGCCACCGAACGCCGGTTCGTGGAGATCTCCGCGGTCTCCGACGGCGTCAGGCAGGTGCGCGCGGCGATCGACGCGGCAAAGCGCGACCTCGGCATGAGCGGCCGGCAGACCGTGCTGTTCGTCGACGAGGTGCACCGCTTCAACAAGGCCCAGCAGGACGCCCTCCTGCCCGCGGTGGAGAACCGCTGGGTCTCCTTCATCGGCGCGACCACCGAGAACCCCTTCTTCTCGGTGATCAGCCCGCTGCTGTCCCGTTCGCTGCTGCTGACGCTCGAACCGCTGGACGACGACCAGCTCCGGGTGGTGATCCGGCGCGCGGTGGCCGACGAGCGCGGCCTCGGCGGGTCCGTCGAGCTGGCGGAGGCCGCCGAGGACCACCTGGTCAGGCTGGCCGGCGGCGACGCCCGCCGGGCGCTGACCTATCTGGAGGCGGCCGCGCTGGTCGCTCCCGCCGGCAGTCCCATCGACGTCGACGTGCTGGAGAAGGCCGTCGACCGGGCCGCCGTCCGCTACGACCGCGAGGGCGACCAGCACTACGACGTCATCAGCGCGTTCATCAAGAGCATCCGCGGCTCCGACGTCGACGCCGCGCTGCACTACCTGGCCCGCATGATCGAGGCCGGTGAGGACCCCCGCTTCATCGCCCGGCGGCTGATCGTGCACGCCAGCGAGGACATCGGCATGGCCGACCCCACCGCCCTGCAGACGGCGACGGCCGCCGCGCACGCGGTCGAGTACGTCGGCCTGCCGGAGGCCCGCATCAACCTCGCCCAGGCGGTGATCCACCTGTCCCTGGCGCCCAAGTCCAACGCCGTGATCCGGGCCATCTCCGAGGCCGCGGCCGACGTGCGGCGCGGGCTGATCGGCCCGGTGCCCGCGCACCTGCGCGACGCCCACTACAAGGGCGCCAAGAAGCTCGACCACGGCACCGGCTACAAGTACGCGCACGACTTCCCCGGCGGCGTCGTCGCGGGGCGGTACGCGCCGGACGCCGTGGCCGGCCGCGAATACTACCATCCGACCAGGCACGGCATGGAGTCGCGGTTCTCCGACGTGGTGGCGCGCATCCGCGCGGTCCTTCGCGGCGGTGCGGACGGCGGGAGAGACGGCGGCGCCGGCTGAGATCGCCGGGGCGCCCGCGGCCGCGGGGCCGTCGCCGCCCCAACCGCTCGTCGCCGTGGTGAAAAGACGCGGTGACTCGCCGCGTTCCCGGAGGCCGGAGGCGGTAGGGTCGCATCCGATCGTGCCGTGCGCGAGCCGAGGAGGAGGTAGCCGATGCTGAGCGGTGAACAGGTGGCCGGCCTGATCGTTGCCGTCTTCTGGGCGATACTCGTCTCCTTCCTCGCCTACACCCTCCTGCGCCTCGCCGGGCTGATCAAGGAGGCGACCAAGACGGTCGCCGAGCTCGGCGACCGGGCGGCACCGCTGCTCGACGACATGGCCGGCACGGTAGAGCGGGCGAACGAGCAGCTCGGCCGCATCAACGTCATCACCAAGAACATGAGCAGCGTCACGCAGAACGCCGCCGCGGTCAGCACGACCGTCACCTCGATCGTCGGCGGCCCGCTCGTGAAGGCCGCCGCGTTCTCCTATGGTGTCCGTAAGGCCATCGGCTCGCGCAACCAGGACGGCAAGCGGTGATCCGGCGCCTGTTCTGGCTCGTGCTCGGCACCGCGTTCGGCGTCTGGTCGGCATTCCGGCTGAGGCGTCTGGCGCGCGCCGTGACGCCGGGCGGTCTGGCCGGCCACGCCGCCGGGCTGGGCCGCTCGGTACGGGAGTTCGCCGGTGACGTCCGCGTCGCCATGCACGCCCGTGAAGAAGAGCTGCGCGACGCCCTCCGCCTCGACGCACACTCCGACATGGACAAGGACCTGCACTGATGGAGTCGGCAGAGATCGCCCGCCGTTTTCTCCGCTTCTTCGAGGAGCGCGGGCACACCGTGGTGCCTTCGGCCAGCCTGATCGCCGAGGATCCCACCCTCCTGCTGGTCAACGCCGGCATGGTGCCCTTCAAGCCGTACTTCCTCGGGCAGCGCACGCCGCCGTACCCGCGCGCCGCCAGCGTGCAGAAGTGCATCCGCACCCCCGACATCGACGAGGTCGGCAAGACCACGCGGCACGGCACGTTCTTCCAGATGCTCGGCAACTTCTCCTTCGGGGACTACTTCAAGGAGCTGGCCATCCCCTTCGCGTGGGAGCTGCTCACCCGGGCCGAGTCCGACGGCGGCTTCGGCTTCCCTGAAGATCGTCTGTGGGCGACCGTCCACCACGACGACGACGAGGCGTTCGCGATCTGGCGTGACAAGGTCGGGCTGCCGGAGGAGCGCATCCAGCGCCGCGGCATGGCCGACAACTTCTGGTCGATGGGCGTGCCCGGCCCCTGCGGCCCGTGCTCGGAGATCTACTACGACCGGGGCCCGGAGTACGGCCGCGAGGGCGGCCCGGTCGCCGACGAAGACCGCTACCTCGAGGTGTGGAACCTCGTCTTCATGCAGTTCGAGCGGGGCCGCGGTCCGGGCAAGGAGGGCTGGCCGATCCTCGGCGAGCTGCCCGCCAAGAACATCGACACGGGCATGGGCCTGGAGCGCATGGCCGCCATCCTGCAGGGCGTCGACAACATCTACGAGATCGACACCATGTGGCGGATCCTCGACCTGGCCGCCGATCTGACCAAGACGAAGTACGGCCGCGACCCGCGTGCCGACGTGTCCCTGCGGGTGATCGCCGACCACGTGCGCAGCGGCACGATGATGGTCTCCGACGGCGTGGTGCCCTCCAATGAGGGCCGCGGCTACGTGCTGCGGCGCATCCTGCGGCGCAGCATCCGGCACCTGCGCCTGCTCGGCACCGGCGACGAGCGCTACCTGCACGAGCTGACCGCCGCGGCGATCGACGGCATGGGCGAGACCTACCCGGAGCTGAAGTCCGGCGCCCCTCACATCCACACGGTGATCGACGCCGAGGAGCAGTCGTTCCTCGCGACGCTGCGCACCGGCACAGCGATCTTCGACGCCTCGGTCGAGGAGACCCGGCGGCGCAAGGAGACCACGCTGTCCGGCGCCCAGGCGTTCACCCTGCACGACACCTACGGCTTCCCGATCGACCTGACCCTCGAGATGGCGGCCGAGCAGGGCCTGTCGGTCGACGAGGACGAGTTCCGCCGGCTGATGGACGAGCAGCGGCAGCGGGCCAAGGCCGACGCCGCGGCCAAGAAGACCGGCAACCTCGACGTGTCGGTGCTCGGCGGGCTCCTGGAGCAGGTCGGCACCGTCGACTTCACCGGCTACGACGCGGTGACCGGCGAGGCGCGCGTGGTCGGCCTGCTGGTCGGCGGCGCCAACGTGCCATCGGCCGGCGAGGGCAGCGAGGTCGAGGTGGTGCTCGACCGCACCCCGTTCTACGCCGAGGGCGGCGGCCAGCTCGCCGACCAGGGCGTCATCCGGTTCGGAAGCGGCGCCGAGGTCAAGGTCCTCGATGTGCAGTCGCCGCTTCCCGGCCTGATCGTGCATCGCGGCCGCGTCCGCATCGGTGAGGCGCGGGTCGGCGACACCGCGTACGCCGAGATCGACGTGGAGCGGCGGCGGGCGATCTCCCGCTCGCACACCGCCACCCACATGGTCCACCGGGGCTTCCGCAACGCCCTCGGCGAGTCCGCCGCGCAGGCCGGCTCGGAGAACGCGCCCGGCCGGTTCCGGTTCGACTTCACCGCCGCCGGTGCGGTACCGCCGAGCGTGCTGCGCGACGTTGAGGACGAGGTCAACGCCACCCTCATCGGAGACCTCGGCGTGCACGCCTCGATCCACCCGATCGAGGAGGCGCGCAAGATGGGCGCGCTGGCCCTCTTCGGTGAGAAGTACGGCGACCAGGTCCGCGTCGTGGAGATCGGCGACTATTCCCGCGAGCTGTGCGGCGGCACCCACGTCGCCCGCTCCGGCCAGCTCGGCCTGATCAAGGTGCTCGGCGAGCAGTCGATCGGCGCGGGCGTGCGCCGGGTCGAGGCGCTGGTCGGCATCGACGCCTTCCGCTACCTCGCCATGGAGAGCGTCCTGGTCGCCCAGCTGTCCGAGCAGCTCAAGACCAGGCGCGAGGAGCTGCCAGAGCGTATCTCCGGCGTCGTCACGCGGCTGCGCGAGGCGGAGAAGGAACTCGAACGGCTGCGCTCGCAGCAGGTCCTGCAGGTCGCCGGCGACCTGGCGGCCGGCGCGGCCGACGCCGCCGGCGTCGCCTTCGTCGGCCACCGGGTGCCCGACGGAACCAGCGCCGACGACCTGCGCCGGCTCGCCGCCGACGTGCGCGGCCGGCTGGCCGGCCGGCCGAGCGTGGTCATCGTCGCGGGCGTGCCGAAGGACCGTCCGGTCGTCGTGGTCGCGACGAGCGACGAGGCCCGCGCTCGCGGGCTGCGGGCGGGCGCCCTGGTCGGCGTCGCGGCCAAGGTCCTCGGCGGCGGCGGTGGCGGCAAAGACGACCTGGCACAGGGCGGCGGCGCCAACGTGGGCGCGATCGACGACGCGCTGGCTGCCGTCCGCCGGGCGGTGGAGACCGCGTGAACGAGCCGGAGGGGCGCGACGCCGCCTGGACTGAGCGGCGCACGGAGCGCAGGGACCGGAGCGATGAGGGAAGGCGGCGTCCGAAGGCGCCCCGGAGGCTGAGCGGGGAACGCAGCATGAGCGAGCCGGAGGGGCGCGGTACCGCCGGGAGGGCGGCCGTGGCCCGGCCGCGCGCCGGGAGGGCGCGGCCGGGCCGCCGCGCGGGTCTCGACGCCGCGCGGGGAGCAGGCGTACGGGCGTGGGCCGGATGAGGCCCGGGGTGCGCCTCGGCGTCGACGCGGGCAGTGTCCGCATCGGCGTGGCGCGCAGCGATCCCGGAGGCGTGCTGGCGTCGCCACTGGAGACGGTGCCGAGCGGCAAGGGGGACGTTGACCGGATCGTCCAGCTCGTCGCCGAGAACAACGCCATCGAGGTGATAGTCGGTCTGCCGACGTCCCTGTCCGGCCGTGAGGGGCCCGCGGCGGAGACGGCCCGGCGTTTTGCGGGCCGGATCGCCCGGCGTCTCGGCGCCGGCATGGTCCGGCTGTTCGACGAGCGGCTCACGACCGTGACCGCCGAGAGCGGTCTGCGCGAGCGCGGGGTCCGCGGCCGGGCCCGCCGCCAGGTGATCGACCAGGCCGCGGCGGCCGTGCTGCTGCAGGCCGCGCTCGACGCCGAACGCTTGACCGGACGCCCTCCGGGGGAGACTGTCCGGGGGAACTCATGAGCGACGCCGACCTCGACTTCCTGCGGCAGCTCTCCGAACGGCAGCACCAGCCGCTGCGCGCGGAGGGCGGCCGGCGCTCGCCCCGGCGGGGCCGCGGCCGGCGGCGCAAGAAGTCCCGGAGAGGCCGCAAACTCGCGCCCGTCGTCGCGATCCTGTTCCTCGTCGCCGTGGCCGGCGGCGGCGGTTACGCGGGTTACACGGTGCTCGACAAGATCATGAACCCGCCCGACTACTCGGGTGACGGCACCGGCGCCGTCACCGTCTGGATCCACGACGGCGACACGGTCAGCTCCATGGCGCGGCGCCTGCGGCAGGCCGATGTGATCAAGTCCGTCAGCGCGTTCATGAAGATCGCCAAGACCGATCCGCGCGCCACGAGCATCCAGCCCGGGTATTACCACCTCAGGCTGCACATGTCGGCGCGTTCGGCGTTGGCGCTGCTGCTCAGCTCCTCCTCGCGGGCCGGGCGGCTCACCATCCCCGAGGGCGAGCGGGTGGCCGACGTCCTGCCGCTCCTGGCGAAGAAGACCGGCATCCCGCTGAAGGACTTCCAGAAGGCGGCCAAGAATACCAAGGCGCTCGGCCTGCCGTCCTATGCGCAGGGCCAGCTCGAGGGCTACCTGTACCCGTTCACCTACGATCCGGGGCCGAAGGCGACCGCGACGCAGGTGCTGCGGGAGATGGTCGACCAGTTCAAGAGGGTCGCGGCCGACGTCGACCTGGAAGGCCGCGCCCGCGCGCTGAGGATGTCGCCGCACGACGTCGTGACGATGGCCAGCCTCGTTCAGGCGGAGAGCGGCACGCAGGACGACATGCCGAAGATCGCCCGCGTGATCGACAACCGGCTGCACAACCCGCAGCCGTACCTGCACCGGCTGCAGCTCGACAGCACCGTCCTGTACGGGCTGCACAAGAAGGGCATCGTGGCCAGCGCGGCCGACATCAAGTCGGCCACGCCGTACAACACCTACGAGCGGTACGGCCTGCCGCCCGGGGCGATCGACAACCCCGGCGAGGTGGCGCTGCGCGCGGTGCTCGCGCCGGCGAGCGGCCCGTGGATCTACTTCGTCACCACCGACCCGGCGCACCACGTCACCCAGTTCACCGCCTCCTACGCCGAGTTCCTGCGGTTCCGGCAGGAGCTCCAGCAGAACCTGAGGCACGGGTGACCCGCGCCGCCGTCCTCGGCTCGCCGATCGCGCACTCGCTGTCGCCCGCGCTGCACCGCGCCGCGTACGCCGCGCTCGGCCTGCGCGAGTGGACCTACGAGGCGATCGAGTGCCGCGAGGCGGACCTGCCCGCGATCCTGGAGCGGCCGTGGGCCGGGCTGTCCCTTACGATGCCGCTCAAGCGGGCCGTGCTGCCGCTGCTCGATGAGGTGTCCGACCTCGCCCGCGCCGTGGGCGGCGCCAACACCGTCGTCTACCGCGACGGCCGGAGGCTCGGCTTCAACACCGACGTTCACGGCATCGTCGCCGCGCTCACCGAGGCCGGCGTCCGGGCACCCGGCTCGGCGGTCGTCCTCGGCGGCGGCGCGACCGCCTGCTCGGCCCTCGCGGCCCTGCGGGAGGTCGGCCGGCCCAAGGCGGCGCTCGTCGTCCGCGAGCCGTCCCGCGCCGCCGAGGCGGTGGCGGCGGCCGGCCGCCTCGGCGTTCCCGTCAGCGTGCACACGTTCGCTGAGCCGCTGCCCGCCGCCGACCTGGTCATCTCGACGCTGCCCGCCGGCGCCGCCGATCCGTACGCCGAGGCGGTGGCGGCGGCCGCGGCCGTGCTGTTCGACGTCGTCTACGCGCCGTGGCCGACCGTGGTCGCGGCGGCCGTGCGCGCTCGCGGTGGCGCGGTCGTGGGCGGCCTGCCGATGCTGGTCCACCAGGCGGCCCGTCAGGTCGAGCTGATGACCGGCCGAGAACCCGCCCCGGTGGAGGCGATGCGCGCGGCGGTCACCGGCTGAGCCCACCCGCAGGGGGCCGGTACGGCGGTGCCTCTCCGTCCGGTCGACCGCGGCACGCCGTACCATCCGCCGGCCGCCATCGGCGGATGCGGCCGGCGACGCGGCCCGCCGGACCGCGGGCGGTGCCGGCGGTGCTGGTGATTGCCTACGGTGTAAGCGATGTCGGCGGCGTGTTAGCGATGCCTAAGGTGTAAGCGATACTGTGATGCCGGCGGTGCAAGCGGTGCCGAGGGTGCGGCATGCCGGCCGTGTCCGGTACGGGGCGGTCGCGGCCTGCAGCATGATGGGGGAATGCTCGCCGACGTCGTCCGCTACCTCCGCTGCCCGGTGTGCGCCGGTGACCTGTCGCTCGGCGGCCCGGCCC
>JBEHYF010000044.1:0-37287 GCA_048498315.1 Actinomycetota bacterium
GGTGACGGTGTGGGAGAGTAGGACACCGCCGGGCATTAACATAGGGGAGGGCCGTCCTGGGGGGCGGTCCTCTTTCATTTTGCGCGCATATTGCGGGCATTATGCGGGCACAGCGGAGGGAGACCACGGCCGGCCGGGTTGTGATCGGCTGATCGGCCGTCGATCGGCGGGGAACGCGGTTTCGGGCACTCGTGATCGGCTGATCGGCGGCGCGCACGGACCGGCGCTCGTGGTCGGCGGCGAACGGAAAACCGCGCCCGTGAGCGCTGGACGCGCATCCGTGCGTCAGGCGTTCGGGCCGAGTGCCTGGACGGTGCTACGCAGCTCCCGGAGCTGCTGTTCGAGCACCGCCACGGCCTTGGCCACCTCCTGGTCCCCGGTCGCCCATTCGGCCAGTGACGCGGCCTGCGCCTCGATTGCGGCAATACGCCGGTCGAGGTCGGCGGCGACCTGGCCGGGCAGCGGTGTCGCGTGCTGCGCCCGCAGCAGTTCGGACTGCTCCTGGAGCTGTTGGTTCTTCCGGTGCAGCTCGACGAAGACCGACACCTTCGTGCGCAGGATCCACGGGTCGAACGGCTTGGCGATGTAGTCGACCGCGCCGGCGGCGTACCCGCGGAACGCGTAGTCGGGGTCGGCGTCGACGGCGGTCAGGAAGATGATCGGGACCTCGCGCGTCTTGCGCCGCCGCTTGATGGCCCGCGCGATCTCGAAGCCGTCCATGCCGGGCATGACGATATCGAGAAGGATCACCGCGAACTCGTTCGTCAGCAGCGCCCGTAGCGCCTCCTCGCCCGAACGAGCACGGATGATGTTCTGGTCGAGCGAACTGAGGATCGCCTCCAACGCGACGAGGTTCTCTTCACGGTCATCGACCAGAAGGATGTTCACCTTCTCGGCCACAGTCAGCCCTCCGTCAAGTGCGTGGCCGGCTAAGCCACGCTCTCATGATGTCAAGAAGGTGGTCGGCGTCGACAGGCTTTGGTACATAGTCGGAGGCACCGGACTCAATGCTCTTCTCGCGGTCGCCCTTCATCGCCTTCGCGGTCAGCGCGATGATCGGCAGGTCGGCGAACTGCGGCATCCGGCGGATCGCCTCCGTCGTGGCGTATCCGTCCAGCTCCGGCATCATGACGTCCATGAGGACGAGGTCGATGTCCTCGTTCCGGTCGAGGGTGTCGATGCCTTCACGGCCGTTCTCGGCGTACAGCACCTCGATGCCGTACTGCTCCAGCACGCAGGTTAGCGCGAAGATGTTCCGCACGTCGTCGTCGACGATGAGGATCTTGCGCCCGGACAGCACCTCGTCGTCGATGGGCGGTGCGGCGTACGACCCGCCGGGCTCGGGCATCTCGAACGTCGCCGGCCGGCCGAGCGGAGCGGGGTCGAGATCCCGCCTCTCCCGCGGCGCCGGTGGCGCGGCCTCGGCCTCCTGGTGCCGGGCCGGCAGGTACAGCGTGAAGGTGCTGCCCTCGCCGGGCCGGCTGGCCACCTGGATCTCCCCGCCGAGCAGCTGCGCGATGTCGCGGCTGATCGACAGGCCCAGGCCGGTGCCGCCGTACCGGCGGCTGGTCGTGCCGTCGGCCTGCTGGAACGCCTCGAAGATCGGCCGGAGGTTGTGCTCCTCGATGCCGATGCCCGTGTCGGTGACCGCGAACGCGATGACGTCGGGGGCCTCGGCCAGGGCCGGGTCGCTGAACGTGACGCCCTCCGCGCGGCGGATCGTCAGCCGGACCTCGCCGGACGAGGTGAACTTCACCGCGTTCGACAGCAGGTTGCGCAGCACCTGCTGCAGCCGCTGCTCGTCGGTGTAGAGGTGCTCGGGCAGGCCCGGCTCGGCGTACACGTCGAAGCCGAGGCCCTTGTCGGCCGCCATCGGCCGGAAGTTGGCGTCGACGAAGTCGACGATCTCCGCCAGCGGCACCCGCTGCGGGTGCAGCTCCATCTTGCCCGCCTCGACCTTCGACAGGTCGAGGATGTCGTTGATCAGCCGCAGCAGGTCGCTGCCGGACTCGTAGATCGTCTTGATCAGCTCGACCTGCTTCGGCGTGAGGTTCTTGTCCGGGTTGCCGGCCAGCAGCTTGGCCAGGACGAGCAGGCTGTTCAGCGGTGTCCGCAGCTCGTGCGACATGTTGGTCAGGAACTCGGACTTGTACCGCGACGACTCGGCGAGTTGCTCGGCGCGCTCCTCCAGCGTGCGCCGAGCCTGCTCGATCTGGAAGTTCTGCATCTCGATCGCGCGGTTCTGCTTGGCCAGCAGGGCGGCCTTCTCCTCCAGCTCGGCGTTGGAGCGGCGCAGCTCCTCCTGCTGGCGCTGCAGCTCGATGGAACGGTCCTGCAGCTCGGCCGTGAGCCGCTGCGACTCGGCCAGCAGCGCCTCGGTGCGGGAGTTCGCGGTGATCGTGTTGATCGTGACGCCGATCGTCTCGACGAACTGGTCGAAGAACGCCAGGTGCACCTCGCTGAACGGGCTGAACGAGGCCAGCTCGATCGCGCCGAGCACGCGGTCCTCGAACAGGATCGGCAGCACGATGAGGTTGACCGGCGACGCCTGCCCCAGGCCCGTACCGATCTTGATGTAGCCGGGCGGGAGGTCGTGCACGAGAATCGGCTTGTGCTCCAGCGCGGACTGGCCGACCAGGCTGTCGCCGAACCGGAACCGCACCTTGCCGATCTGCTCCTGGCTGACGCCGTAGCCGGTCTTGAGCACCAGCTCCGGCACGCCCTCGGCCTCCTCCTCGGCGAGGTAGAACGCGCCGTACTGGGCCGAGGTCAGCGGCGTGACCTCGCTCATGATCAGCCGGGCGACCTCCATCAGGTCGCGGTGGCCCTGCATGAGCCCGGCGATGCGGGCCAGGTTGGTCTTCAGCCAGTCCTGCTGCTGGTTGGCGCGGGTGGTCTCGCGGAGGTGCGCCACCATCAGGTTGACGTTGTCCTTGAGCTCGGCGACCTCGCCGCGCGCCTCGACCGACACCGAGCCGGTCAGGTCGCCGCGGGCGACGGCGCTGGCCACGGACGCGATCGCGCGGACCTGCGTGGTCAGGTTGCTGGCCAGCTCGTTCACGCTCTCGGTGAGGCGCTTCCAGGTGCCGGAGACGCCTTCGACCTTCGCCTGGCCGCCCAGGCGGCCCTCGCTGCCCACCTCGCGGGCCACGCGGGTCACCTCGCCGGCGAACGCGGAAAGCTGGTCGACCATCGTGTTGATCGTCGTCTTCAGCTCCAGGATCTCGCCCTGGGCGTCGACGTCGATCTTCTTCGTCAGGTCGCCGTTCGCGACCGCCGTCGTCACCTGGGCGATGTTGCGGACCTGGCTGGTCAGGTTGTCCGCCATCGAGTTGACGTTGTCGGTGAGGTCTTTCCAGACGCCGCTGACGCCGCCGACCTTGGCGCGGCCACCCAGGTTGCCCTCGGTGCCGACCTCGCGGGCCACGCGGGTCACCTCGTCGGCGAACGACGACAGCCGGTCGACCATGGTGTTGAGGGTGTCCTTGAGCTGGAGGATCTCGCCTTGGGCGTCGACGGTGATCTTCTTGGACAGGTCGCCGTTCGCCACGGCGGTCGCGACCTGGGCGATGTTGCGGACCTGGCCGGTCAGGTTGCCGGCCATCGAGTTGACGTTGTCGGTGAGGTCCTTCCAGACCCCGCTGACCCCCCTCACCTGCGCCTGGCCGCCGAGGCGGCCTTCGGTGCCGACCTCGCGGGCCACGCGGGTGACCTCGTTCGCGAAGGCCGACAGTTGGTCGACCATGGTGTTGAGGGTGTCCTTGAGCTGGAGGATCTCGCCTTGGGCGTCGACGGTGATCTTCTTGGACAGGTCGCCGTTCGCCACGGACGTCGCGACCTGGGCGATGTTGCGGACCTGGCCGGTCAGGTTGCTGGCCATGAGGTTGACGTTGTCGGTGAGGTCCTTCCAGACCCCGCTCACACCGCGGACCCGCGCCTGGCCGCCCAGGCGGCCTTCGGTGCCGACCTCGCGGGCCACGCGGGTGACCTCGTCGGCGAACGATGAGAGCTGGTCGACCATCGTGTTGACGGTCTCCTTCAGCTCCAGCAGCTCGCCGGTCGCCTCGACGGTGACCTTTCGGGTCAGGTCGCCCTTCGCCACCGCCGTCGTCACCTGCGCGATGTCGCGGACCTGGCCGGTCAGGCGGCTGGCCATGGCGTTCACCGCGCCGGTGACGTCGCGCCAGCGGCCGGACATCTCCCGCGGCGTCGCCTGGCCGCCCAGACGGCCCTCCGCGCCGACCTCGCGGGCGAGCTGAGTGACCTCGGCGGCGAACTCGTCGAGGTGCTCGACCATGCGGTTGACCCCGTTGCCCATGCGCAGCAGCTCGCCGCGCCATGGCCGGGTGCCGGTGTCGAGCTCGATGCGCTGGCTGAGGTCGCCGTCGGCGACCGCGTCCACGACCCGTGCCATGGCCGTGGTCGACTGCACGAGCGTGTCGATCAACGCGTTGGCCGCCGCGTTGCCCGTCGCCCACGTCCCCTCGCCGCCGGCTCTGAGGCGCTCGTCGATGCGCCCCTCGTGGCGTACCTCGCGCTGCACCCGTACGAGCTCGCCCGTCAGGTGGCCGGCCCTCTCCTGCACCTCGTTGAAGACGGCGGCGATCTCGGCCAGGATGTCATCGCCCGACGGGTCGAGTCGTACGTCGAAGTCGCCGTCGCGCAGGGCGCTCAGCGCGTCGAGCACCGATCGCAGGTCGTTCTCCGCGTACCGGGCGCGGGTCGCCTGCGTCGTGCTTCGAGGCATCGATTTCCTCCTCGCCTTCCATGCGGCGTGATCGGGGATATGTACAGTCCGCCCGCGGAATCTGCCACGATGGCAGCGTCCTTCATCCCCGAGACGAATCCAAGTGGCCGTGGAGAAGAAGCCAAAGGTATGTACGACCTTCCCGCCGGAGGTCGCATCCGTCGCGGCCGCCCGGCGCTTCGTGGGGGAGACACTTCGTGGCTGGGGCGTCGATGATGTGGACGACGCCATGCTACTCACGAGCGAACTCGTCACGAACGCCGTTGTGCACGCGGGCACAGAGGTGGAGGTCGTGTGCGAGACGCTGGGCGGGCAGGTGCGCGTGGAGGTGCACGATCGCCACCAGGCACGCCGCATCCCGGTCCCCGGCGACCAGGTCAGCGGGCGCGGCCTGCTGTTCCCCGAGACGCTCGCCACCTCCTGGGGCGTCACGTACGGCCAGGGCGGCAAGCACGTCTGGTTCACCCTGCCCGGCGGCACGGGCGGCGAGCACTGGACGCCCCCGCCACCGGCGGAGGAGATCCCGGTCGCGCCGCAGCCGGCCCGCCCGACCGTCGACCAGCTCGCCCAGCGCGCCGCGCAGACCGCGCAGGACACTCTCGACGCCGACTGCGTCTACGTGCTGCTCGCCGACGACGACGCCGAGCTGGCCCTGCGTGCCACCGCGGGCGTGCGGCCCGAGGGGGCGGCGCTGGAGCTCGGCCTGGAAGGAGCGCCGGTCGGCGGGCGCGGCGTGTACGCCGACCTCGGCGGCAGCCCGTACAACCTGCCGGCGCTGCAGTCGGCGGGCATCCGCTCGCTCGTCACCGCGCCGTTCGTCGTCGACGGGCGGGTGATCGGACTGGTGATCGCGGCCTCCCGCGACGCCGGGCACTTCACCGAGGACGACGTCGAACGCCTGCAGCGGATCGCCGACCGGCTGGCCCCGTCGGTGGAGCGTGCCCGCCTCATGGAGCTCGAACGCGCCCGCCGCGGGTGGCTCGGCTTCCTCGCCGAGGCCAGCACCATGCTGGCCGGCACCCTCGACCAGCAGATGACCATGGCGCTGGTCGCCCAGCTGATCGTGCCGCGCCTGGCCACCTGGTGCGCGGTGTTCACGGTGCGCGACACCGGCCTGGCGATGCCCGCGTACGCCTGGCACGCCGACGAGGCCATGGTCGCCGACCTGCGCGAGCTGCTCGACCGGCTGCCGCCCGAAGAGCCGCCGGCCTACCCGGGGCCGTGGGAGGGGTTCACGCCGGCGCCGACCGGTGACCTGCCGCCCACCGCCCACCGCGTCATCGGCGACCTGGCGCACGTCTTCCCGCTGGTCGCCCGCGGCCGCAGCATCGGCATGCTCGTCATCGGCGGCCCGCGCGGCGCGCGATTCACCCGCGACATGCTCGAACTCACCGAAGACCTCGCCGGCCGGGCCGCGCTGGCGATCGACAACGCGCGGCTGTACGAGGAGCAGGCGGACATGAGCCGCACGCTCCAGCGCAGCCTGCTCCCGCCGGAGATCCCCACCGTGCCCGGTCTGGACATCGCCGTGGTGTACGAGCCGGCGGGCGAGAAGAGCGAGGTCGGCGGCGACTTCTACGACGTGTTCAGCGTCGGCAACCGCTGGCGCTTCGCCATCGGCGACGTGTGCGGCACCGGGCCCGAGGCGGCGTCGGTGACCGGCCTGGCGCGCCAGGCCCTGCGCATCCTCGGCCGTGAGAACCACTCCATCCCCGAGGTCCTCGAACGCCTCAACGCCCTCATCCTGGAGGAGGGCTCGCGGGCGCGGTTCCTGACGCTGCTGCACGGCGATATCGAGCCGCTCGGCGACGGCCGCTTCCGCGTGACGTACGTGGCCGCCGGGCACCCGCCCCCGCTCATGCTGAGCCCGGGCGGCATCGTCAGGAGCGAGGACGAGTCCGACCTGATGCTGGGCGTCTTCCCGGAGACCTCGTTCACGGTGCGCACCGCGATCCTCAAGCCGGGCCACGTGCTGCTCGGCTTCACCGACGGGGTCACCGAGCGGCGCCGGGGCAGTCGGCTGCTCGGCGACGACGGCGGTCTCGAGCGCATCCTGGCCGGCTGCGTCGACCTCGGCGCGGGTGCGGTCGCGGCGAAGGTCTCACGCGCGGTCCGTGGCTTCTCCACCGACCCGTCCCACGACGACATGGCCCTGATCGTCCTGCGCGTCGAGGAGTGACCCGGCCTCGGCCCCGTTCGCCGTCCGGCGTCAGGGCGTGAACAGGCGCTCGGTGTCGGCGTCGGCCAGGTCGAGCACCCGGGCGGTGAAGTAGGCGGTGCCGAGGGCGGCGACGTGGCGGCCGAGGCCGGCGAGGCGGTCGCGGGTCAGCTCGGCGGCGTCGGTGACCGCCCAGCCCGCCGGGATGTCCCGCCCGAACCTCAGGTGCGGATGGTCCCGCAGCGTCACGTAGGTCACCGGAAGCCCGGCCAGCACGGTGGCGACCCCGGCCACGTCCTTGTGGTCGGGCAGGCAGACGAGGACGTGGTCCAGGTGGGGCACCCGACGGCGGGCCTCGGCGAGCGCGGCCGCGGCGCCGGACCGGTCGATCGCCGAATCCACGAATACCGTGCTCCCGGTGCCGGGTACGTCGTGCCACGAGGCGCGGCCGGGCAGCCGCACCGAGGCGAGCACGCGCTCCAGCGCCGCGTCGACGCCGGCGCCGGCCGGCGGGCGGGACGTGCCGGCGAGCAGACGTGCGGCGGCGACGCAGCCCAGCTCCGCGTTCATCCGGCCGAGGCCGCCCGGGAGCAGCCGTTCCGGGACGCCGCTCGCGCCCGCCGCCACGACCTCCGGCCGGATCCGGCCGGAGGTGCGGGCGGCGACCGTCGCGGCGATGGCGGCTGCGACCTCCGGCGCCTGCGGCAGCGACACGACGGCGGACGTGCCGGGGCCGGCGACGCCCGCCTTGTCCGCGGCGATCTCGGCGGGCGTGCCGCCGAGCACGCCGACGTGCTCGGCGAAGACCGAGGTGATCGCCACGACGGCCGGCGGGAACAGCGACGCCTCGTCGGACGCCCCGCCCATGCCGGCCTCCAGGACGACGGCATCGGCCCCGGCGGCGCGCGCGTGCAGCATGCCCGCGATCGTGAACAGCCCGCTCGGCGACAGGTGGCCGCCCGGCTCGGGGGGCAGGCCGCGCGCGGCGGCGCGCAGGCGGGCGCCCAGGCCGTCCAGCTCGGCCGCCGAGATCGCGGCCCCGCCGACCCGGATCCGCTCGGTGTCGCGGCGCGGCGGCGGGCTGGTGACCGTGAGCAGCCGCAGGCCGCGCGCGGCCAGCCACGCCGAGGCGTACGCGGCGGCGGTGCCCTTGCCCTTCGAGCCGACGACGGTGAGGACGGGCACGCCGGGGTCGGCGCCGCCGAGCCGGTCGATGAGGAGGCGCGCACGGCGCAGGCTCCGCCGGGACCCGGGCGTCCGGTGGTCCCATTCGTCGAAGAACGCCCTGGCCGCGTCCATGCCACCTCCCGCGACGACGATAACCGCGCGCCGTGGTGCGGCCGCCGCTGAGGCGTGCGCGCCCACCGCACGGGCGTTAGTAGGCTGCCGTACGTGACCGGAACGAGATACGCGGACGCCGTGGCGGGTGTCCGGGCCCGGGGCGTCGAGTGGGACCTCGACCCCTCGCTGGAGCGCATCGGCGATCTGGTGGACATCCTCGGATCGCCGCAGCGGGCGTACCCGGTCATCCACGTCACCGGCACGAACGGCAAGTCCAGCACCGCCCGCATGATCGAGGCGCTGCTGCGCGAGCGCGGGCTGCGGACCGGCCTGTACACCAGCCCGGAGCTGCACACGATGCGTGAGCGCATCGCGGTCGACGGCGAGCCGGTGAGCGAGCAGCGGTTCGCCGAGCTGTACGACGACGTCCTGCCGTACGCCGAGATGGTCGACGCCAAGCACGACGCGAAGGTGTCGTTCTTCGAGATGCTGACCGCGATGGCGTTCGCCGCGTTCGCCGACGCGCCGGTCGACGTCGCCGTGGTCGAGGTCGGCATGGGCGGCACGTGGGACGCCACCAACGTCGCCGACGGCACGGTGGCCGTCGTCACGCCCATCGGGCTCGACCACACCCGCTGGCTCGGGTCGACGGTCCAGCAGATCGCCGCCGAGAAGGCCGGCATCATCAAGCCGGACGCGGTCGCCGTGCTGGCGCAGCAGCCGGTCGAGGCGGCGCAGGTGCTGATGCGGCGGGCCGCCGACGCCGGCGCAGTCGTCGCCCGTGAGGGCATCGAGTTCGGGGTGCTGGCGCGGGAGCTCGCGGTGGGCGGTCAGCTCGTCCGCCTGCAGGGGCTGCACGGCGTCTACGACGAGGTGTTCCTGCCCTTCTTCGGCGAGCACCAGGCGGGCAACGCGGCGTGCGCGCTCGCGGCGGTTGAAGCGTTCGCGCGCGGCCGCGCCACCGGCGAGCCGGAGGGCGACGGCGACGGGCTCGACCTGGAACTGGTGCGGCAGGCGTTCGTCAACGCCACCTCGCCCGGCCGGTTGGAGGTCGTGCGCACCGGGCCCACCGTGCTGGTCGACGCTGCGCACAACCCGGCGGGCATGGCGGCCAGCATGGCGGCGGTGACCGAGGAGTTCGGCTTCACCCGGCTGATCGGCGTGCTGGCGGTGATGTCCGACAAGGACGTGGCCGGCCTGCTGGACGAGCTGGAGCCGGTGCTGGACGAGGTGATCGTGACGCGCAACTCCTCGCCCCGCTCGATGCCGGCGAAGGAGCTGGCGGCGCTGGCGGGCGAGGTCTTCGGTGCCGACCGCGTGCATCTCCTGCCGCGGATGGACGACGCGATCGACCGGGCCATCGCGCTCGCCGACGAGGCGGGCGAGTTCGCCGGCGCGGGGGTGCTGATCACCGGCTCGGTGGCGACGGCGGGCGATGCGCGGCTGCTGCTGAGGGCCGCCGGATGAGCGGTGCCCTGCCGCCCCTCGCAGGCGCCGCGACCGGCACGGACGTGACGACGACCGGCGCACCGCGACGCGCCGTGGAGGCGGGTGACGAGTGAGAAGACTGTGTGCCGTCGTGCTGAGCCTGCAGGCGGTCGTGACGGCGCTGGCGATCCCGGTGGCGATCTCGGTCGCGCACGCCGACGCGGCGGTGGCGGGCGCCGTGGGCGGCGGGCTGGCCCTGGCCGGGCTCGTCATCGCGGGGCTGCTGCGCTACCGCTGGGCGTACTACGCGGGGACCGTTTTGCAGGTCCTCGTCATCGCGACCGGTTTCGTGGTGACGACGATGTACGTCCTCGGTGTCATTTTCGGGGTGCTTTGGATAACGGCGATCTGGCTCGGGCGGCGGGTGGAAGGCGTGCAGGCGCGCTAATGTCGCAGTGACCTTTTGTCGCCCCGCCATCGAAATGAATTAATAGCAAAAATCCGGCATATTGGAATAGTGTCGAGAGTGGGGTACCGATCTCGGGGAGGAGATTCCGATGTCCATACCCCCCGAAGGGCGCGACGCCGCCGGTCTGGCCGTGCTGGTGAGCGTGGTCGCCACGGCGGTGCCCGCGTCGGTGGTCGTCCTGCCCGACACGGCGTCCTACGTCATGCCGCAGGCTGTGCGCGACCTCGGGCTGTCCGACGGTCAGGCGGCCGGGTTCATCCGCGCGTGCGGCCTGGCGTTGCCGGCGCTGCTGTTGGCCATCCCGCCGGCCGCGGCCCTGGCCCGCCGCATGTCCGCCTGGACCGTGCTGCTGGCCGGCCTTGCGCTGCTGCTCGGCGCCGAGGGGCTGAGCGAGCACGCCACGTCAGTTCCGCTGGTCGCGGCCGTCCGCGTGGCCGAGGGCGCCGGCGGCGGCGCCGTACTCCCGGCCACGCTCGCGCTCGCGTGCGAGCGGCGGCGCCGCGCCGTGGCCTGCGGCGTGTGGGCGGGCACGCTCGTCGCGGCGCTGATCCTCGCCACGCCGCTCGCGCTCGCCGCGACCGCCGCCGCCGACCCCGACGGCGTCGACTGGCGGCCGATCCTGCGGCCCTACTGGTGGCTGGGCGCCGTCGCGCTGGTCGGCGCCGGCCTGCTCGGCCTTCTCCGGCTGCGGCCTGTGGCCCGCGCGGCCGGCATGCCGTCCGTGCGGGCCGTGCCGCACCCACCGGGCGAGCGCGTCCAGCTCCTGCTGCCGGTCGTGCCCGCCGCGGGGTTCGCGTTCCTCGCGGTCGTCACGACGTACGACTGGTCGCCCGGCGCGCAGGTGACCCTCGCGGCGTGCGGAGTGGCCGGGCTGCTCGGCCTGGCCGTGGTCGGCTCGCGCGACCGGCTCACCGGCAGCCCGCTCGGCCAGGCCGTCGTCATGGTGGCGGCCGGCCTGCTCACCATGCCGGTCACCGGGCCGCTGGCGGGGCTGCTCGGCGGACGCTCCGTCCCGCTGGCGCCGTTCGCGGCGGCGGCCGGCAGCGCCGTGTCGGCCGCCCTCATAGGGGCCGCGATCGGGCGCGCCGCCGGCCGCGGCGCGGTGCTGTTCGGGTACGGCCTCGGCATCGTGGCGATCTTCCTGCTGCTCGCCACCGGCGTCGATGCCGACCGGTGGACGCTGGCGGTGTCCCTGTGCGCGCTCGGCGGCGGGGTCGGTCTCGCCGCGGGAGCGGCGGCGCGGCACACCCGGCAGGGTCCCGCGCTGTTCGGGCTGTCGCTGTGCTTTCCGGCGGTGCTGAGCGGCCACCTGATCGTCGGCCCGCTGCAGATCGCCCGGGTCGGTGCGGTCACCCGCGCCGGCGGTGGCCCCACGGCGGCCCTGTACGCGCTGACGGCCGCCTACCGGCTGTGGCTGGTGGTCGCCGGCGTGCTCGTCGTCGTCCTCGCCGCGGTGACCGCCTGGGCGGGCCGCGGGCCCGCCGCGGCGGCGCCGTCGCAGGCCGGTCCCGGCGACCCGGCCGAACCGGACGGAGTCCCCCTGCCCGCCCGGTAGGATCGCAGCGACGTGCGGAAGGCCCGGTCGTGGTCGCGCGCCGGCGCGGCCGGCCCGCCACTGCCACCGCGTGTCCCGGCCCTGCGCCGATCACCACAGCCTGAGACCAAGGAGAACCGCCCGTGTCCGAACGCACCCTTGTCCTCGTCAAGCCCGACGGCGTGCGCCGTGGCCTTGTCGGCGACGTGATCTCGCGCATCGAGCGCAAGGGCCTCAAGCTCGCCGCGCTGGAGCTGCGCACGCTCGACCGCGAGACCGCCGAGACCCACTACGGCGAGCACCGGGACAAGCCGTTCTTCGACTCCCTGGTCGGGTTCATCACCGGCGGCCCGCTCGTCGCCATGGTGGTCGAGGGCCCCCGCGCGATCGAGGCGTTCCGCGCGCTGGCGGGCGCCACCGACCCGGTCGCTGCCGGCCCGGGAACGATCCGTGGCGACCACGCGTTGGAGATCCAAGAGAACGTCGTCCACGGCTCCGACTCGCCGGCGTCGGCGGAACGGGAGATCAAGCTCTTCTTCCCCGACCTTTTCTGACATTCGTACGATTTCGCGTGCGGACCGCCGACGGCGGCCCGCACGTTTTGTCACCGCTCGTCAGCCTCTCGGTCGGGACGCGGACGGGTACGCGACGCGCGGGGGTGGGTCTGCTCCGATCGGGGGGTCCGGCGTTACCATGAGAATGCGTTCTGCACGCCCGCCAATCCGGAAGGGCTCCCTTTCTTCATGGGTAACAAGCTGTCGTTCCTGGGCCGTGACATGGCGGTCGATCTGGGCACGGCGAACACCTTGGTCTACGTCCGCGGCCGCGGGATCGTCCTCAACGAGCCGTCGGTCGTGGCGATCAACACCAATACGGGCAAGATCGTCGCGGTGGGCATCGAGGCCAAGCGCATGATCGGCCGTACTCCGGGCAACATCGTCGCGGTCCGTCCGCTCAAGGATGGTGTGATCGCCGACTTCGACGTCACCGAACGCATGCTGCGGTACTTCATCCAGAAGGTGCACAAACGCCGACATTTCGCTAAACCCCGCATCGTGGTGGCCGTGCCCAGCGGCATCACCGGGGTCGAGCAGCGCGCGGTGAAAGAGGCCGGCTACCAGGCCGGCGCCCGGCGGGTCTACATCATCGAGGAGCCGATGGCCGCCGCGATCGGCGCCGGGCTGCCGGTCCACGAGCCCACCGGCAACATGGTCGTCGACATCGGCGGCGGCACCACCGAGGTCGCCATCATCTCGCTCGGCGGCATCGTCACCAGCCAGTCCATCCGGGTCGGCGGCGACGAGCTCGACCAGGCGATCATCTCCTACGCGAAGAAGGAGTACTCCCTGATGCTCGGGGAGCGCACCGCGGAGGAGATCAAGATGGCGATCGGCTCCGCGTACCCGTCCGAAGACGAACCGCATGCCGAGATCCGCGGTCGTGATCTCGTCAGCGGCCTGCCGAAGACGATCGTGATCTCCGCCGAAGAGGTCCGCCGCGCCATCGAGGAGCCGGTCAACACGGTCGTCGACGCGGTCAAGACCACGCTCGACAAGTGCCCGCCCGAGCTGTCCGGCGACATCATGGACCGCGGCATCGCCCTCACCGGCGGCGGCGCACTGCTGAAGAACATCGACGAACGTCTGCGCGAAGAGACCGGGATGCCGATCCACATGGTCGACAACCCGCTCGACTCGGTCGTGCTCGGCTCCGGCAAGTGCGTCGAGGACTTCGAGGCGCTGCGGCAGGTGCTCGTACCCGAACCACGGCGATAGGGGGCCCTGCCGGTGAACGATACCCGGCGAACCCGTGCCGTCCTGGGCGTCCTGCTGCTGGTGTCCCTCGCGCTGATCACGATCGACTACCGCGGCGGCGCCCACTCGCCGCTGCGCGGCCTGCGCGCCTTCGGCGAGGCGGTCTTCGGCCCGATCGAGGGCGCGGCGGCGGCCGTCGTGCGGCCGGTCGGTCACGCGTTCGCGACGATCATCGGCGCGCCGGGCGCGCACCGTAGGATCCAGCGCCTCGAACGCGAGAACGCGCGGCTGCGGCAGCAGCTGCGCGCCGAGCAGATGGATCGCGGCCGCGCCCAGCAGCTCGACCGGCTGCTCGGCACGGCGGGCCTCGGCGGCTACCGCATCGTCACCGCCGAAGTGATCTCGGCCGGCGAGGGCCTGGAGCAGACCGTCTCCATCGACGCCGGCAGCTCCGACGGCGTGCGCCCCGACATGACCGTGATCACCGGCGACGGCCTGGTCGGGCGGGTCACCCGCGTCGGGCCGAACACGGCGACGGTGCTGCTGATCACCGACGCCGCCTCGTCGGTGGGCGGGCGCCTGGAAGGCTCGAACGAGATCGGCGTCGTGCAGGGCGGCGGGCGGTCCGCCGGCTCCGCGCTCAGCTTCCAGCTCCTCGACTCCAACGCCCCGATCCAGGTCGGGCAGCGCATCGTGTCGTTCGGGTCCGAAGGCGACCGGCCGTACGTGCCCGGCGTGCCGATCGGCACGGTGACCCGGATCGAGCGCACCCCGGGCACGCTCACCCGCACCGTGCAGGTGCGCCCCTTCGTGCGCTACAGCACGCTCGACGTCGTCGGGGTCGTGGTGGCGCCGCCGAAGAAGAACCCGCGCGACGCCGTCCTGCCGCCCAAGCCGTCGTCGCCGGCCACACCGCCGCCGTCCGGCCCGCCCGCGGCCGCGGCGGCGCCCACCGCCACGTCGGCCCGGTCCGCCGGCCCGCCGGGGTCCGCCGCGCCGTCCACGTCCTCGTCGCCCGAAGGTTGATCCGTGTCCCGTAATGTCCTTGCCTCGCTCGTCGTCGCGGTCGCGCTGCTCGTCCAGGTGACGGTGGTCGGCCGGTTGCCGCTGCCCGGATCGGCAGAGCCGGACCTCGTGCTACTGGCGGTCGTGGCGCTCGCGCTGGTCAACGGCTCGCTCACCGGCCTGGTCACCGGCTTCTTCGCCGGCCTGGTCACCGACATCGTGCCGCCCGCCGACCACACGATCGGGCGGTACGCGCTGATCTACTGCCTCATCGGCTACGTCTGCGGGCTGGCCGCCGCCGAGATGGAGCGCTCGCCGGTGCTCCCGTTCGCCGCGGTCGCGGCGGGCGCGTTCGCCGGATCGCTGCTCGACGCGGTCGTGGGGATGATGCTCGGCGACCCGCGCGCGGCCTGGCCGGTCGTGTCGCACCTGCTGCCGCTGCAGGTCCTGTACGACGTGATCGCCAGCCCGTTCGTCGTGTGGGCGGTGCTGCGGTTCACCCGGCGCATCGAGCGCGAGGGCGGCACCGCGGGCCTCGACGCCGTGCCGGGGTTCTACCGCGCCAGATAGGCGCCGGCAGGCGCCCGCTGCGCCAGATGACCGGAACGACAGGACGGGAGGAGGCGAATGGGTCCGCGAACGCAGGTGCGGCTCGTCGTGCTGCACGTGCTCGTGATGTCGCTGCTGCTGTCCCTGGGTGGCCGGCTCTGGTACCTGCAGGTCATGAACGGCGCGCACTACCGCAAGGTGGCCGCCGAGAACCGCGTCCGCGACATCGTGGTGCCGGCCGTACGCGGGCAGATCCTCGACGACGCCGGCCGCCCGCTGGTGCGCAACCGCACGTCGCTGGTCGTGTCCGTCGACCGTACGGCGCTGTCGCGGCAAAAGGACGGCGGCAAGGCCGTGCTGACCCGGCTCGCCGCCGTGCTCGGCACCTCCTACCGGCAGCTCGCGCTGAAGGTGCGGCTCTGCGGTCCGGGCGTCCAGCGGCCGTGCTGGCCCGGCTCGCCGTACCAGCCGATCCCCGTCGACGACCAGGTGGACGCACGGAAGGCGCTGCAGATCATGGAGCGCAAGGAGGACTTCCCGGGCGTGACCGCGCAGCTCGAACCGGTGCGCGACTACCCGCGCCCTGGCGGGGCCATCGCCGCGCAGGTCCTCGGCTACCTCCAGCCGATCACGCAGGACGAGCTGAACAAGCGCAAGGGGCTGAAGATCACCGGCTTCAGCGGCGTCGACCTGATCGGCCGCGACGGCCTGGAGGCGACCTACGACAGCGCCCTGCGCGGCACGCCAGGCGACCGCAAGGTCCTCGTCGACAGCCAGGGCCGGGTCACCGGCGTCGCGTCGGAGCAGCCGCCGACCTCCGGCGACAACCTGGTCACCAGCCTCGACGCCAAGGTCCAGGGGATCGTCGAGCGCGCGCTCGACCACGCGATCAAGAATGCGCGCGGCCAGGGCTACCCCGCCGACTCGGCCGCCGGCGTGGTCATGGATGCGCGCACCGGCCGGGTGATCGCGCTGGCCAGCTACCCGACGTACGACCCGAGCGTGTGGATCGGCGGCATCTCCCAGCGCGAGTACGACGCGCTGCTCAGCAAGAAGCACGGCGAGCCGCTGATCAGCCGGGCGACCGACGGGCAGTTCGCCCCCGGCTCGACTTTCAAGATCTCCTCGGTCCCGGCGGCGGTCAGCGACGGGTACTCGCTGCACGGCACCTACCCGTGCCCGTCGTCGTACATGGTCGGGTCGCGGGAGTTCCGCAACTTCGAGGGGGAGTCGGGCGGCGACATCAGCCTGCACCAGGCGCTGGTCATGTCGTGCGACACGGTGTTCTACCGCTTCGCCTACGAGGAGTGGCTGCGCGACGGCGGCACCCATCCGGTGAAGCATCCCAAGGACCCGATGGTCAAGATGGCCAAGGCGTTCGGCTTCGGCGCGCCCACCGGCATCGACCTGCCCGGCGAGGCGTCCGGCCGCATCCCCGACCGTGCCTGGAAGACCGAGTACTGGAACGCCACCAAGAAGTCCGACTGCAAGCACGCCAAGACCGGCTACCCCGACGTCGCCAAGAGCGACCCGGCACGGGCCGCCTACCTCAAGGCGATCGCCACGGAGAACTGCGTCGACGGCTATGTCTTCCGTGCCGGTGACGCCGCCAACTTCTCGGTCGGCCAGGGCGACGTGCTGGTCACGCCGCTGCAACTCGCCCGCGCGTACGCCGCGGTCGCCAACGGCGGCACGCTGTGGAGCCCGCGCGTCGGCAAGGCCATCGTGAACCCGGACGGCACGGTCGCGCGCCGCATCGATCCGGTGAAGGCCGGACGTCTGCCGGTGTCCGGCAAGGTGCTGGCCTACATCCGCAGCGCGCTCGCCGACGTGACCAAGTCCGGCACGGCCGCCGGAGCGTTCTCCGGGTTCCCGTTCGACAAGCTGGACGTCGCTGGCAAGACCGGTACCGCGGAGGTGTACGGCAAGAAGGACACCTCCTGGTTCGCGTCCTTCGCCCCGGTCAAGACGCCGAAGTACGTCGTCGTCGTCATGGTGTCCCAGGGCGGCACCGGCGCCACGACCGCCGCGCCCGCCGTCCGGGAGATCTGGGAGGGCATGTACGGCCTGAAGCCGGGCAAGCCCGCGGCGCTGCCCGGCGGGAACGTCCCGACGAAGCTGCCGACCATCGCCCCCGACGGCACCGTCGGGCCGCCGCAGGGCTTCGCCGCGGCGGAGGCCCGCGCGAGGCAGGAGGCGGCGCGCGAGGCCGCGAAGGCCAAGAAGAGCGCGCAGGCGTCCGCCGGGGTGACCACGCCCGCCACCGCGTACCGGAGGCGACGGTGATCAGCGACTACGGCCGCGTGCTCGGCGGGCGGCGCCGGCGGATCGGGGCGCTGGAGTCGTCGCTGCGGCGGCTCGACTGGGTGCTGATCCTGGCGGTGCTCGCGCTGTCGGCGATCGGCAGCCTGCTCGTGTACTCCGCGACCCGCGCCGGGCAGGCCGGCGGTGCCGGCGACCCGCGCGCGTACCTCGAGAAGAACCTCCTCAACGTGGCGATCGGCCTGGTGCTCGGCGGGGTCACCGCCGCGCTCGACTACCGGCTGCTGCGCGCCTACGCCCCGGTCGTGTACGCGGCCTCCTGCGTCGGCCTGGCGATCGTGCTGACACCGCTCGGTGCGACGATCAACGGCTCGCACTCGTGGATCACGCTCGGCGGCGGGTTCGAGCTTCAGCCGTCGGAGTTCGCCAAGGTCGGCATGGTCGTGCTGCTCGCGATGATCCTCGGCGAGCCGCGCGACGGCGAGGAGGGCCCCGGGCGCCGCGACATCCTGCTGGCGCTCGTCCTGGCCGCGCTGCCCAGCGGACTCGTGATGCTTCAGCCCGACCTCGGCACCACGCTCGTGTTCGCCGCGGTGATCATCGGCGTGCTGGCCGTCTCGGGCGCGCCGAAGCGGTGGGTGGGCGGCCTGGCCGCCGCCGGCGTCGCGCTGGCGCTCGCGGTGTGGTGGCTGCACCTGCTCAAGCCGTACCAGATCAACCGGTTCACCGCGTTCGCCAACCCGAGCGCCGACCCGCGCGGCGCCGGCTACAACGCCCAGCAGGCCCGCATCGCGGTCGGCTCCGGCGGCTTCCTGGGCAAGGGCCTGTTCCACGGCCAGCAGACCACCGGCCACTTCGTGCCCGAGCAGCACACCGACTTCATCTTCACGGTGGCGGGGGAGGAGCTCGGCTTCGTCGGCGCGGCGCTGATCACCGCGCTGCTCGGCGTCGTGCTCTGGCGCGGGCTGCGCATCGCCATGCAGGCCGCCGACCTGTTCGGCGCGCTGGTCGCGACCGGCGTGGTGTGCTGGCTGGGCTTCCAGACGTTCGAGAACATCGGCATGACGATCGGCATCATGCCGATCACCGGCCTGCCGCTGCCCTTCGTGTCGTACGGCGGATCGGCGACCTTCGCCAACATGATCACCGTCGGCCTGCTGCAGACCGTCCACCTGCGCCGCAACCCGTACGAGTGATCCGGGCGGGAAGACACGACCGGGCCGAGTCGGCGGAGGGCTGCCGGTAGGCTGTGAGGTCGATCCCGACACCGTTCCGGAGGCTTTCCGCCATGGCCGTCGAGTCGCTGTTCCCGCGCCTGGAGCCGCTGCTGCCGAAGGTGAGCAAGCCGATCCAGTACGTCGGCGGCGAGCTGAACTCCTCGGTCAAGAACTGGGACGAGACCGAGGTCCGCTGGGCGCTGATGTACCCCGACGCGTACGAGGTCGGCCAGCCCAACCAGGGCGTGCAGATCCTCTATGAGGTGCTGAACGAACAGGACGGCGTGCTCGCCGAGCGCACCTACAGCGTGTGGCCCGACCTCGAGGCGCTGATGCGCGAGCACGGCATCCCGCAGTTCACGGTCGACGGACACCGGCCGGTCGGCGCGTTCGACGTGCTCGGGGTCAGCTTCGCCACCGAGCTCGGTTACACCAACCTGCTGACCGCGCTTGACCTGGCGGGCATCCCGCTGCACGCGGCGGACCGGACCGGCGAGCACCCGATCGTCATCGCCGGCGGGCATGCTGCGTTCAACCCCGAGCCGATCGCCGACTTCCTCGACGCCGCCGTGCTCGGCGACGGCGAGGAGATCGTCCTGGCGATCACCGAGGTGATCCGCGAGTGGAAGCGCGAGGGCCGGCCCGGCGGCCGCGACGAGCTGCTCATGCGGCTCGCCCGCTCCGGCGGCGTGTACGTGCCCGCGTTCTACGACGTCACCTACCTGCCGGACGGGCGCATCCAGCGGGTCGCGCCGAACCGTCCCGGCGTGCCGTGGCGGGTGAGCAAGCACACGGTCATGGACCTGGACAAGTGGCCGTACCCGAAGAAGCCGCTGGTGCCGCTGGCCGAGACGGTGCACGAGCGGTACAGCGTGGAGATCTTCCGCGGCTGCACTCGCGGCTGCCGGTTCTGCCAGGCCGGCATGATCACCCGGCCGGTGCGGGAGCGGTCGATCACCACGATCGGCCAGATGGTCGACACCGGCCTGCGCACCTCGGGCTTCCAGGAGGTCGGCCTGCTCAGCCTGTCCAGCGCCGATCACTCCGAGATCGGCGACATCGCCAAGGGGCTGGCCGACCGCTATGAGGGCACCAACACGTCGCTGTCGCTGCCGTCCACCCGCGTCGACGCGTTCAACGTCACGCTCGCGGGCGAGCTCTCCCGGAACGGGCGCCGCTCCGGGCTGACCTTCGCGCCCGAGGGCGGCTCCGAGCGTATGCGCCGGGTGATCAACAAGATGGTCTCCGAAGACGACCTGATCCGCACCGTGACCACGGCGTACGAGAACGGCTGGCGGCAGGTCAAGCTGTACTTCATGTGCGGCCTGCCCACCGAGGAGGACGAAGACGTCCTCGCCATCGCCGACATGGCCCGGCGGGTCATCCAGGCCGGCCGCGAGGCCACCGGCCGCCACGACATCCGCTGCACGGTCTCGGTCGGCGCGTTCGTGCCCAAACCGCACACGCCGTTCCAGTGGGCGGCCCAGTGCGACCACGAGACCGTCGACCGGCGCCTGCACGCGCTGAAGGACCTGCTGCGCCGCGACAAGGAGTACGGTCGCGCCATCGGCCTGCGCTACCACGACGGCAAGCCGTCGATCATCGAGGGGCTGCTGTCGCGCGGCGACCGGCGGGTCGGCCGGGTGATCGAGGCCGTCTGGAAGGACGGCGGCCGGTTCGACGGCTGGAGCGAGTACTTCTCCTACGAGCGCTGGGTCGCCTGCACCGAGCGGGCGCTCGCCGGCGAGCCGGTCGGCCTCGACTGGTACACCGTCCGCGAGCGCGACGAGGTCGAGGTGCTGCCGTGGGACCACCTCGACGCCGGTCTCGACCGCGAGTGGCTGTGGCAGGACTGGCAGGACGCCCTCGACGAGACCGAGGTGGACGACTGCCGGTGGACGCCGTGCTACGACTGCGGCGTCTGCCCGACCATGGGCACCGAGATTCAGATCGGCCCCACCGGCAAGAAGCTCCTGCCGCTCACCGTCGTCTGATCCCCGGCGCCCGCCCGCCGCCCCGCAGGGCCGGTGCGATCCGGGTCGTCACCGGAGCGACGACAGGAGATCGCGCGTCCGTCACGAGCCGAACCCGCACCGTCGAGCATGAAGAACTCCGGCGGGCCCGGCCCGCCGGAGCTCTTGTTAGCGGGGAGGTCCGGCGGCGTCGTGGCGCCGAACCTGCTCGATGATGGATCACCCGACCGACGGTTCGAGGCGAGGGTCGACCCGGTCGGCGGTGCGGCGCAGCAGCGACGCCAGGTGGCTGCGCAGGGCCGGCGTGCGCGGTTCGTCGGGCACGTAGGGCACCTTCGGGGCGTCGGGGAGGGCGGAGTACACGTGCTCGCGCATCTTCTCCTGCGCGGCGATGAACGCGACGACCTGAAGCGGCGTCATGTGATCCTCTCAACGTGACTTGATCGATTCAGTTACGTCCTCAAGCGTACGCTCCGGTCGCTTCTTAATCAATTCAGATCTAAGGTTGGGAGCGTGGTACGCGTCACCCTCCAGACCATCGCCGACCGCGTCGGTGTCTCGCGCACGACGGTCTCCAACGCCTTCTCCCGTCCCGACCAGCTCAATGAAGAGCTGCGGCGCCGGATCCTGGAGGTGGCGGGCGAACTCGGCTACCCGGGCCCGCATCCGGCGGCGCGCACTCTGCGCCGCGGCCGGGCCGGCGTGATCGGCGTGGTGTTCACCGAGGCGCTGTCGTACGCCTTCGCCGACTCCTACGCCGTCGGCTTCCTGCGCGGCCTGGCGAGCGTCGCCGAGAAGTCCGGGACCGGCGTGCACCTCATCGGCTGGCCGTCGCCGGACGCCGCCGAGGAGGTGATCGCCGACGCGGTGGTGGACGGGTTCTGCCTCTTCTCGCCCGAGGGCCGCCCGCTCGTCGAGACGGTGCTGCGTCGGCGCCTGCCGGTGGTCACCGTCGATTACCCGTACGTTTCCGGGGTGCCGTTCGTCGGGATCGAGGACCGCGTCGCCGCGCGGGCGGCCGCCGCCCACGTGCTCGGCCTCGGGCACCGGCGCATCGCCGTGCTCGGCATACAGCCCGTGCCGGGCCGGACCGACCGTGACTGGCTCGACCTCGACCGGCCCGGCGACCTGCGGTTCGGCGCGGGCCGTGCCCGGCTGGCCGGATACCGCGACGCCTGCGCCGAGGCGGGGCTGGCCTGGAGCGACGTCGCGGTCGAACCGACCGCGAACGACCGCGAGATCGCGCCCCGCGCCGCCGCGCGCCTGCTCGACCGGTGGCCCCGGCCGACGGCCGTCCTCGCTCCCAGCGACGAGATCGCCTTCGCCGTGCTGGATGTCGCGGCCCAGCGGGGGATCGATGTTCCCGGGGAGCTGTCGGTGGTCGGCTTCGACGACGTGCCCGCGGCCGGGCCGGCCGGCCTGACCACGGTGCGCCAGCCGATCACGGAGAAGGGCGCGACGGCCGGCCGCCTGCTCCTCGACCGGTCCGGCGACGTTCCGGCGCCGCGCGTGATCATGCCGACGGAGCTGGTCGTCCGCCGCACCACCGCACCGCCGCCCCGGAGCGGCTGAGCCGCGCGGCCACGCGTGCGTGCGGGCGAGGGGCGGCCTCGTACGGGGCGTGCCGGGCGTGTGCGGGCGGCAGGCGGCAGGCGGCCTCCCGCGGGCGGGCGTGCCGCGGCGTGCGGTGACCGCCGCTCCGCCCTGGCCTTCCTGGCGGCCGGGCAGGCGGTCCGATCGGCGGGCCACGGCGGGACCGGAAACACCGGGCGGCCCCCGCACGTTCGGTAATCGGGGAGCTCGACCTGGTCGCCCGGGTCCGGCGACCCCGTACTCTTAGAAGGAGACTTCGGATCGGTACGAGTAGGAAGGACCATTACCCTGGCACCCACGCCGGAGGGCCCGGCGCCGGCCCCCGTGACCCAGCGACTGCGCGCGCGGTACGCCAAGCGCGGCAGGATGCGGTTCGCCAGCCACCGTGACATCTCCCGGGCCGTGGAACGCGCCGTTCGGCGCGCCGGGATCCCGGTGGCCTTCAGCGCCGGATTCTCCCCGCACGCGAAGATTTCGTACGCGGGTGCTGCGGCGACAGGGGTGGCCAGTGAGGCCGAATACCTCGAGATCGGGCTGACCGCCCCTCGCGATCCGGACACGGCGCGAACCGCCCTCGATGACGCGCTGCCCGACGGGCTCGACATCCTCGAGGTCGTCGAGGCGCGTACTGGGGTTCTGGCGGACCGCCTCCAGGCATCGCGGTGGCTCGTGCGCCTCGACGGCGTCGCCCCCGACGTCGCCGACGCGGCGGTACGGGCGTTCCTGGCGGCCGAGAAGATCGAGGTGGAGCGCCTCACCAAGAAGGGACGCCGGCGTTTCGACGCACGCGGCGCGGTCGCCGTGTGCGCGCTCGACCGGCGTGCCAGCGAAGACGCGGGTGCCGGATGTGCCATACTTCGAATGGTTGTTCGGCACATCACACCTGCCGTTCGACCTGACGACGTCCTCGCCGGACTTCGCCTGGTGGCCGACCTCGCGCCGCCGTCACCGCCGCTGGTGACGAGGCTCGCGCAGGGGCCATTCGACGAAACCACCGGTGAGATCACCGACCCGCTGGCCCCTGACCGGCAGACCGCACCGGCAGGCGAAGCCGCCGCCGAGAGCGCGGACGCCGTGCGGGCAGCGGAGCCGGACGCCGTCGGCTCTCGGCCGTAGGACGAACCCGTGCGGATCATGGGTTTTCGGGGACGGCCGGGCGCGTCTTTGACGACTTCGCCGGTATGGCCCGCCAGGGCCACGTCGGCCACGACAACGAAAGAGTTCCCGTGCGGCGCACCCGTGAGGGTCGCGCCCGGGAACCTGACGGGAGACAGCCCGCATGCTCGAGAACGAGGTCGGTGGCGCCGGCGGCGCCGCCGGAGACCAGTCCGTTGATCAGGACACCCGCAGGACCACACGGCCGCGCCGGGCGAGCCGCCCGGCCGGCCCCCCGCCCGAGCCCGTCGAAGAGGACACCGCTCCCCGCCCGATGACCAGGCCGGCGGGAGCCGTGACCGAGCCGGAGACCGCCGGGGGCGACGCAGAGCCGCCCGCTCTCGCCGGGCCGGCGCCTGCGGAGGCCGCCGCGAAGCCGGCCAGGTCCGGCCGCGGTGGGTCGCGCCGCGCCGCGCGGCCCGAGAGCGCCGGCGACCAGGGCGGGATCGCTGAAACCTCGGTTGAGGCCGCCGAGACGGCCGTGCCCGCCGAGGCTGCCGAGGCCTCCGAGGACTCCGGGGCCGCGAAGACGGCGGAGAGCGCGGCCGCACCGGCCGCCGGGGCCGCTGAGACGGCCGGGCACGCCGGCGCGCCCGGCGAGCAGGGGGCGCCGCCGCCGCCCGCCAGGCCGCCGGTCGTACCCGAGGCGACGTTCCAGCCGCCGATGGTGGTCTTCCAACCGCCGCAGCTCCCCGAAGAGCCGGACGCGCCGCGTCGCGCGAAGCCTGAGGCGGCGCAGCCGGAGGCCAAGGGCGACGTGCGGGCGGAGGTGGAGGCCGCGGCGGAGGAGCCCGAGGACGAGCACGACGACGAGGAGAGCGCCGACCGGAGCGGCCGCCGGCGCCGCCGCCGCGGCGGCCGGGGCCGGGGCAAGGGCCGCGACGGCCAGGAGGCCGAAGAGACCGGCAAGGCCGAGGACGAGGGCGAGCCGGAGCCGCGCGCCGCGGCCGAGGAGCCCGCCCACGGGCCCGAGACGGAGCAGGTCGAGGGCGGCACGAGCCGCCGGCGGCGCCGCCGCAGGCGCCGGGTCACCGAGGCCGAGGAGGCCGTCGCCGAAGAGCTGCCGCCCAACACGGTCGTGCACGTCCGCGAGCCCCGCGTCGTCGAGGACGAGGTGCAGGCGGTCAAGGGTTCGACCCGGCTGGAGGCCAAGAAGCAGCGCCGCCGCGAGGGTCGCGAGCAGGGTCGCCGTCGGCCGCCGATCGTGACCGAGTCGGAGTTCCTCGCCCGCCGCGAGTCGGTCGAGCGGATCATGGTGATCCGGTCGGAGGGCGAGCGCACCCAGATCGGCGTGCTGGAGGACAAGGTGCTGGTCGAGCACTACGTCGACCGCTCCAGCCACCAGTCGTACGTCGGCAACGTCTACCTCGGCAAGGTGCAGAACGTCCTGCCGTCGATGGAGGCGGCGTTCGTCGACATCGGCAAGGGCCGCAACGCCGTGCTGTACGCCGGCGAGGTCAACTGGGACCTCGCGGGCCTGGAGGGCCAGCCGCGCCGCATCGAGTCGGCGCTCAAGTCCGGCCAGTCGGTGCTGGTCCAGGTGACCAAGGACCCGGTCGGTCACAAGGGCGCACGCCTGACCAGCCAGATCTCGCTGCCCGGCCGCTACCTGGTGTACGTCCCGGACGGGTCGATGACCGGGATCAGCCGCAAGCTGCCCGACAAGGAGCGCTCGCGGCTCAAGCAGATCCTCAAGAAGGTCATGCCGGAGAACGCGGGCGTGATCGTGCGCACCGCCGCCGAGGGCGCCACCGAGGACGAGCTGGCCCGTGACGTGTCCCGGCTGTCGGCGCAGTGGGAGAACATCAAGCGCCAGTCGAAGACGGCGAGCGCGCCCGCGATGCTGTACGGCGAGCCGGACCTGACGATCCGCGTCGTCCGCGACATCTTCAACGAGGACTTCAACAAGCTCGTCGTCCAGGGCGACGACGCCTGGGACATGGTCGAGGAGTACGTCGGCTACGTCGCCCCGCACCTGGCCGACCGGCTGCACAAGTGGACCGACGACGAGGACGTCTTCACCGCGTACCGCATCGACGAGCAGATGGCCAAGGCGCTGGACCGCAAGGTCTGGCTGCCCAGCGGCGGCTCGCTCGTGATCGACCGCACCGAGGCGATGACGGTCGTCGACGTCAACACCGGAAAGTTCACCGGGCAGGGCGGCAACCTCGAAGAGACGGTCACCCGCAACAACCTGGAGGCCGCCGAGGAGATCGTCCACCAGCTCCGGCTGCGCGACATCGGCGGGATCATCGTCATCGACTTCATCGACATGGTCCTGGAGAGCAACCGCGAGCTGGTGCTGCGCCGCCTGCTCGAATGCCTGGCGCGAGATCGCACCAAGCACCAGGTCGCCGAGGTGACCTCGCTGGGCCTGGTCCAGATGACCCGTAAGCGGGTCGGCGGCGGGCTGCTGGAGGCCTTCTCCGAGCCGTGCGAGTGCTGCAACGGCCGCGGGATCCACGTGACGCTCTCGCCGGTCGAGCCCAAGGCGGAGAAGGCCGGTTCGAGCGGCCGCCGCAAGCGCCGCAAGGGCGAGATCGAAAGGGCCGTCGAGGACAAGCTGGCCCGCGCCGAGCGCGCGAAGGCCAAGGCCGACCTGAAGGCCGGCGAGGCGGCGGAGGCGCCACATGCCCAGGACACGGCCGTGGCACCGGCCAGGGAGCCGGTGGCGGCCGGCGCCGCCGGGGAGGCCGCCGCTGCGGGCCCCTCGCCGATCCCGGCGGCCGAGACGGTGGACACCCCGGTGGAAACCCCGGTGGAGGCGCCCGTGGAGGGCGAGCCGTCGGCCAACGGCCGTCGGCGCCGTACCCGGCGCTCGTCGCGTGCCCGGTCGGAGACGGTCGCCGAGTGACGTTCCGGTTCCGGCCGCGGTCGCCCGGCGCGACGCGGCCGAAACCGCGATCCGGCCGGTCCGACGGGCCGCGCGGATTCGGCGGGTCCGGTCCGTCCGGCGCCGCCCGCCTACCGCGCTGCCGCCCGGCCGGTGGGCGGCGCGGTGTCGCGGGCCGACGTCCGGTCGCCGTCCGGCCGGTTCGACCTCGGGGCGGGGGATCCGGTAACCTTGGTATCCGGCGCTTTCCCGCGTCGTTGTCAGCGCGCCTGGTGACTGCGGTTCGTCCGCGGCAGGTCCGTGGCCGAGTAGTAGCCAGGCAGCGGCTTCCGGAATGAGCTTGTTCGGTCAGTCGTGCCCAAGGCACGCAAAGGAGAGGTTCCGCGGTGTACGCGATCGTCCGTTGCGGCGGCAGGCAGGAGAAGGTGGCCGTCGACGATGTGCTCACCGTCGACAAGTTGGCTGGTGAGGTCGGCTCGACGGTGACACTCCCGGCCGTGCTCGTCGTTGACGGCGACAGCGTCGTCAGCGCGCCCGCCGACGTGGCCAAGTACCAGGTCACCGCCGAGATCATCGGCGCGACCAAGGGCCCGAAGATCAACATCATGCACTACCGGAGCAAGACAGGGTACAAGCGGCGTATGGGCCACCGTCAGCCGTACACCCAGATCAAGGTCACCGGTATCAAGGCCGGAAAGTAGGACTCAGCAATGGCACACAAGAAGGGCGCCTCGTCCAGCCGCAACGGCCGTGACTCCAACGCGCAGCGGCTCGGCGTCAAGCGGTTCGGCGGCCAGCTCGTGAACGCCGGTGAGATCATCGTCCGGCAGCGCGGCACCCACTTCCACCCGGGCCCGGGCGTCGGGCGCGGTGGCGACGACACGCTGTTCGCGCTGGTCGCGGGCGCGGTCCAGTTCCGCCGTTACCGCGGCCGCCGTGCCGTGAGCGTCGTCCCTCCGGCGGAGTAGGTCCGCCGACGCGACGAGTCAGACCACCGACGAGGGCGGGCCGTACATCGGTCCGCCCTCGTCCCTTTTTGAGAAGGGGACCGGCATGCCGGACCATACGGCACGACCGGGCGTGCGGCGCGGAGGCGGCACGGGCGCGCAGTTCGTCGACCGCGTCGTCCTGCACGTCCAGGCGGGCGGCGGCGGGAATGGCTGCTCGTCCGTGCACCGGGAGAAGTTCAAGCCGCTCGGCGGGCCGGACGGCGGCAACGGCGGCAACGGCGGCGACGTCGTCCTGGAGGTCGATCCGAACACCGCCAGCCTGCTCGACTATCACACCCGCCCGCACCGCAGGGCGGCCGGCGGCAAGCCGGGGCAGGGCTCGCACAAGAACGGCGCGAACGGCGCCGACCTGGTGCTGCCGGTGCCGAACGGCACGGTCGTGAAGACCCGCGACGGGCGGGTGCTGGCCGACCTCGTGGGCGCCGGCACCCGGTTCGTGGTGGCGCGCGGCGGCCACGGCGGGCTCGGCAACGCCGCGCTCGCCTCGGCCAGGCGCAAGGCGCCCGGCTTCGCGCTGCTCGGCGAGCCCGGCGAGGAGCGCGACATCGTGCTGGAGCTCAAGACCGTCGCGGACGTCGCGCTGGTCGGCTTCCCCAGTGCGGGCAAGTCCTCGCTGATCGCCGCCCTGTCCGCCGCGAAGCCCAAGATCGCCGACTATCCGTTCACGACGCTCACGCCGAACCTCGGCGTGGTCAGCGCCGGCGAGACCGTCTACACCGTCGCAGACGTGCCCGGACTGATCGAGGGTGCCAGCGAGGGCCGCGGGCTCGGCCTGGAGTTCCTGCGGCACATCGAGCGGGCCTCCACGCTCGTCCACGTGCTCGACTGCGCGACGCCCGAGCCGGGCCGCGACCCGGTGTCGGACGTCGAGGTGATCGAGCGGGAGCTGGCCGCGTACGACACGCTGGGCGACCGGCCGCTGTCCGACCGGCCGCGGCTCGTCGTGCTGAACAAGATCGACGTTCCGGAGGCGCGGGAGCTGGCCGAGCTGGTGCGCCCGGAGTTCGAGCAGCGCGGCCTGAAGGTGTACGAGGTGTCGGCCGCCACGCACGAGGGCCTGCGGGAGCTGAGCTTCGCGATGGCCGAGATGGTGGCGGCGCACCGCGCCGCGCAGCCGGCGGAGGAGCCGACCCGGCTGGTCATCCGGCCCGAGCCGGTCGGCGGTCCCGACTTCGAGGTACGGGCGCTCGGCGACGACACCTACCTCGTCACCGGCGAGAAGCCGGTGCGCTGGCTGCGGCAGACCGACTTCGCCAACGACGAGGCGGTCGGTTATCTCGCCGACCGGCTGGCCCGGCTGGGCGTGGAGGAGCGTCTGGTCGAGCTGGGCGCCGAGCCCGGCGCGACCGTCTACATCGGCACCGAGGAGGAGTCGATCGTCTTCGACTGGGAGCCGGAGATCCTCGCCGGCACCGAGCACGCCCTCGGCCGCCGCGGCACCGACCGCCGTCTGGAGGGCCGGTGAGCGCGCGACGACGTTCGGGTACGCCGACGGGCGCGCCCCGGCACGCGGCTACGCCGATGGGCGGCGGGCCGCGGCGCATGGGTGCGTCGTGGACGACGCCCGTGCGGCGGGCGTGGACGGAGGACGCTCCGGCGCGCCGTTTCCGCTTCTGCCCGTGCTCGGTCGCAGGGCCCGTGAGAAGGGATGACGATGAGGCGTGAGGCGGTGGCGCGGGCGCGGCGGATCGTGGTCAAGGCCGGCTCGTCGTCGCTGACCACCCCCGACGGCGCGATCGACGCGGCCCGCATCGACGCGCTCGTCGACGTGCTGGCCGGCTGGCGTGCCGGCGGGCGGCGCAACGGCCGGTCCGGCGAGGTGAAGGACCGGGAGGTCGTGTTCGTCTCCTCGGGGGCGATCGCCGCCGGGATCGGGCCGCTGGGCCTGCCCGCCCGGCCGCGCGACCTGGCCACGCAGCAGGCCGTCGCGAGCGTGGGGCAGGGCCTGCTCATCGCCCGCTACACCGCGTCGTTCGCGCGCTACGGGCTGGGCGTCGGGCAGGTGCTGCTCACGGCCGACGACATGATGCGCCGCTCGCACCACCGCAACGCCCAGCGCACCCTGGAGCAGCTTTTCACCTTCGGCGTGGTGCCGATCGTCAACGAGAACGACACCGTGGCCACCGACGAGATCCGGTTCGGCGACAACGACCGGCTCGCCGCGCTGGTCGCGCACCTGATCCGCGCCGACGCGCTGATCCTGCTGTCCGACGTCGACGCCCTGTACACCGGGGACCCGCGCGAGCCGGGCGCGCGGCGCATCACCGAGGTGCGCGACGCAGCCGACCTCGACGGCGTACGTCTCGGCGGGTCGGGCCGGGTCGGCACGGGCGGCATGGTGACGAAGGTGGAGGCGGCGCGCATCGCCGGGGTGCCGGTGGTGTTGACGAACGCCGACTCGGCCGCCGCGGCGTTGGCCGGCGACGACGTGGGCACGTACTTCCACCCGGCGGGGGAGCGGCAGTCGACGCGGCGGCTGTGGCTGGCGCACGCGACGACCGGCCAGGGCCGGCTGCGGCTCGACCCGGGCGCGGTCGAGGCGGTGGCGCACCGGCGCAAGTCGCTGCTGCCCGCCGGCGTGGTCGGCGTGGAGGGCGACTTCAGCGCCGGCGACCCGGTCGACATGTGCGACGAAGACGGCCGCGTCGTCGCGCGCGGCCTGGTGAACTATGACGCGGGGGAGATTCCCGCGCTGATGGGCCGGTCGACGCGCTGGCTGGCGCGCGAGATGGGCCCCGAGTACGAACGCGAGATCGTTCACCGGGACGACCTGGTCGTCCTGGCGACCCAGGCGGCTTACACGCACCGGCCCTGACGCCGGTCGGGGATCCCAGGAGGAGAGATGGGCACCCAGGAGCAGGTTCTCGACGTGGCCCGGCGGGCCCGGCAGGCCGCGGCGGAGCTGGCCCCGCTGCCGCGCCGCGCCAAGGACGCCGCGCTGCACGCCATCGCGGACGCCCTCGTCGCCCGCTCGGAGGAGATCGTCACGGCCAACGCCGGCGACGTCGCGCAGGCCCGCGCGGCCGGCACGTCCGAGGCGATGATCGACCGGTTGAGCCTGACCGCCGACCGGATCGCCGCGATCGCCGCCGCGGTACGCCACGTCGCCTCGCTTCCGGACCCGGTGGGCGAATCCGTGCGCGGCTACACGCTGCCGAACGGTTTGGAACTCCGGCAGGTCCGCGTCCCGCTCGGCGTGGTCGGGATCATTTATGAGGGCCGGCCGAACGTCACCGTCGACGCCGCCGCCCTGACGCTCAAGAGCGGCAACGCCGTCCTGCTCCGGGGCTCCTCCTCGGCATACGACTCGAACACGGCGCTCGTCGGCGTCATGCGGTCCGCGCTGGAAGGCCTCGCGGCCGGGAGCGGTGCGGCTCTGCCCGGAAGCGGCGGCGTGCCGGTCGACGCGGTGCAGCTCGTGCCCGGCCGCGACCGCGACTCGGTCAAGCACCTCATGCGCGCCCGCGGGCTGGTCGACGTGCTCATCCCGCGCGGCGGAGCGTCGCTGATCAACTCGGTGGTGGAGGAGTCGACGGTGCCGGTCATCGAGACGGGCACCGGCAACTGCCACGTGTACGTCGACGCTGCCGCCGACCTCGACATGGCCGTGGACATCCTGGTCAACGCCAAGACCCAGCGCCCGTCGGTGTGCAACGCGGCCGAGACCGTCCTTGTGCACAAGGACGTCGCCGCAGAGTTCCTGCCGCGCGCGCTGCGGGCACTCGCGGACAAGGGCGTGACGGTGCACGGGGATGAGCGGGTCCGCGCGCACGCGGGCGACGGCGTGGCGGTCGTCCCGGCGACCGAGGAGGACTGGGGCACCGAGTACCTCTCGCTCGACATCGCCGCCGCCGTCGTCGACTCCCTGGAGGAGGCCGTCGCGCACATCCGCCGGTACGGCTCCGCGCACACCGAGGCGATCGTGACGACCTCCCAGTCCGCCGCCCGGCGCTTCACCGCCCTCGTTGACTCGGCGGCGGTCATGGTGAACGCCTCGACGCGGTTCACCGACGGCGAGGAGTTCGGGTTCGGCGCGGAGATCGGCATCTCCACACAGAAGCTGCACGCCCGCGGCCCGATGGGCCTGCCCGAGCTCACCTCCACCAAGTACGTCGTCACCGGCGAAGGCCACCTCAAGGAGGTCTGACCGGGCGCCCGCGTGCCGAGGCGACCTCGCCGGGGCCGCGCGCCGGGCGGCCCACGGTCCTCGCCCCGGGGGGTGTGCGACAGCGTGCCGGGCTGCGCCGCGCCCGGACGACGGCGTTCCCTTCGAGCCGCGCCGGCGGCATGACGTGCCCGATGCGCCGTGCCCGCCGGAGACGGGCGGCGCCACACGGCACCGAGCGCTCCGCCCCGCGTACGGGAACCGCCCCGGCACCACAGGGCGCCGGGCGGTTCCGCTTCGCGGGAGGCGAAGGATCAGTGCACGGTCAGGTCCGCGGACTTGTCACCGGCGACGATCTTGTAATCGCCGGGCAGGACGCTGCGGGTGGTCGAACCATTGATGTCGCCCCGCGTCACGGCGAGCCGGGACTGCGGGAAGGACAGCGACACGGTCGTCGACCGTCCCGCCTTGAGCGGCACGCGGGTGAAGGCGACGAGGCGGTTCGGCGGGGTGAGGATCTGGCTCACCGGCTGCTGGGCGTAGACCGGGACGACGAAGTCGCCGTCCCGGGAGCCGGTGTTGGCGACCTTCACCGACACCTTCACCGTCCTTCCGCCGGAGACCGAGATGTCCTGCACCGCGAACGTCGTGTACGACAGGCCGGCGCCGAACGGGAACAGCGGGTCGTAGCTCGAGCTGGTCCCGCCGTTGGTGCCGGGGAGCTGCTGGTAGAACATCGGCTCGTCGCCGATGCTCTTCGGCCAGGACACCGGCAGCCGGCCGCTCGGGTTCGCCTTGCCGAACAGCACGTTCGCCACCGCGGTGCCGCCCTCGCTGCCGGGCAGCCATGCCATCAGGAGCTGCTTGGCGTCGGCGGCGCCGCCGAGCACCAGCGGCCGGTCGGCGACGACCACGACGATCACCGGCTTGCCGGTGGCCTGCAGGCGGTCGACCAGGTTCTGCTGGTCGGCGGGCAGCTCGGGCTGCTCTTGGTCGTTGACGCCCTCCGCGCCGGGCTTGTCGCCGACGACCACGATCGCCGCGTCGGCGCTCCTGGTCTGATCGACCGCGTCGTCGGCGTTCGTGACCAGCTTGGCGTGATCACCGATGATGTTCTTGATGCCCTGGTAGACGGTGACGCCCGGGTCGGTCGTGCCGTCGGGGATGCCCTGCCAGGCGATCGTCCAGCCGCCGTCCTGGTTGGCCACGGAGTCGGCGTTGGGGCCGGTGACGACGACCTTGCCGATGCCCGTCGACAGCGGCAGCACGTTGCCGTCGTTGCGCAGCAGGACCTGCGACTCGGTGGCGGCCTTCACGGCGAGGCCCTTGTCGGCGCCGAGCGCGATGGCGTTCGCCTGGGCGGCGTCGACGTAAGGGTGCTCGAACAGGCCCAGCTTGAACTTCAGCGTGAGAATGCGGGAGACCGCCTCGTCGATGCGGTGCATCGAGATCTTGTGGGTCTTGACGTCGTCGAGCAGGCCCTGCACGAACCCGTCGACCGAGCCGGGCGGCAGCATGCCCATGTCGACGCCCGCGTTCACCGCGATCGCGACGGCGCCGGCGTAGCTGTCGGTCAGGTGGTAGGCGGTCTGCAGGCTCTTGACGTCGTCCCAGTCGCTGACGACGACGCCCTTGAAGCCCCACTGCCTACGCAGCAGGTCCGTCAGCAGGTAGTGCGAGGCGTGCGCGGGGATGCCGTTGATGGAGCCGGAGTCGACCATGACGGTGTCGGCGCCCGCGTCGATCGCCGCCTTGTACGACGGCAGGAAGGTGTCCTGGAAGTAGCGCGGGTCCAGGTGCGCCTCGGTGCGGTCGTGCCCGGCGAACGGCTGGGAGTAGCCGGCGAAGTGCTTCACGGTCGCGGCGACCTGGCCGGTCTTCTGCAGGCCCTGGACCTCGGCGGCGCCGAGCGCGCCCGCGAGGTACGGGTCCTCGGACAGGGTCTCGTAGTAGCGGCCCCAGCGCGTGTCGCGGGAGATGTCCTGCACCGGGGCGAAGTCCCACTGCGGCCCGGTGGCCTTGACCGCCCGCGCGGTCGACTCGCCCATCTGCTCGGCGACCTGGGTGTCCCAGGTGGCGCCGACACCGATGTGCTGCGGGAACTTGGTCGTGCCGATGACATTGTTGTGGCCGTGCACGGCGTCGACGCCGTACACGATCGGGATGTGCAGTCGCGAGTGGTCGATCGCGTACTTCTGGATCGCGTTGACCATGTCGGCCCAGTCCTTGGGCGTGTTCTGCTGCGGCCACTCGCCGCCGCCGGACAGCACCGAGCCGGCCTTCAGGTCGCCGAGGACGTGTTGCATGCAGGACTGGTTGAGGGCGCCGCCCGACCACTGGCAATCGCCCTGCATGTTGACGACGGCCGGCTGGGCCATCTGGCCGACCTTCTCCTCTAGCGTCATGCGTCTGAGGAGGTCGGCGACGCGGGCGGAAATCGGCGCGTGCGGGTCGAGGTAGCGAGTCTGGGCGCTGGCACCGGTGGCGGTCAGCGCCAGCCCGGAGGCGGTGATCGCCGCGGCCACCCCGATGCGGAGGGTCTTTGTCCGGAGTCTCATGGGCCGTGCTCCCGGCAGGTCAAGAGGAAGAAGGCGTTGTGATCAAAAACCCGAACAAAGATCAAATCAACCCATGAACGCCGAACTGGCCACAGTGTGCCATTCGCGTTCAGAAGTTAAACGCTCTCCCAGGCGCTCAGCACCAGTGCCAGCGCCCCCAGCACCTCCGCGCGATCACCGAGCACACCGGGCACGATCGACACCAGCGCCGCCGCGCTGGAGATCGCCGACCGGCGCACGGCCTCGGCCATCGGCTCCAGGAGCAGGTCGCCGGCCCGGCTCAGGTCGCCGCCGACCACGATGAGCCGCGGGTTGAGCAGGTTGCACAGGCTGGCCACCCCCGCGCCGACGTACCGGCCGGCGTCGGCCACGGCGCGCCGGCACGGTGCGTCGCCGGCCAGCGCCAGCTCCACGATCCGGGCCGTGGTCAGCCCGTCGCCGTGCGTCGGCCGCAGCAGCTCGGCGAGGTAACGGCCGCCCGCGTACGTCTCCAGGCAGCCGCGGTTGCCGCACCGGCACATCGGCCCGCTCTCGTTCAGCGTGATGTGGCCGATCTCGCCGGCCGTGCCGCCCGGCCCGTGGTAGACGCGGCCGCCGATCACGATGCCGGCGCCGACGCCCGAGCCGATCTTGATGTACGCGGCGTCGGTGTGCCCCCGCCCGGCGCCCCAGATGATCTCGGCCAGGGCGCCGAGGTTGGCGTCGTTGTCGACGTGCACCGGGCGGCCCAGCCGCCGCCGCGCCTCGGCGGCCGCCTCGATGCCCGCCCAGCCCGGCAGGATCGTGCTGGAGCCGAGCGTGCCGCTGGCCGCGTCGATCGGGCCGGGCACGCCCAGGCCGATGCCGATCACGTCGCCCCGTTCCGCGCCGGCCGCGGCCAGCAGCTCGTCCATCAGCCGCTCGGCGGCGGCCAGCCCGTCGGCGGCCGACGAGCCGACGTCGAGCGGCATCGCCCGCTCGGCGACGACCTCGCGGGCCAGGTTCCCGACGGCGACGCGCAGGTGGGAGTGGCCGAAGTCGACGCCGACGGCCAGGCCGGCCGCGGGCGCCAGCGACACGGCCCGTGCGCGCCGGCCGCCCGCGGAGGTGGGCGTGGTGACGAGCACGCCGTCGGCCGCCAGCTCGCGCACGATGTTGGACACGGTCGCGCGGGACAGCCCGGTGCTGCGGGCGATCTCGGCCTGGGTCGGAGCGCCCGCAGCACGCACCGCGTGGATGACCCGGCGCTGGTTGGCCTCGCGCAGCGACGACTGCGAGCCCGGCATCGCGCGGCCGTCCGCGGCGCCCTGAACGCCGGCGGGAGCGGGGCCGGACGGCGGCGGGCCGCCGGGCCCGGCGCGGTCGGGCCGTGCGGCACCGTCTGGCCGCGTGACACCGGCCGGCTGCGTGGTGTCGGCCGGCTGCGTGGTGTCGGCGGGCTGGGCGGAACCGGCGGGCGCCGGGCGTGCGTGGCGTGTCGGGCGCGGGCCTGGCATGTTCAGCGGTCTCTCCGGCGCTCTCGGCTTGTTCAAGAAGTGAACGTCAGGTTATCCGCACCGCGGCGAGCGCCCGGCCGGGCGCCCCGGGCGCGCGGTGCCGGCGGTGCCAGTGCGGCGTCCACGAACGTTCACCGGGTCGGCGGCGACGGCCCGGGCCTGCCACATCGGCCACGCCGGTGTCTCGTGCGCGAACCTTCCCTCAGCAGGAAAATTTTCCTGCTGAGGGAACGAGCTCGGGAAGCCCCCCGGGACCGGACGGCTCCGGATCGGACCCGGTCGACCTATGGGGTCACCGCACTAGACGGTGCCGGCGGTGCAATCGGTGCCGGCGGTGCGGTGCGGTGCGGGCGGGCCGTGCGGGCACTCCCGCGCCCAGGCGGCCGTTGCCGCGGCCGCGCCCCGGGCGACCGGAACGCGACCGGGGTGCGCATGCCGGGTCGCGGCGGCAGCGGCCAGGTCTTCAGACCGCCACCGGCGCATGCCCGAGCCGCCGTATGCCCGGGTCGCGGCCCGGACGGTGCACGGCAGGCCGCCGAACGGATGGCATTGGCCGGGCGTGGTGAGCAGACCGGGCGTGGTGAGCAGACCGGGCGGCCGCGGCGTGGCCGCCGGCCGGTTCCGAGACCCTTCCGCCGCCCCGTGACCGGTGCCGTGCCTCAGGATCGGTCGCCGGGACTGCGGCCGAAGCGCGCGAATATGCGCTCCCCGGCGTTCACGGCACCCTCCGCGACGTTCTTGACCACGCCGATGAACGGGTCGGCGCTGCGGCTCCACGCCTCGCGGTAGGCGTTCGCGGCGTTCTTGACCTCGTCGGAGATCGAGGCGTCGGCGTCGTCGGCGCGCCGCTCGTAGTCGCCGCCGAGGATGCGCGCGTACTCGCCGTCGCGCGCCCATCGGTCGAGCTCGGCGAACCGGATGACCGCGTACGGGTGCGAGCGGGTGAGCAGGTTCATGAACTTCAGCAGGCCGTCCCGCACGTCGCCGGCGGTGTCGTACTCGCGGGCCTGCTCCAGGAAGGCTTCCGCGTTCATCTCCGACAGCCGCGCGCCGCCGGCCATCTTCATCAGCGCGCGCTTGGCGGCGTCGGGGTCCTGGCCCGTCAGCAGCCCGGCCCGGTCGGCCGACAGCTCGGCCTTGCGCTGCCATTCGTTCAGGCCCATGAGGATCGCGGCGATCGCCACGTTGCCCAGCGGCAGCCAGGCCAGCCGCGCGCCCAGGCCCGTGAGGATGAGCGCCATCGTGCGGTACACGGCGTGCCCGGACAGCACGTGGCCGACCTCGTGCCCGATGATGAACCGCAGCTCCTCGTCGTCGAGGAGGTCGATCAGGCCGGTGTTGAGCACGATGAAGGGATGGTCGACGCCGATCGTCATGGCGTTCGGCACCGGGTCCTGCGTGACGTACAGCTCCGGGACGTCGGGCAGGTCGAGGATGTAGGCGCTGTCACGCAGGATGTCGTGCACGTGGCGGTACTGGCTCTCGCCGACGCGGACGCTGCCGCCGAGGAACGTCAGGCGGATCGCGCGTTCGCTGAACAGCCCGGCGAGCCGTTTGAGCACCGCATCGAAGCCGCTGAGCGAACGCAGGGCGACGAGCGCCGACCGGTCCGCAGGGTGTTCGTAGGCCCGGGAGCTGATCCCGGGGAACCGCGTGCGTGCGCGGTCGGGTGTGCTGCTCGTCATGTTCGGCATGCTACGTCGGACGCGGCCGGGAGTGCCCGAGTTCCCGTACGTCGTTGTCCTCGCCTCGCGGCGCGTTCCCGTCGGGTCTCCCGCCGGGCGGCACGGCGGCCGCGTCCGCGATTCGGGCGGCGTCACACCGGTATTTGGCCAGTTCTATGCCCTCGTTTGTGACTATTAGTGACTAATTCCGGTGAAGAGCGACGAAGAACGGTTATTTCTCGTAATTCCGAGGCATGGGAGAACGCGATGAACGCCGGGCAAGAGGGGACGTCCACGCCGCGAGAGCCGAGGGAACCGCGGAGACGGCCGGGGCCACGGCGGCCGTACCGGCCCGGCGATCCGTACCGGCCCGGCGATCCGTACCGGCCCGGCGGTTCGTGCCGGCGGCCGGCGGGACACCGGGCCGCCCTGGCCGTGGGGCTCTCCATCACCGTCGTCGTCGCGGCGGTCGGCACGGTGACCGCCATCGCGGCCGGCCACGAGGGCGGGCACCAGC
>JBEHYF010000045.1:0-37275 GCA_048498315.1 Actinomycetota bacterium
CTCTTCCTGCTCATCCCGAGCAGGCTCCATTGCGGCAGGAACGCGCCGAGTGACCGGTAGGGCCTCCACCCGGCCGAGCGGGGCTCAGTGCTCGATGGTGATTCGCCGGGTGGCCTCTTTGGCCTCCTGAAGCGGCATGGTGATCGTCAGGATGCCCTTGTCGTAAGTCGCCTTGATGTCGTCTTCGCGCGTGTTCTCCGGCAACCGGATGTGGCGTTCGTAGGTGCCGTACCGGAATTCGGAATGACGGCGTCCCTCGTGTTCTTCCTTCCGCTCGGCGCGGATCGTCAGGATGCCCCGCGCGACACTGATTTCGACGTCATGGTCCGGGTCGATGCCAGGAAGCTCGGCCCGGATGACGTACTTGTCGTCATCGAGATAATCCTCGATCCGGATGGCCTGGGCAGTGAAGGGCCGCAGCGTGGCGAAGGGCATCTCGAACAGGTCGAAAAGATCAGGAAATCTGGCCTCTCTGCGGGCTGGTGTTCCCATGGCATCCTCCTCAACTCGACGTGCACCTTCATTCCAGGCGGATCGCGGGGCCGGACCCTAGAGGCGGACTTCCCTTGCGCCGGAGGACTTCGGTCCCTTCTGACCTGCTCGTTCGCCGCCTCATCTGAGGGCACCCCGACCCATACGGCGCCAGGTCCGCTGCGTCGGCTCCGGTGCGTTGCCGTGGCGGTCAGGTAGCGCAGGGGCTGATGGCGGCCGGTCCGGAGCCGTTGGTCCCTGCCCAAACGACGTCGCCGCTGAACCGTGACAGCCTCGGTCAGGTGTTGGGTGCGTTCCGGCCCGCCTTCTCGGTGGTGTCGTCGGCGGCGAAGCGCAATTTGTCGATCACGCTGACGACTCCGTCGGTGGCAGCGATCAGCCGAATGAGGATCGGTATGAGGGCCTTGTCGTCCAGAGTGCCGGTGAGAGTGACGATGCCGCGGTCGACGTGGACCGACACCGCCTCCGGAACAGCCGGTATGAGCAGTGTGAGCACGTCCTGCAGGATCTCATCGCGGATCTCCTCATCTGGACGAGTGAAGACACGTAGCAGGTCACGGCGGCTGACGATGCCGAGGAGATGGTTGTGGTCGTCGACCACCGGCAGCCGCTTGATTCGGTGCTGCTCGAGCAGCCGGGCAGCCTGAACGATCGATGCATCAGGGCTTACCGTGATCGCGGGCGTGGTCATCAGCTCGCCGGCAGTGATGGCCCCAGCCTTCGCCCTCGATAGCCGATTTTGACGTGTCTCCGGCCAGATGCCCTTGTACTCCTCCTTAGCCAGCAGATCCGCCTCCGAGACCACGCCGACGACGCGTCGGTCCTTACCGATCACCGGCAGTGCGGTAATGCCACGCTCGATCATCATCTGGGCGATGTCCTTGAACGAAGCACCCCGGTACGCGCTCACCACGGCCGTCGTCATCACGTCTTTGACGAAGCGTCGCCCGATACTCATCCGGCACCTCCCATGTCGGTCGCTCTCGGATCCCCCGGGGTTCAGTACGATCCGCCGATGCCGCGCCACTCCCATCACCTGCCGTATCTCGCTTCGAGGCCGGAGCCGAGGCGAGTCAGCGCGTGTCGTCTTCGGGACCGATCCGTTCGTGTGTCACGCCACCTGGATGAAGAGGGAGCCGGCGGCCGGTGATCTGGTCCGGAGGCAGCCGCACGAAACAGGACCTGGGCATGGGAGGCCACGGAGCCAGTGGTGAGTGTTCGAGGCGGTCGACCGCCGCACTGTCGGTGACGACCTGTGCGGTGCCGCAGGCCAGAACGCTCCATCCGGTTCGAAGACCCGGTTCCACATCGTCGGCCTCGAATGACAACAGGTGTCCCTCCCGTACGGCCGACACCTTGCCACCCTCGGAGGTCCGGAAGACGATGGCATCTCCGTCCATAATGAAATTGACCGGCAGTACGACGACGCGGCCGTCGTCGTCGGCCCACGCGACACGGCCGATCACCACGCTCCGCAGCAGCCTCAAGCAGGTGTCACGGTCAAGGTTCTGAGCCTCGGTCCTCGTCCATCGGACTGCCCGGTGCCGTGCGGAAGACGATGGCTCCGTCATGGAGTTTGTAGCTGACCGGAAGTAGTACCACCGGCCCGAACTTGCCAGGCGATGCGGCCGACGAGGCCGCCTGCTGAGATCAGCCGCAGGCACCCGGCTTCGCCCAGTTCCTCGATCGTCCTGTCTTGCGCTTCACGCTCGGGCTCAGGAATCTCGTGTGCTTCGCCGTGCGTGTGATCAGTCATGGGTGATCCCGCCAGTGGTCGGTACGAGCAGGGCACGGGTCACGACCGGATCGTCCCCGTCACCCGGCGGTGCTAATCGCCGGCGATCAGCGGTTCAAGTCGAAAGTCCCCTTTTCATGGGATAACGCCGCTGAGCGGAGGGCGCTGTCCGGATCAAGTGCTCGCTCAGACGCCGTACGGCCGCGCGCGTGGGGCAGGCTCTCGCCGCGGCACAGCAGCGTTCACCGGCGGTCGGCACGTCCTGGTGGTCATGGCCGGCATGACGAGTCACCGCGAGGCGCTGCGCGAAGTCTCGGTGGCGCGCGGCGAGATCCCCGCCCGGCGCGCATACCCCGGCTATCTCTACAGTGACCCGGCCTCCCTCCATGAGCGGTGCGGGCGCATTATCCATCCCCGTCTTGACCATGCCCGCCGGCGACATCACCCACCCGGTCCCCGACCTCACCGGCTACATCACCGAAGCGCACCCCGATCAACAACGACCATCACGTGTTCACGAATGGGCCAAGCCATCGGCTGCATGAGGGAACCGGCGGCATCGTCACCGCGTGGGACGGGGATCACCACCGAGCACAGAACAGGCCAGGACCTGGGGGATCCGGCGGGGCCGGGTCGGTCGCGTCGTCCTGGTCGCCGCCGAGGCCCCGACACGAACGCAGGAGCTCTTCATGGACATGCCCGTGATCAATGAGTGTGTGGTCGACGCCTGCTCATACAACCGCGATCGCGCCTGCCACGCACTGGCCATCACCGTCGGTGACGCATTGCACGCGCACTGCGACACCTTCTTCCACGCCTCGTTCAAGGGCGGCGACCCCGCTGCCACCGGCCACGTCGGAGCGTGCAAGATGGCCGACTGCAGATACAACACCGACCTGGAATGCCAAGCGCCCGGCATAATCATCGGCCACCGGCAAGATGACGCGGACTGTCTGACCTACGCCCCGAGGACCCCCTGATCACCGGGCCGGCGTACGGTGCGCACGAACTCCTCCAGCTCACCGGAGGGCCGCATCTACCGTCCGTGATGGACCGTGATCTTCTCGGCACGAGGACCTTCGGTCGTCGACATGGCCGACGAACGGCCCTGGTCAGGTGGGTACCGCGGTGAGAAGCCTGGGGGGTGTCGCCGCGGGACGGAGGCATGACCATGGCGTGGGAGCCGATCCGTAAGCGAGGCGTTCCGGGGATACGGCCCAACCTGGCCGACTACGACGAGACCAGGCGGGCGTTCACGTGGGAGCGGGCTCGGGCGGACCTGTCGGGCCTGCCGGGTGGTCGTGGCCTCAATATCGCTCATGAAGCGGTCGACCGGCATGCGTCCGGTTTTCGTGCTGGCGCCGTCGCGCTGCGATGCGTCGGGCGCCATGACGAGGTCACCGAGCTGACCTACGAGGACCTGCGGCGGGAGACGAGCCGGTTCGCCAACCTGCTGTGCGCCTTGGGCATCGGCCGGGGCGATCGGGTGTTCACGCTCCTGGGCCGGGTGCCTGAGCTGTACGTGACGGTCTTGGGCACGTTGAAGAACGTCAGCGTGCTGGCGCCGCTGTTCTCCGCGTTCGGCCCGGAGCCGATCTGTGAGCGGCTCCGGCTCGGCGATGCTCGGGTTCTGGTGACGAGCGAGGATCTGTATCGCCGGAAGATCGCTGGGATCCGGGATCGGCTGCCCGGTCTCAAGCATGTCCTGGTCGTCGGCGACTCCGCGCCTGAGGGGACCATGTCCTTCGATGAGGCGCTGGCCGCCGCGAGCGACGTCTTCGACATCCCGGACACCGATCCGGAGGACATGGCGCTGCTGCACTTCACCAGCGGAACGACAGGGCGGCCGAAAGGGGCGATCCACGTTCATGACGCCGTGGTCGCCCATTACGCCACCGCGCGGTTCGCTCTCGACCTGCATTCCGAGGACGTTTTCTGGTGCACCGCGGACCCGGGGTGGGTGACCGGGATGTCCTATGGGGTCATCGCTCCGCTGACGTGCGGGCTGACGATGGTCGTCGACGCCGGGGAGTTCGACGCCCGGCGCTGGTACCGGGTGCTGGCCGAACATCGGGTGACCGTCTGGTACACCGCGCCGACCGCGATCCGGATGCTCATGCGGCATGGTGCCGGGATCGCCGGCGAGTACGACCTGTCGGCGTTGCGGTTCGTCGCCAGCGTCGGTGAGCCGCTCAATCCCGAGGCGGTCGTGTGGGGTCGGGAGGCGCTCGGGCTGCCGATCCACGACAACTGGTGGCAGACGGAGACGGGTGCGATCATGATCGCCAACTTCGCGGCGATGGACATCCGTCCGGGTTCGATGGGGCGTCCGCTGCCGGGTGTGGAGGCCGCCGTGCTCGAACGCGGTCCGGACGGGCGCGCCCGGGTCGAGGGCGGCCGGGTCCGGGTGGTCGAGGACGGCGCGGGCGAGCTTGCCCTCCGCCCTGGGTGGCCGTCGATGTTCCGTGGCTACCTGCACGACGAGGAGCGGTATGCCAAGGCGTTCGCCGGCGGCTGGTACCTCACAGGCGACGTCGCCCGCCGCGACGCCGACGGCTATTTCTGGTTCGTCGCCCGCGCCGACGACGTCATCAAGTCGGCCGGGCACCTCATCGGCCCGTTCGAGGTCGAGAGCGTGCTGATGGAACACCCCGCCGTCGCCGAGTCTGGCGTCGTCGGCAAGCCGGACCCGGTCGCGGGGGAGATCGTCAAGGCTTTCGTCGCGCTCCGGCCCGGACACGAGCCGAGCGACGGGCTGCGGCGTGAACTGATCGCCTTCGCGCGCCGCCGGCTCGGGGCGATGGCCCCGAAGGAGATCGCCTTCGACCAGGACCTGCCGCATACGCGAAGCGGCAAGGTGATGCGTCGGCTGCTGAAGGCCCGCGAGCTCGGCCTGCCCGAAGGCGACGTCTCGACATTGGAGAGTGCCTCATGACGCGCGCCAGGGACCCGAGCGCGGAGCACCGCAAGGAGCTGTTGCGGCAGATGCTGCTCATCCGCCGGTTCGAGGAGAAGTGCGTGGAACTGTACAGCGCCGCCAAGATCCGCGGCTTCCTCCATCTCTACATCGGCGAGGAGGCCGTCGCCGTCGGCGCGTTGCAGGCGCTCACCGGCGAGGACAACGTCGTGTCCACCTACCGGGAGCACGGCCACGCGCTGGCCCGCGGGGTCCCCGCATCCTCGATCATGGCGGAGATGTACGGCCGCACCTCCGGCTGCAGCCACGGCCGAGGCGGCTCCATGCACCTGTTCGACGTCGACCGGCGCTTCTACGGCGGCAACGCCATCGTCGGCGGCGGCCTGCCGCTCGCGGTCGGCCTCGCACTGGCCGACAAACTGCGGGGCGACCGGCGGGTCACCGCCTGCTTCTTCGGTGACGGAGCCGTCGCCGAGGGGGAGTTCCACGAATGCCTCAACCTCGCCGCGCTGTGGGACCTGCCCGTCCTGTTCTGTTGCGAGAACAACCTCTACGCCATGGGCACCGCGCTCGCGGTCGAGCACAAGGAGACCGACCTGGCGGTGCGCGCCGCGACTTACGAGATCCCGGCCTGGCCCGTCGACGGCATGGACGTCGTCGCCGTCGAGGACACGGCACGCCACGCCGCCGAGGCCGTACGCGAAGGGGGCGGCCCGCACTTCCTGGAGCTGCGCACCTACCGGTTCCGCGCCCATTCCATGTACGACCCCGACCGGTACCGGGACAAGGCCGAGATCGAGGAGTGGAAGCGCCGCGATCCGATCGACGCCTTGGTACGGCGGGAGAAGATCTCCCACGCCGACCTGGACCTGATCGACAAGGAGGTGGCGGCCGAGATCTCCGAGGCCATCGAGTTCGCCGAAGCGGCCCCGCTGGAGCCGGTCGAGGACCTCACCCGCTTCGTCTACAGCCGGCCGGGCGGGCCATCATGAGCGAACCACTCACGATCACCTACCGGGAGGCGATGCGCGCCGCACTGCGCGACGCCCTGCTCCGCGACGACCGCGTCTTCCTCATGGGCGAGGACGTCGGCCGGTACGGTGGCTGCTTCGCGGTCAGCCTCGGCCTGCTGGAGGAGTTCGGACCCGAACGCATCCGCGACACGCCGCTGTCGGAGTCGGCGTTCGTCGGTGCTGGGATCGGCGCCGCCCTCGCCGGGATGCGGCCGATCGTCGAGATCATGACGGTCAACTTCAGCCTGCTCGCGCTCGACCAGATCCTCAACAACGCCGCCACGCTGCTGCACATGTCAGGCGGCCAGCTCAGCGTCCCGCTGGTGATCCGCATGACCACGGGTGCGGGCCGGCAGCTCGCCGCCCAGCACTCCCACAGCCTCGAAGGCTGGTACGCCCACATTCCCGGTCTGCGCATCGTGGCCCCGGCGACGCTCGAAGACGCCCGCGGAATGCTCTGGTCCGCCCTCCAGGACCCCGATCCCGTCCTGGTCTTCGAACACGGGTCGCTCTACGCCATGGCCGGGGAACTGCCCGCCGACGCGACCGCCGTCGACATCGACACCGCGGCCGTGCGCCGGCCCGGCCGGGACGTCAGCCTGATCACCTACGGCGGCACTCTCGGCAAGACCCTGGCCGCCGCCGATGAACTGTCCGCCGACGGGATCGAGGCAGAGGTGATCGACCTGCGCACACTCCGCCCACTCGACGACGAAACCGTCATCGGCTCGGTCCGGCGTACGCATCGCGCCGTCGTGGTGGACGAGGGCTGGCGCTCGGGAAGCCTGTCCGCCGAGATCACCACCCGCATCGTCGAACAGGCCTTCTACGACCTCGACGCGCCGGTGGAGCGGGTCTGCACCGCCGAGGTCCCCGTTCCGTACGCCAGGCATCTGGAAGAGGCCGCGATCCCACAGGCCGCGGACATCGCCGCCGCGGTCCGTCGGGTGGTGGGCGCCGGTGGCTGAGTTCCGGATGCCGTCACTCGGCGCCGACATGGAGGCCGGTACGCTCACCGAATGGCTGGTCCACCCCGGCGACCAGGTTCGGAAAGGCGACATCGTCGCCGTCGTCGAGACCGACAAGTCCACCGTCGAGGTCGAGTGCTTCGACACCGGCACCGTCGGCGAACTCCTCATCGAGCCGGGAACCAGGGTCCCGGTCGGCACCGCACTCGCCACCATCACCGAGACCGGCACCGCGCCCGCGCCAGAACGGGCCACGGAGCCACGGGCCGTCCCGCCCGCCGCGGCGCCGGAGCCCGTGACCGGTCCCGCACGGCCGTCCGTCGAGCGCCGCCCGCGCCGAGCGCCGCGAGAGGCGCCCGTTCCCGAGACCGGGAAGCGAGCGCCGGCGGTGCGACCGAAGGTCTCCTCACCGCTGATACGGCATCTCGCCCACCAGCGTGGAGTGGAACTGGGGGCGATCCGAGGGACCGGGCCGGCCGGCGAGATCACCCGAGAGGACGTCGAACGCGCCACCCCCGCACGCGTCAAGGCGTCGCCGCTGGCGCGCAGGCTCGCCGCCGAACTCGGCATCGACCTGATCACCGTCACCGGCAGCGGATACGGCGGGGTCGTCCGCGCCGACGACGTGCACGCCGCAGCGGAGGCCGGTCGGCCGGCCGTCCGCGAGTCACGTCCCGCCGAGGTGGTCCCCCCTGATCGCGCCGAGTCCATGCGCCAGGCGATCGCCCGCGCCATGGCGAGGTCCAACCGGGAGATCCCGCACTACTACCTGGCGAACACCGTCGACATGACCCGCGCCCTCGAATGGACGCGGCAGTGGAACCGGAGGCTGCCGGTCAAGGATCGCCTGATCCCTTCCGCGCTGTTGCTCAAGGCCGCCGCCCTCGCACTACGGGAGGTCCCGAGCCTCAACGGGTTCTGGCTTGACGACGCATTCGTCCCGGCCGATGGAGTGCACCTCGGCGTGGCGATCTCCTTGCGCGGCGGCGGGCTCATCGCACCGGCCCTGCACGACGCCGACCATCTTCCCCTCCCTGAGCTCATGTCGAACCTGCGTGACCTCGTTGCCAGGGCACGCTCCGGACGGCTGCGCGGCTCGGAACTCACGGACGCCACCATCACCGTCACCAATCTCGGTGACCAGGGCGTCGAGTCGGTTCATGGAGTGATCTACCCGCCGCAAGTGGCGCTCGTCGGCTTCGGCGCGATCCTTGAACGCCCGTGGGCGATCGATGGAGCCATCGCCGTACGGCCGGTGGTGTCCGCGACTCTCGCGGCCGACCACCGGGTCACCGACGGATACACGGGCGGACGCTACCTGCAGACCGTCGCCCGGCTGCTGCAACGACCGGAGGAGCTGTCATGACACCCGACAAGGCGCGGCAAATGATCGAAGAAGCCTTGGAGGAGATCGTGCCGGGTACCGACCTCGCGGCGGTGGGCGCCGACAGTGATCTGCGCGAGTCTCTCGAACTGGACTCTCTTGACTTCCTCTCCTTCGTGGAGGCTCTCAGCGACAGGTCCGGCCGCCGTATCGATGAGGACGACTACCCGCGTTTGGCGACGATCCAGGCCGGCGTGACCTTCCTCACCGAAGCGGATTAAGGTGTCCGATCCCGGACGGCGGGCAGCGGGTCGGTCCGGGTGGCGAGGTGAGAGACGAGATCTGCTGTGTGCGGTGGCGAGCATCCGGCGCGCGCCTGACCAGCGGCTCTGCCGCGCCTTGCGGGTGCTGGATGCGGGCGGTGGCGATGTCCTTGTGGGCGGTGGGGGCTTCTTCGGTGAGGCCGCGCCGGGAGGCGCCGCGTACCGCGATGCCGGCCGCTTCGAGGCCTCGCGGAGGTCTTTGCCGCGGATCCTTCCGGCTCGATCCGGAACCGGTAGGGGCTCTCTTGGGTGATCCGCACGAACGTCACCCGGGGGCGGATTCGGCCATGTCGGCGGTGGCGAGTTGCACGAGTCGGCTGCCCAGTTCGATGAGGGCCCGGCCCGCCGCGAGTTCGTCGCCGATCTCCGGGACGGCTCGGTCGCGTGGGTGGCGTCGGGCCTGGCCGTGGCCTTCCAGGATCGTGCCGTTCATCGTCGTCAGTACGGCGCGTACGTGGGTCTCCTTACCGCTTTCATTGATGTCGATCCGTACACTCCACTCCTTGGTCTCCATGGCGTTCTCCTCCTGTCTGCGCGTGTCGCGGTTCATGCTTTGGGGGAGGGGTGGGGGAGCGGGGCGAGATGATCGGTGAACCACTCTCGCGCGAGTCCCGCGACCGTTTCGAGGGCTCCGGGTTCTTCGAACAGGCGGGTTGCGTCGGGGACGATCGCGAGCCGGTTCTCACAGCGCAACAGGGTTTGGGCCTGTTGGTTGAGCTCGAGAACGATCTCGTCTCGCCCACCGACGATGAGCAGGGTGGGGGCGGTCACGCGAGCCAGGCGGGAGCTCGCCAGGTCGGGCCGGCCGCCGCGGGAGACGACGGCAGTGACATCCGCGTCCGGTTCGGCGGCGGCCCACAGCGCGCGGCGGCCCCGGTGCTGGCACCGAAGTAGCCGACCCCGAGCCCGTCGGCCTCGTCGAGGAGGAGGTCGACCGGGCCAAGGTGTTCGACATCGAACTGCTGGCCCGCCGACTGGTCGATACCACCGCCTGACTACGCGACCTCCCCCGCGCCACCAGGCAGGCGGCCCGTGCCGTCGATCCGGTGGCGATGCCGTCATCGACCACGATCACCGTCCGCCCCTTGAGCGGCACCCGGCCCCGGCCTCCCCGATACCGATGCCCGCGCTGTTCCAACTCGGCGCGTTCACGCGCCTCCACCGCGGCCAGTTCATTGGGAGACACGTGCGCCATGCGGATGATGTCGTCGTTGGTGATCCGCACGCCGTCCTGACCGATCGCCCCCATGCCCAGTTCCGGCTGGAACGGCACCCCCGGCTTCCGGACCACGATGACATCCAATGGCGCGTCCAACGCGCGGGCCACCTCCGCGGCGACGGGAACACCACCGCGCGGAAGACCGACGACCACGAGGTCCCGGCCTCTCAGATGGCGAAGCCGCGCCGCCAGGCGCCGACCCGCGTCGATTCGATCGATGAAGCCCATGGCTCTACCCCCTTACGCCCAGACTGCGTAGGGCCGGCCGATGCGGTCCAGGGGCGATGGTCCCGTGCCGTCAGGCCGTTCAGGCCGGGGGTGACGGCAGCCCCAGGCGGATGCCGGATGCTGACCGGCCGTGCCCGCTCGGGGTACCCGTACGACCGGCTCCGGCCATGGGAACACGCCGCCGGTCACCACCCGTCGCTTCCGGCGTCGCCGCTGGACCGCCGTACGACGGCCAGCGGCCCCTCGGAGTGGTGCAGGACCGCGTGGCTGACCGAGCCGAGCCGCAGGCCGGAGAATCGGCCGCGTCTCGTCCGCGCCGGCTGGACGATCACCGAGGCCCTGGATCTGGACGCCGCGCGCGACCGCGTCCTGCTGGGCCGCCGGGAGACCTCGAACGCGTTGCTGCCCGAGGAACGGCACGCGGTGGCCGTCCACGAGTCCGGGCACGCGCTTTTGGCGGCGTTGTGCGAGCGCGCCGATCCGGTCGCCAAGGTCACCGTCCTGCCCGCGGTATCACCGGGCAGCTCCGTCGACGGGTGTAGCTCTCATTCACGCATTTTCAAAATGTCGATCAGACATCGATCGTTACGCTGCAGCGCCAGTTCTCGCCACTCTTTTCCAAGCGCAGCCGATGGAGTGAGACGGCTTTCGGGACCGCGCCGACGACAGTGGCCTGTGTGACGTCGACCATCGTCATGGTGACTCGAAGATTTCCTCCCTCGCGGCGTACCGCCACCGTCCACGGGATTTCGTTATCGGTGTCCATGCGGTAGATCACCTCGTCGAGCACCGTGATCAGCTGCGCTTCCGGATCCGCGGCGTGCACGACGAACTCCCGGCATGCGGTAGGCGTCGCCAACGCCAGATCGGCGAAGCTTCGCACCATCGCGCGGACCACCTCGGCGACACACCGCTCGACGGTGGGAGCCCACGCCTCGATGCGCAGATCGGCCGTATGCGGCACCAGCCGATAGCCGACAGAGCCTCGCCGCCGTGCCATGGTCCCCCCGCTCATCAGTATGCCCGCCCCTGGCGAGAACAAAGGGAACGGGATGTCGGCGGCGCCGAGCCGACCGCCGGGGCGGCGGCCTCCGGCCGGCTGACGCAGTCGGCGGCGCCGAACCCGAGCCTGGCGAGACGCGCGATGACGAAGGCGCCCGCACTCCGATTTTCGGTCCTCCTGCACCCAGCGCAGGCGCACGTTCGCGGGGTAACGGATCAGCTCGGCGCGGAGCTCTTCGGCCGGGAAGGGATACAGCTGTTCCAGCCGGATGATCGCCGTATGCGTACCGCTCGACGTCCCACGACGCCGATCCAGGTCGTAGTAGACCTTGCCGGAGCACAGCAGCACCTGCTCGACCGTCCCGGGCGCGGCGCGATCGTCACCGATCACCGGCCGGAAGCGACCTTCGGCGAACTCGGTCAGCGCCGAGGTGGCGGCAAGCCTCTAGGACGCGCAGCGCCTCGCGTACGGTCACCCGGCTGACGCCGAAGCGCTCGCACAGCTCACGCTCGGCGGGGAGCCGGTCGCCGAGGTTGAGCTGCTGCTGGCGGATCAGCAGCCGGACCTGGTCGACGATGAGCTCGGAGATGCGCCGGTCGTTGACGGGGTTGAACAGGTCAGCGGGGCCGGCGACATCGGCTTCATCTCCCAGAGCGGCAACCTCGCCTTGGAGCTGTCGTCCCTGCTGGAGCCGCTGGGGTTGGGCTTCTCGCGGTTCGCCTCGCTCGGGAACCAGGCGGACCTGACCCTCGCGGAGCTGGTCCGCGCGTACGCCGCGCATGAGGGCACCCGGCTCATCGCCCTCTACGCCGAGGACTTCGGTGACGGCCGCGACTTCGCCCGCGCCGTCGCCGAGGCGACCGCGGCGGGCAAGCCCGTCGTGCTCCTCACCGTCGGCGCCGGCCGGGCCGCAGCCCGCAGCGCGGCCTCCCACACCGGCTCGTGCGAGTGCCGGCGATGTGGCCAAGGCCGACGGCCGCGAGCAGACCGCTGCCGAGGCTGCGGTGGGTGCATTCTGCCTCGACCGGCACATACGTGCTGATCACGGTGCATGACAAGCGCGGGGTCGGGGCGATGAACGCCGCCGGGGTGCTGCCGGTCTTCACCGGGATCGCCGTCCACGACGGATGGGCGCCCTACGACACCTATACCGGCGCGAGACACGCCCGGTGCAACGCGCACCTGCTACGGGAGTTGCAGGCGGTCATCCACCACAGCGCCACCGAGCCGGCCGGGACCTGGTGCTGGGCCGTCCAGGCCGCCGGCGCGCTGCGCACCATGAAACGCCTCATCGATGAGGCCCTCGCCCGGGACGGCACCTTGACCAGCCTGGATGCGGCCGCGATGGCCGAGGCCAAGCACGACTTCCGCGCCGCCGCCTGGTGCGGCCTCAAGACCACCAGCGGCCGGGCGACCACGCTGGAAAAAGGCCATAACGCCCTGGCCCGCCGGATGCTGGAGCGCCACGAGGACCACCTGCGGCTTCACCGTCGATGCGCGGGTGCCGTTCGATGACAACGCATCCGAACGCGAGATACGGGTGATCAAGGTGCGGCAGAAGGTCTCCGGCTGCCTGCGCACCCTGCCCGGACCGGACAGTTCGTCACGATCCGTTCCTACCTGGCCACCGCGGCCAAGCACGGAATCGCGTTCCTGCACGCCCTCACCCGGCTCACGACCGGGCATCCCTGGCTCCCCGAAACAGCCTGAAATCAGCTCACCAAGCCCCGAGCAGCTGACTAGTTACACGAGGAGAGAGATCATTGCTCATAAGTACGCCTCTGCCCGTGAGGCAGGTACGCCGCTTTCCCACCGGAACCCATGCATGCCGGATCTTCGCCCATCGCCTCGCGCTACCAGGCCATGCCGAAGACTTGCCCGATGAGACCGGCCGATGACCGTCCCGAGGCGAGCCAGGTGGCGGCCGAACCATCGGGGTGGCCGACGCCCGACCAGCCGACCCCATCCACCCCGGAGCCCACCACGACCGGCGACGGATGCGGCGGCGATGATGAGGACGGCGGCACCAGATGAACGATGATGTTGTGGCGCTGCTTCTCACCGCCGTGGAACGGGTCGAACAGCACGTCAGAGCCGGTGAGTACCCGGCAGTCGTCGCGGTGGAAGGTGAGCGCACCCTGGTGCTCAGCGACTACGACTACCTGCGGGACTACGCCGCCGCCGCGGCGTTCGAGCGCCGAGCCGCCACCCACGCGCGCCGCATCGCCGCCCGCTGGGTGCTGGCGGTACCCCAGGTATGGGTGATCAACGAACGCGACGTCGCGGTAGGAACCTATGGCCTGCGGCTTCGTGGTCCGTGGGGGCGGTATCCGACACCTCAGAAAGGGGCGTCGAAACCGGCTGACAGCACGGCGATACGCCAGAGCTTGCTGCCTGTTCGCCGCATCGTGAAACGGTAAGGGCCGGCGGAAACGGGTGCGGTCGCGCCATCGTGCGAGCTCAGCAGTACAAGGTACGCGTGCGCGGTGGCCTGTTCCGCATCCGGTTCGCCGACCACGAGATTGGTGAAGACATGGCGGCGTTGGTCGGGTTGGATGTCCCAGAAACCGGCCAACCAATCCGCGATGGCCCGCGCTCCACGGATCGGTTCGACGCGGTTACGACCCATGATCACGCCTTGCCAAACGCCGTCCGGCGTGAAGCAGTCGGCCAGGGCTTCGCGGTCGCGCTCATCGTACGCCCAGCCGTAGCGGGCTATGCGTTCGGCGATCAGCAGCCGGTCCGCGGCGCCCAAGAGGGCACCCGGTGCGGTGGGCGTCATCATGACCTGGCCGCATGAGGTGGCCCAGCCCGGTTCGGGCCGCAGGCCGTCCGCGGTCACGCCGGTCCTCCCGCAGCGACGTCGGCAAGCCATGCCTCGTAGTCGAGCACGACACCGAGTTCGGCGCGCTGCCGTGAGGTGAGCGCGCGTTTGAGGGCGGACGAGCCGGCCGCGTCCGCGGCCAGGTGTTCGGCGAGCACTGCGGCCGCGTCCGGATCGGCGGTGTGACTGAGCAGCCCGTGGCAGGCCGCCTCATCGGCCGATAGCGCGGCACCGGTCCATGCGAGCTGCGCGAACGCGCCCGCGCCCGCGGCCCGGGTGACGAGCCAGGCGACGCCGCCGAGCAGGGCCGCGGTCTTCGCGTTGCCGCCCACGGACACCGTGGTACGGGGCGTGGCGAGTCGTACGTCGGCCGCGAGCGCGAGGGCGAGCCCGAACCCGCTGACCTGTCCGTCGAGCGATACCACCACCGGACAGACGAGGCCGAACAGGCCCTTGACCAGCGACTGGTACTCGGCGTCGATCCGGTCGCGGTCCAGCGCCGTCGGCTCGACGCCGGACAGCTCAGGTGCGTGGTGCCACGCGTCACCGTGTACCCGGAGCAGTACGGCGCCGGGTGCCGAGCGGTGCCACCCGCGGATCTCCCGTGCCAGCACCGCACGGGCGTCGTGGCCCAGGCGCTCGCCCGCACCAGGATCTTCGAAGTCCAACGTTACGAGATCGCTCATCGGTATCGGTTCCCTCATCGCCCGGTGAAGTGTGGTGTGCGATTCTCGAGAAAGGCGTCGATTCCCTCGAAATGGTCCTCTGTCGACAGCAGGGTCGCCAGCAGTGCCCGTTCATGCTCCAGGCCGCCGCTGAGCGGTAGCTCCTCCGAGGCCCGCAGCGCCGCCTTGGACAACCGGGTCGCCACCGGGCTGAACGCCGAGATGGCGGTCGCCAGCGCGATCCCGGCCGCCACAGTACGCTCGGCCGGTACGACCCACGCGACCATTCCGTACTCGCGTGCGGTCCACGCATCGACCGTGCCGGCGGCCAGCATGAGTTCCGCGGCGCGGAACCGGCCGCACACGCGGGCCCACCGCTGCGTACCGCCTGCTCCGGGCAGAATGCCGAGCCGGATCTCCGGCTGCCCGAAGGTGGCCGAATCAGCGGCCACGATCAGATCGCACGACATGGCCAGCTCGCAGCCCCCGCCGAGCGCGTACCCGGCGACGGCCGCGACGGACGGTTTGGTGAAGCGGGCGAAGCGGGCCCAGGCGGCAAGACGCTCGGACTGCAGATACCCGGCGGGGGACGTCTTGCGTAGCTCGCGGACGTCGGCTCCCGAGGCGAAGATCGTCGGTCCGCCGGTCAGCACCACCGCACGGATGTCGTCCTCGGATTCGGCCCGGTCGAGTCCGGCGCACAGCCCGCGCAACACGTCCGTGCTCAGCGCGTTGCGCGCCGACGGGCGGTCGATCGTGATCACCGCGACATGCTCGTCGACGTCGTAGCGAACCGCCTGGTTCTCCTCGACCACCATGACCTCCTCGCGCGGCCTTTCGGGTGTTCTCCGGCGTATGTCTCGTCGGAACATACGCTCGGGTATGTCGGCAGGTCAAGACTCCGGATGGGGCAGATGTGCCTGTCAGCAGCCTTCATCTCACGCGAAGTAACCATTGACGTGACGCTTCCGGCGACCTAAATTCTCGGCAACATACTCGGTAGTACGTCACGTTGAGGTCGAAGCTGGAGGCCCCGTGAAACGGACCATGATCTTCACAGCGCTTGCCCTGGCACCTCTTTTGGCCGGCTGCGCGAATAACGGCGGAAGCTCGACCTCGGGGAAGGCCGACAGCGGATCGGGCCCGATCAAGGTCGGCGTGATCGTGCCGCTGAGCGGTCCCGCCGGCCCGAACGGCAAGGAGGTGCTCAACGCGATAACCACCGAGGCCGACCTGATCAACAAGGCGGGCGGGGTGCGCGGACGCAAGCTCCAGATCGTCTCCAAGGATGACAAGAGCGACCCGGCCACCGGTGTGAGCGCGGCCAACGCGCTGGCGAGCGAGGGGGTCTCGGTCGTGATGGGAGGCTGGAACAGCCCGGTGACACTGGCGATCCAGCCCGTGCTGGTGCGAGCCGGCATCCTCAACATCACGTCGATCCCGCAGAACGCCTCGATCCTCGGCGGTGCCGACCCGGACGCCGTACGGATGAACGCCGGCAACGCGGTCGGGGCGTACGCCGCGGCGCAGTACATCCATGGCAAGCTCAAGGCCAAGCGCGTCGCGATGCTGTTGGAGAACGACGCGTACGGAAAGGATGCCGGTGACTACCTCGCCAAGCAGGTGCGGCCGACCGGAGCGCAGGTGGTCAGCGAGCAGAAGTTCGACTACGCCAACACCGACTTCCGGGTCCTGCTGAGCCGGCTGGCGGCCGCCAAACCCGACGTCGTCTTCTCCGCCGACGCCGCGGAGTCGTCCGGGATGCCGGCGCTGGCGAGCCAGTACGCCGAATCCGGCGTCAAGGCACCGCACTTCGCGGCGCTGGGCACGGTGTCGCCGGAGGTCATCTCCCTCGCCGGCGGCGCGAAGGTCGACGGGCTGCTCTCGGCCGACATCTACTTCCCCGACGTGGAACCGTTCAAGAGCAACCCGGCCAACACCAAGTTCGTCGCCGCATTCCAGAAGGCGACCGGGCAGCTACCGGACAAGTACGCCGCGCTCGGCGCGGAGAGCGTCGACGTGTGGGCGAAAGCCGTCGAGAAGGCGGGCGGTACCGACCGGAACAAGGTGGCCGGGGCGATTCACGGCCATGAGTTCAGCGGAACCGTGCTCGGGGATGTCGGCTTCACCGCGAAGGGCCAACTGAAGTCCAGGGTCTACGCGTTCACCGTCAAGGGCGGCAAGGAGAAGGTCCTCGACCAGATCCCGATCCCCGACGCGATCTGGGAGCAGTGAGTCCGATGACCCCCAGGGACTCCGGCGGCCATCCCGCCCTGAAGGTCGAGGGCATCAGCGTGCGGTACGGCAACCTGCGGGCACTGAACGGCGTGTCGTGGACCGTGACGGACGGCGAGATCCTCGGCGTCATCGGCCCCAACGGCGCGGGGAAGAGCTCCAGCTTCGCGGCGGTGACCAACACCGTCCGCCGCGGCGGTCACGTCGAGCTGTACGGTTCGGACGCCGACGGCGTCCCGACGCACCGGCTGGCACGGCGCGGCCTGCGCCGTACGTTCCAGCACAACTCCTTCTACGGCGGCATGTCCGTGCTGGATAACGTGGCGGCCGCGCTCACCGTGGAGAACGGCGTGTCGCTCGCCGGGAGCCTGTTCACTCCGTGGCGGGAAACGCGGCGGCGCGCACGTGACCGTGCGAGAGCGGCGGCGCTGCTGAGCGAGTTCGGGATCCCGGCCCGGTACTACGGCATGTCCCCCGACGACGTCCCATACGGTCTGCAACGGTGCCTGTCCATCGTGTTGGCCTTCGGCGCGGGCGCGCGGGTGTTGCTGGCCGACGAGCCTGCCGCGGGGGTCGGCGGCGACGACATGCGCAACCTGGCAGAGCTGCTGCGGGAGCTACGGCGGCGCGGGCTGGCAGTGGTGCTCATCGAACACCACATGGACCTGGTCATGGAGATCGTCGACCGGCTGCTCGTGCTCGACCGCGGTGAGCCGATCGCGTACGGCGAGCCCGGCGACGTGCAGCGGGACCCGGCGGTGCTCGAGGCGTATCTCGGGAGGGCCGCATGAACACACTGCTGGAGGTCGAGGACCTGAGGGTCCGCTACGGGCACAGCACCGTGCTGGACGGCGTCGACCTCACCGTCGGCGACGGCGAGCTGGTGGCGGTCGCCGGCGCCAACGGGGCCGGCAAGAGCACGCTCGTCAACGCTGTGGCCGGGTGGTCGCGCGGCAACGCGAGCGCGACAGGCGTGTTCCGTTTCGCAGGCCGTGACATCTCCACGCTGCCGGCGTACAAGCGCAGCAGGCAGGGCGTGGTCCTGGTACCCGAAAGCAAGAGTGTCTTCGAGCGGATGACGGTGGAGGAGAACCTTCGCCTGGTCCGTCCGCCGCGCGACGCGGCGGGTACCCGGTACGAGGTCGAGGACGTCTATCAGGTGTTTCCGCAGCTGCCCGGCCGGGCGCACGCCCGCTGCTCGACGCTCAGCGGCGGCGAACGCCAGATGGTGGCCATCGGCCGCGCGCTGCGGGCGGCTCCGCGGCTGCTCATCCTCGACGAGCCGTCGGTCGGACTCGCGCCCCGTCTCGTCGTCGAGGTTCTCGAGCACGTCCGCGAGCTCGTCGCGCGGGGGTTGTCGGTACTGCTGGTCGAGCAGAACGTCCGGGCGACATTGGAGGTCGCGGACCGGCTGTACCTGCTGGAACAGGGCCGCGTGGTCGGCTCTGGCAGCTGCGACGAGATGCGCGACGACCAGCGGATCGTGTCCGCCTACCTCGGTGGGCTGGGACGCTCATGATCCTCGCACAACTGGTCAACGGTCTCGCCCTCGGCGCCGGCTACGCGCTGCTCGCAGTCGGATGGACCGTGCTGCTCAGCGCTGCACGCCTGGTCAACTTCGCGCACGGCCAGCTGTACATGATCGGTGCCTTCATCACCTGGCTAGCGATCACCAAGGCCGGAATCCCCTATCTGGCGGCGATTCCGGTCGCCATCGTGGTGGTCGCGGTGCTCGGCGGGATCATGCAGCGCCTGATGCGGCGGCTCACGCTCGAACAGAACATCGTCAGCCTGATGCTGGTGACCCTGGCGTTCGGCTACCTCCTCGAAGGCGGGGGAGCGCTGCTGTTCGGCGGTGACCCGCAGGTGATCGCGAGCCCGCTCAAGGGCGCGACCATGTCGGTCGGCGCGGCCCGCCTGACCGGCCAGGACGTGCTGATCGTCGTGCTCGCGCTGGCCCTGTACGCCGCGACATACCTCGTCCTCGGCCGCACCAACGTGGGCCGCATCATCCGCGGTGTCGCGGAGGACCCGAAGCTGGCTCAGGTGTACGGCATCGATGCGGCGAAAGTCTATCTCGGCGTGTTCGTGTTCTCCGCGGCGTGCGCGGCACTGGCCGGCGCGGTGATAGCGCCTCGCAGCCCGATCCTGACGTCCATGGGGTTCGACCAACTGGTCATCACGTTCCTGGTCGTCGTGCTCGCCGGGATCGGCAACCTGATCGGAGGCCTGTTCGTGGGCCTCGGCCTGGGCGTCTTCACCGCGTTCTTCGGAGCCTACGTCTCACCGGCGTTCTCCACAGCCGCCGCATTCGCGGTGCTGCTCGTGGTCCTCGTCGTCCGGCCCCAGGGGTTGACGTCCCGATGACGAAGACCACGTGCATCAGGCGGGGACCAGCACAGGCCGACACGCCGTCCCGGCGTTCGAACGCGCCGCATGGGCTGCGGGCGAGGGCCGTCCGGGTCACCGGCCGGCTCGTGCTGGCCGTTGCCGGATACCTGCTGCCCGGCCTGCTCGGCGGCTCCGTCCGCCTCTACACGACCTGCGTGCTCATCGCGATCTTCGCGATGATGTCCTACGGCGCCGACATCGTGCTGTCGTACCTGGGCGAGGTCAGCCTCGGCCACACCCTTTTCTGGGCCGCCGGCGCGTACGCCACCGCGTATCTCACGGCCAGGTCCGGGTGGGATCCGCTGCCGTCCCTGCTCGTCTCCCTGGCGCTGGCCGCGGTCCTGGCGCTCCTGGTCGGCCTCGCGACACTGCGCACGCGCGAGTTCGTCTTCTCGCTCGTGACGTACGCCACCGCGATCATCGGCCTGACCGTCGTGTCGAACGTGGGCGCCCTCGGCGGGTCGGACGGCATCGTCGGCGTCCCGCTGCTGACTCTGCCCGCGATCGGCGGCTCCTACGTCGCCCGGACCGCCGCCGACTTCTGGCCGATCGCCTACGTGCTGCTCGTACTCGTGGTCCTGTTCATCGCCAGGTTCCGGCGCTCTCGGCTCGGCGCGAGCGCGCTGATGGCCCAGATGAACGGCGACCTGGCGACCGCCATGGGAGTCGACGTCCGCATCACACGGGTACTGGTGTTCGTGGTGTCGGCGCCGATCAGCGCGCTGGCCGGCTGGCTCTATGCCTTCCAGCGCAGCTACGTCAGCCCGGACCTGCTGTCGACGTCCTTCCTGCTGTTCATGCTGACCGCAGTGATCCTGCCCGGCCGTCGGCGGCTGCTCGGTCCGCTCGTCGGCGCAGCTCTGATCACCGCGCAGCAGCAGCTCGCCTCGTTCGGCGGCGACATCGACAAGATCATTCTCGGTGGTGTTCTGGCCCTCGTCCTCCTGCTGTCGCCCGATGGCCTCGCGGGGCTGGGACGCCTCCTGTTCCGGCACCGCCGGTCCGCGGCCGAACCGGTGCCCGCAGCCACCGCTGCCACTACCGATTGATTGGAGCCTGATCGTGTCCGTGATCTGGGAGCCGCCGCTGAGCCCGGACGGCCAGAAGTGGCGGGAACTCGCCCGCAAGCTGTCCGCCGAGCACTTCGCGCCCTTGGCGGAGGAACTGGACCGCGCGCAGCGCTATCCCTGGGAAAGCGTCAAGATCCTCGTCGACAGCGGCCTGGCCGGACTGTTCATCGGCACCGAGTACGGCGGGCAGGGCGCGAGCTTCGACGTCGTCTGCGCGGTGATCGAAGAGGTGTCACGTGCCTGCGCCTCCACCGGCGCCATCCTCACCGCATACGCCCTGGGCGGGACACCGGTGGTCCTCGCCGGTACCGAGGAGCAGCGCCGCCGCTACCTCGGTGGGCTCGCACGCGGGCAGGCGGTGAGCTTCGCGCTGACCGAGGTCGGCGCGGGCAGTGACGCCGCTCGGATCAAGACCACCGCGGTCCGCGAGGGCGACGGCTGGCGGATCCGCGGCGAGAAGATCTATATCGGCAACGGCGGGGCCTCGCAGCACTACGTGGTGTTCGCCATCACCGACCCGGCCGCCGGAACCCGCGGCATCACCGCGTTCATGGTGGACAAGGACGCCGAGGGGGTGGTCATCGACCGCTTCGAGGACAAGATGGGCATCCGAGGCACGAAGACCAGCAACCTCAGGCTCGACACGGTCGTCGGCGAGGACGCGATGCTTGGCGAGCTCAACCGTGGCATGAAGCTGGCCATGCTCACCCTCAACGCCGGCCGGATCACCGTCGCCGCGCAGTCGATCGGGGTGGGGCTCGCCGGCTATGACATCGCGTCCCGCGAGGCGGTTCGACGGCGGACGTTCGGCACTCCGATCATCGACAATCAGGGCATCTCCTTCCGGCTGGCGGACGTCGCGACCCGGCTGACGGCGGCGCGGATGATCACCCACCGCGCCGCGTGCACCTATCAGGAGAACGGCGACGTCTCGGTCCTCGGGGCGATGGCCAAGTTGGACGCCAGCGAGGCCGCGCATCGCGCCGTCGACACCGCCGTGCAGGTGTACGGTGGCGCCGGCTACTGCAAGCCGTGCCCGGCCGAGCGGCTCTACCGCGACCAGCGGATCCTGGAGATCTACGAGGGGACCTCGGAGATCCAGCGGCTGGTCATCGGGCGCGCGATCAAGGCCGAGGCGGCCGCATGAGCGGCGTGTGGGAACAGCGGGTCGATTTCCCGCCGCCGGGCCGCTTCCGCATCTACGACCTCGCGCAGCAGCTCTACACCGGGATACCGCACCACCCGAACCATCCGCCGTACAGCTTCTCGCTGACGAAGCGGCATGGCGAGGTCATGTACCCGGACGGCGTGTCGGCGGCCGCCGAGATGATCACCACCGGCGGCCACGTGGGCACTCACGTGGACGGGCTGGCGCACGTGTCAAAACTCGGCAAGGTCTACGGCGGGGTCGACATCATGTCGAACCAGTCTTATCCGGAAGGCATGCTCGAGGTCTCGGTCCACGAGCTCAACCCGATGCTGGCACGCGGGCATCTCGTGGACGCCACCCGCGCGTTCGGCCGCCCGCTCACCCCGGAGGACGGGGTCGACGCCGATCTCTTCGAAGCCTGGTTCACCGATCACCCCACGCCGGAGCCGGGGTCGATCGTGCTGGTGCGCACCGGCTGGGACCTGCTGTGGACCGACAACGCGGCCTATCTCGGCACCAACACCGGGGCTCCCGGTGTGGTGCTCTCCGGGGCGAAGTGGCTCACCGACCACGGCGTGGTGGCCAGCGGCTGCGACACCGTGGCCTATGAGCGGATGCCCAATCCGAGCCTTCAGGTGCACTGCCACCTCCTCGTGGAGAACGGTGTGCTGATCATGGAGGCCATGAACCTTTCGACACTGGCCGCAGACGAGGTCTGGGACTTCTTCTTCACCGCGGCGCCCCTGTCCATCCGCGGGGGCACCGGATCGCCGATCCGCCCGCTCGCCTTCGTATCCGCAGGAGATGGCGATTGACCGGCCGGCTGTCGCGCTCCGGTTCCGGACCGGGCCAACGCGAGATCCTGGAGGCGGCGGCGATCGCCTTCACCCGGGCAGGCTACGAGGCCACCACGATCGACGACATCGCCGACCTGCTCGGCTCCACCAAGGGTCGCGTCTACCACTACTACCGGGCGAAGGCTGACATCTTCCTCGATGTCGTGCTCACCGGGATGGAGGAGATGATCGTCGGCATCCAGCCGATCGCGGCGGCCACCGACATCTCCAGCGCCGACCGGCTGTGGCGGATGGTCCACCATCACGCCGGCCTGATGATGACCCGCAACTCGTTCCAGCGGGTCGCCGTGCAGGCGGTGGAGATGCACCGCCTGCGGGAGCATGCGACGCATCGGGAGGCGCTGCAGAAGGTCATCGCGCTGCGCGACCAGTACGAGCAGATGTTCGCCGACGTGATCGAGGAGGGCAAACGTGAAGGGCTCTTCCGCGATGTCGAGCCCAGGCTGGCCACCAAGCCGGCACTGGGCGCCCTGAACTGGATCAGCATCTGGTACGACCCCGAGCGCGGGGACTTCGCGACCGTGCAACGGGTGGCCAACGAGTACGCCGACTTCATCGTCAACGGCCTGCGCAGGAGCCGCACATGATCGCCAGCAGTACCGCCGCCGGACCGTACTCCGAACGCTACTGGAGCGAGATCGAGACCTGGCCGCTGGAACGCATCCGCGAATGGCAGCTGACCAAGCTGCGCGAGCAGCTCCGGCATGTCGGGGAGCACAGCGCCTTCTACCGCACGCGGTGGAAGCAGCTCGGCTTCGAACCGGGTGACCTGCGCACTCTCGATGACCTGCGGAAGTTGCCGGTGGTCACCAAGGCCGACTACATCGCCGATCTCGAAGCCGCCCCACCCTGGGGCGGCAACGTGACCGTGGGCCTCAACAGCGTCCGGCGCGTGCACTTCTCCTCCGGCACCACCGGCCGACCGACCCCCGTGTGCTGGTCCGCCGCCGACCTCGACCGCTGGGCCGACCTGTACGCCCGCACCGGCTATGCACAGGGCGTGCGCGAACACGACGTCTACCAGTGCATGTTCGGCTACGCCTGGTTCGTCGGCGGTCTCGGCGCCACGGCTGGATACCAGCGGATCGGCGCGACGGTGCTGCCGGGAGGCTCGACCGACACCGAGCGGCAGATCGAGACGATGTTCCGGTATGGCACGACCGCGATCAGCGGTACACCGTCGTTCATCCTGCACCTGGCCGAGGCGGCGGAGAAGATGGGGACGCCGCTGACCGGCTCGAAGGTGAGCCGGATCCAGGTCGGCGGCGAGCCCGGCGCCGGCGTGCCCGCGACCCGCGCGAACATCGAACGACGCTGGGGCGCCAAGTGCTTCGACGGCTACGGCAGCCTGGAGTTCCAGCCCATCGCCTGGGAGTGCGAGGAGCAGGCCGGCGGGCACATCGTCGAAGACTTTGCCTACGCCGAGGTCGTCGACCCGGAGACACACGAGCCGGTGCCGGACGGCACTCCCGGGGTGCTCGTCCTGACCCACCTGGACAAGCAGGCGACGCCCTTGGTGCGCTGGTGGACCGGTGACATCGTTGTCCGCGACAGCACGACGTGCGGCTGCGGACGCACCCACGCGCGGCTGCCGGCCGGGGTGGCCGGCCGGGCCGACGACATGCTCGTGATCCGCGGCGTGAATCTCTTCCCCAGCGCGGTCGAGCAGGTGGTGCGCCGCATGGAGGGCGCCACGGGGGAGTACCTCATCGTGCTCGACCAGGACGTCACCGATCCGGTGACCGGCTACCTCACCGGCATCAAGCTGCGGGTCGAGGTCGAGCCGGGGGCGCCCGCGGATTTCGGCAGCCGGCTGTCCGCTGCCATCCGGGCGGAACTGACCGTGCGTTGCATCGCCGAGCCGGTGCCCGAAGGCACCCTGGCCCGCAGCACGCACAAGAGCAAGCGCGTGATCCGGCAGCACTGAGTGGCGGACGGCGAGCGACTGGAAGAGCGAAAGGTGAAAATGAGCAGGGATGTGTTTCTGGTAGGCGGCGTCCGCACGCCGAACGGCCGGTACGGCGGATCGCTCCGGGACGTGCGCACGGTCGAACTGGGCGCGATCGCCGGCCGGGCGGCACTCGACCGGGCGGGAGTGCCTGCCGAGGCCGTCGGCGAGGCGATCGTGAGCAACTGCCGGCAGGCGGGCAACGGGCCCAATCCCGGTCGGCAGGTCGCGGTGCGTGCCGGCCTGCCGCAGCGGGTGCCGGCCCAGACGGTCAACATGGCTTGCGCGTCGGGCCTTAAGGCGGTGCAGCTGGCCCACCAGTCGGTGCTCACCGGCGACACCGACGTGGCCCTGGCCGTCGCGGTGGAGAGCATGAGCACGATGCCGTTCATCGCACCCTACACCTTGCGGTGGGAGGGCACCCGCCGTGGCGACGTCACACTGGCGGACGGGTGGCGCGACGGCGGCACCGACCCGATCTGCGGGATGAACATGGGACAGACCGCCGAGAAGATCTCGCGCGAATTCGGCATCTCCCGCGCTGCGCAGGACGAGTGGTCGGTACGCAGCCACGAACGGGTCATACGAGCCTGGGAGGAGGGTCGGTTCGACGACCAGGTCGTGCCCGTCGAGACCGAGAGCGGATCCCTGGCCGAGGACGAGACCTTCCGGCGCGACACCAGTCTCGACCGGCTCGCGAGGTTGCGCCCGTCGTTCGAGAAGGACGGCACGGTGACCGCCGGGAACTCCAGCCAGATGGCCGACGGCGCCGCCGGCATCGTGATCGCGAGCGGCGAGGCGGTGGAACGCCACGGTCTGACGCCGAGGGCGCGGATCCTCTCTTTCGCCGCGGTGGGCGTCGATCCCAGCATGATGGGCATCGGTCCCACGGCGGCGATCCCGGCTGCGCTGGAGTCCGCGGGCATGTCGGTCGGCGACATCGACCTGTTCGAGATCAACGAGGCGTTCGCCGCGCAGATCGTGCAGAACGTCCGCGAGCTCAAGCTGGATGAGGACCGCGTCAACGTCAACGGCGGCGGGATCGCATTGGGTCATCCGACGGGCCAGAGCGGGCTCCGGATCATCGTCACGCTGCTCGCCGAACTCGAACGGCGCGGAGCACAGCATGGCGTGGCGAGCCTGTGCGTCGGCGGCGGGATGGGCGTCGCCGCCGTCATCGAGGCGGCGGCGGCGTGAGCGATCTCGCCGGGATGCGGGTGGTCGTCGCTGGCCTCGGCCCGATGGGCCGCGGCATCGCCAGAGTCTTCGACCGGGCCGGCGCGCGGGTCCGCGTCGTCGACGCATCACACGAGCTCACCGAGGCAGGACTCGTCAAGATCCAGGCCGAGGCCGAGTCCGACGGCGAGACGCTCTCGTCGGTGGCGGCTACCGACGACCTTGCCGAGGCGGTGGCCGACGCGGACGTGTTCATCGAGGCCGTCGTGGAGAACATGGACGTCAAACGGGAACTGCTGGCGCGGGTCGCGGCGGCGGGCGGCCCCGATCTGCTGGTGGCGTCGAACACCTCGTCGCTGAGCGTGGGCGAGATGGGCAAGGCGTTCGGCGACCCGACACGGGTCGTGGGCATGCACTTCTTCAACCCGGCCACGAAGATGCGTCTCGTCGAAGTGATCGTCGGCGGCGGGACGAGCGAGGCGACCGTGAACCGCGCGCGTGAGCTTGTGGAAGCCCTCGGGAAGACACCCGTCGTCTGCCGTGACTCGCCCAACTTCATCGTCAACCGGGTGTGCCGGCCGCTCTACTACGAGGCACAGCTGCTCGTCATGCAGGGCGTGGAGGCCGCCGTGGTCGACGCCGCCGCGTCGAATGGGCTCGGCCACCCGATGGGCCCGCTGACCCTGCTGGACTTCACCGGCCTGCACACGCACCTGGGGTCGTCGGAGACCGCGCTGCGCGAGTTCGGCGACCCCCGCTACCGGCCCATCCCGATCGCCCGGTCGTTGGTGCGCAGCGGGATGACCGGCCGCGCCGTGGGCCGCGGCTTCTACGACCATCGCGTGGAAAAGCCGCGCGCCGCGGTGGCACGGGTGCTCCGGCGACCCGGTGCCACCGGTGAGGGTGTACGGGTGGTCGTGGCCGGTCCGGACGCTGCGGCATGGGAACCGCCCGTCACCTCCGGATCGCGCGTGATCACGCTGTACCGCTGCCACGGCCGACCCGGCGAAAGCGACGTCGCCGCCGTGCGCGAGCTCGCGGGCGAGGTGGTCGTGGACGGCTCTGATGGCCACTGGCTCGATGTGCTGCCCGCCGGTACCGGTTGGATCCGCCTGCACCATCCGCCCGGCGGTGAGCTCTTCGCCGAGGTCGTGCGTGACGATGTGGCGAAGGTGGCGCCCACCCCCGCCGTGGAAGCCTTGCTGGACGCCCTCGGTGCCTGCTCCGTCGAGGTGCCGGCGCTGCCGGGTCTGGTCGTGGACCGGCTCGCGTACTGCATGGTCAACGAGGCCGTCGGCGTGGTGGAGGAGGGCACTGCGGCGCCGGACGACGTCGACACCGCGTTGAAGCTGGGCATGAATCACCCACGCGGGCCGTTCGAGGTGCTCCAGGTCGCCGGTGCGCCGGCCGTTTACACATCACTGCGTTCGATGGCGGACCTGACCGGCGACCCACGATACCGGCCGACGCAGCTACTGCGGCGGCAGGCGGTGGGAGCGCGGCGTTGACCCCCCGGCCGCTGCGCGGGCGTCGAGTCGTCGATCTCAGCCAGTACATCGCCGGTTCGGTGTGCGGCCAGATGCTGGCCGACTACGGCGCCGACGTCATCAAGGTGGAGCCGCCCGCCGGAGACCCGTCCCGTGTGCTGGCAGGCACCCGATTCGGCAGCGCCTACTTCCGCGCCTACAACACGGGCAAGTCATCGATCGGCCTGGACCTGCGCGACCCGGCGGACCGGGCACGGCTGGAGGACCTGCTCGACGGCGCCGACGCGGTGGTGATGAACTTCGGCCTGCGCACCCGCGCGCGGCTGCGGCTGGACGCGGCGTCTCTGCATCAGGCGCATCCGGGGCTCGTCGTGACGGTGGTCAGCGCGTACGGAGTCGATGATCCGCGGACCTGTTTCGACTCGATCGCGCAGGCGGTGAGCGGTTTCGCGCTGCTCAACGCCCGTGAGGACGGTCGGCCCGGCATCTCCGCCGGTTACCCGACCGACGTGTTCAGCGGCATGTACGCGGCGATGGCGACCGCGATGGCCCTGCTCGATCCCGAGCGAGGCGAGCGGTTGGAGATCGACGTTCCGATGATCGAAGTGGCGATGGCCGCGCTCACCGGGCCGGCATCGCTCGTCGCGGCCGAAGACGGCACCTACACCCCGGGGCAGGGCAACCGTGACGCCGCCACCGCCCCGTCGAACGTCTACCGCTGCCGTGACGGCCACTGCTACATCTACGCCGGCCTGGACAAGCACTGGGTCCTGCTGCGGCCGGTCGTGGGCGGGACCGAGGCGACGGCGGAGCAGCGCCTCGCCGACCCGGCCGGGTTCGATGCCGAGGTCGAATCGTGGACCGCACGGCATGACGTGGCCGAGGTCTGCGCCCGCATGCGGGAACTCGGTATTCCCGCCGGGCCCGTACGGGATCCGGTCGCGGCGTTGCGGGAGATCTCGGCGGAGCGGCCCGGCGCGGTCGTGACCCGGGAGCCGGACGGCGAAGCCGTGCCGCAGCACCCCGTCGTGTTCTCCGGGGCCCGGCCGCACCGCAGGCCCGCCCCACCGCGGCCGGAGAGTTCAGCGACCCACAGGAAGGCAGCGCGATGGCAGTAGCGACCACCGAACCTCAGGTCCTGGCCGACGGCGTCCTCGACGGCCTCTCCGCGCTGGTCACAGGTGCCGGTAGCGGTATCGGCCGCGCCATCACACAGCGGTTGGTGCAGCTCGGCGCGCACGTCACCGGCCTCGGGCGGCACGAGGACACCCTCAAGGAGACCGGCGACCTGACTTCAGGCCCGGGCGGTTACGACTACCGCGTGTGCGACGTCCGGGACACCGACGCGGCCACGGCGGCAGTGGCCGAGGTCGGCGAGGCCCGCGGCCTCGGCCTGCTGGTCAACAACGCAGGCGGCCAGTTCTTCGCGCGGGCATTGGACATCTCGGCCAACGGGTGGAATTCGGTCCTGGACCTGAACCTGACCAGCATCTTCCACCTGACCAAGGCCGCTCACCTGTACCTGGCGCGCACGCGCGGCAGCGTCGTCAACATCTCGCTGTCCGGAGTCGAGCGCGGCGGCATGGGCATGGCGCACTCGATCGCCGCCCGCGCGGGCGTGCTCGGTCTCACCCGTACCCTGGCGCTGGAATGGGCCGAGGACGGCATCCGCATCAACTGCGTCGGCCCCGGTACCGTGCTCACCCATGCCCTGAACGACGAGGCGAGCGAGCACGTGCTCGGTAACCTGGTGGACCGGGCGACGCCCATGCGGCGCCCGACCCCACCGTCCGACGTCGCCGAACTGGTCGCGTTCCTCGCCAGCCCGGCCGGCGCGTTGATGACCGGTCAACTGCTGCAGATCGATGGCGGGGCGCACCTCGGCACCGGGCTGCACATGCTGCCGGAGGCCTACCGGTGACCGCCGCTCCGCTCTCGCTCACCGATGCCGTGCGGTCCTATGTCCGGCACGGCACACGGGTGTACCTGGGCAATTTCGGCTCTCAGCTGTTCAGCGTGGGGCATGAGCTGATCCGCCAGCAGGTGCGCGGCGTACACGCCGTGATCGCCTCCGGTGGCCTGCTGCTGGACCAGCTTCTCGGCGCCGGCGTGCTGGCCTCCGCTACCTTCGGGCACTGCTGGAGCCCGGTGGGGCCGACGCCCGCGTGGAACTTCCGCCGCGCGGCCGAGGCGGGCGAGGGCGCCGTCGAACTGCATGAGATGAGCCTGGGTCTGTTCAACGGCGCGCTCACCGCAGGCGCGTACGGCGTTCCGTTCATGCCCGTCGCCGACCTGCCCGGAACCGGCTACACCGACGAAGACTGGACGGGCGGCCTGCTCGCCATGGTGGACAGCCCCTTCGGCGCCGCCCGGGTGGTGCGCGCCGAGAACCCCGACGTCGCATTCGTCCACGTCGACGTCGTCGACCGCGACGGCAACGGTCACATCCGCGGCCCACTCGGTGAGGTGCTGCTCGCCGCCCAGGCGGCAGGCACGGTCGTCCTCGTCGCCGAGGAGGTCGTGAGCCCCGCCGAGGTATGTGCCCTGGGCGTGACCATCCCCGGCGTGCTGGTCGACGCGTACGTACACCTGCCCGGCGCGGTCGCGCCCGACGGTGCGGTCGGGCGCTATGACCGCGATGTCGAAGCCTATGAGCGGTACGCTCACCGGTCGCGGTCGCCGGAAGGGTTCCGCGCGTGGCTTGCCGACGAGATCTTCACGGCCCCGAGGTGATGTCGTGAGCACTACGTCGCCCACGCCCACCGTGGACTTCCTCGTCCGGGCCGCACGCGAGTTTCGGCGCGGCGGCTGGGTGTTCACCGGATTCCACTGGCCCGTGCTCGCCGGACAACTCGCCCACGCGCTCGACGGCGCGCCGTTCATCCAGGTCTTCGAGGCGGGGGCGGGCTGCTGGGAGGCCGGCCGGTCCGTCCCGACGAGCACCACCGACTACCCCGCCTACGACAACGTGCTCGGCTGGCGCGCCACGAGCGCTGACGTGCTGCTCGCGATGGCCCGCCGCTTCGACCGCGTCGTGCTGGACGCGAGCAACATCGACGTCCTGGGCCGGGTCAACTCCTCCTACATCGGCGAGCGCCACCGGCCGACGGTGCGGCTGCCGGGTGGCGGAGGGGCGCCGGACGTCGCGGCCCGCGCCCACGAACTGGTGTGGCTGCACGGCGGCACCGACCTGCGCCGCATCCAGGCCCGGGTCGAGCACGTCACCGCCGCACCCGGGCCTGGTGCGCTCGTCCGATTGCACACCCGGTGGGGAAGCGTCCGCCTGGGACCGGACGCGCGACTGGAGGAACTGGACCAGACCGTGCCGGGAACGGACGGCTTCCGCGCGCACCTGCGCGGGCTCGGCGTCGAGGTCACCTCGGCGACGTCCCGGCCGCGCATCTCCGACGACGAGCGGCGAGCCGCCGCCCGAGTCCTGGCCGAGGCCGCCGACCGTGGCTACGCGGTGGCTCGGCGGGCACTCACGGAACTGGAGGAACTGCGATGACCGGCACCTCCGTGCGGGCACACTCCGAGACCGGCGCCGACGATCTGGCCGTGCTGCGCGCCCAGGTGCGCGCCATGGTCCGAGAATGGCTGGCACAAGGGCGCTTCACCCCCCAGTGCGATGCATGGCTGCGGGGACATGACCGCGCCTTCAGCCGGGCGCTGGCGGCGAACGGCTGGATCGGCATGACCTGGCCGCCCGAGGTGGGCGGGGGCGGCCGGTCGAACCTGTCACGGCTCGTGGTGACCGAAGAACTGCTCCGCGTGGGCGCCCCGGTGGCCGCGCACTGGATGGCCGATCGCCAGATCGGCCCCGCCATCCTGCGCTACGGCTCCCCCGAGCTGCAGCGCGCCTATCTACCGCGGATCGCACGCGGCGAGGTGACGTTCTGCCTGGGCATGAGCGAGACCGAGTCCGGGTCCGACCTGGCCTCGGTGCGGACGGTGGCCGCGCCGGTCGAAGGCGGCTGGCGCCTGCGTGGCCGCAAGATCTGGACCAGTCACGCACATCTGTCGAGCCACGCCTACGTGCTCGCCCGCACCGACTCCAGTGGATCGAAGCACGAAGGTCTCACCGAGTTCATCGTCGACCTGAAAGCCGAGGGCGTGGAGATCCGGCCGATCCACGACCTGCGCGGTGACCACCATTTCAACGAGGTCACCTTCGACGACGTGTTCGTGCCCGCGGACCACGTCCTAGGGACACCCGGCAACGGGTGGAAGCAGGTCACCGAGCAGCTCGCGTTCGAGCGAGGCGGCATGGAGCGGGTGCTGAGCACCTACCCGCTGCTGGCGGCCACCATCGCGGCGAGCGAGACGCCTTCGCCTGAGGCGGCCTGCCGGATCGGCGAGGCGCTGGCACGCCTGGCGACTCTGCGTCGGCTGGCGTGGCAGGTCGCCGTGGCGATGGACGCGGGCGAGGCTCCGGTCCAGCAGGCCGCGATGCTGAAGGACCTCGGCACCACGTTCGAGGGCGAGGTCAACGAGCTGGCACGGGCGATACTCCAGGTCGAACCCGACCCGTTCGCGCCCGGGGACGCCGGTCTGCTCGCGCAGGGCGTGCTGGCCGCGCCCGGCTTCACCATCCGCGGTGGCACCACCGAGGTACTTCGCACGATCATCGCTCGCGCGGCGGGCAGGACCGTACGACCGAGCGACGGTTCAGGGCTGCGGTCGCTGGCCGATGACGTGCTGGCAGGGCACGGCGGCGACCCGCCCGGCGAACCCGGCACGCCGCCCCCGGTCTGGCGGACCGTGACCGAGCTCGGGTGGTCCGGCGTGGGGACGCCCGAAGAGGCCGGCGGATCCGGCGGTGGGTTCGACGACCTCGCCGCGCTGGTCGAAGCGTGCGGACGGAACACGGTGGCGGTGCCGCTCGCCGAGACGGCCTGGGCCCGCAGGCTGCTCGCGGCCGCCGGCCGAACGCTTGCAGAGGACACCGCGACGGTGGTGCTGCCCCGCCACGGCGAAGAGCCGGTACTGGACGGAACGTCCCTCTCCGGCACCGTCCCCCGCGTGCCCTGGGGGTGCGCGGCGCAGCGCCTGGTCGTGCTCGCCCGCGACACCGCCAGCACCGGCGTGCTGGTCACCCTGGCCGCCGACACGCCGGGTGTGCTGCGCGAACCGGGAACCAACCTCGCCGCCGAGCCCCGTGACCTCGTGCGTCTCGACGGCGTCACGATCACCGACGAGGACAGGATCGGCCCGGCACCGGAGCTCGACTCGGTCGCGGCGCCCGGCGCCCTGCTACGGGCGGCGGCGATCGTCGGCGCCCTGGAGACCGCCGTCACCCATACCATCGGGCACGTCACCGTACGGGAGCAGTTCGGCCGCCCGCTGATCGCGTTCCAGGCCGTCGGATCGATCCTCGCCCGCATGGTCTCGCAGCTGACGCTGGCGCGTACCGCGGTGGAAGCGGCGGTGACCGCGAGCCGAGCGGAGGTGGCGGTCGACCGGGCGGCCGCGGCGGCCGTCATCGCGGGTACGGCCGCCACCGAGGTTGCGCGCGGCGCCCACCAGCTGCACGGCGCGATGGGGGTGACCCGCGAACATCCGCTCCACCTGGCCACCCGCAGATTGTGGTCCTGGCGCGACGAATTCGGCGGCGACCGGCATTGGGCGCAGCTGCTCGGTGAGCGGCTGGCGCGACTCGGCCCCGACGGCGTCTGGGACTGGATCACGACGGACTTCGACGGTATGGAAGGCGGCAGACCATGAGCAAGGTGGAGCTGGCCAACGACGCCGGCCGGTGGAGGCTCACACTCAACGACCCGGACCGTCGCAACTGCATCGACCAGGCCATGTGCGAGGAGCTCGGCGACGCGGTGTCCGCCGTGGCGGCCGATCCCGGGGCACGGACGCTGATCGTCACCGGCGCGGGCACGGCGTTCTGCGCCGGTGCCGACCTGCCGGCGCTGTTCGGCGACACCGGGCGCACCGTAGCGGAGATCCGAGACCACCTGCACGACGTCTACGACAGCTTTCTGTGCCTGCGCTCGCTGGCGATCCCGACGATCGCCGCGGTGCAGGGCCCGGCCGTCGGCGCCGGCCTCAACCTCGCGATGGCCTGTGACATCAGAATCGCCGGGCCACGTGCCTCCTTCGCCGCGTCCTTCTCGCGCATCGGCCTGCACTCGGGCGGTGGCTGCACCTGGTTCCTCGTCGACGCACTCGGCCCGCAGAAGGCCCTCGCGCTGCTGCTCGACGGCGGAGCACTCGATGGTCCCGCGGCGGTTCGCGAGGGCCTGGCGATGGAACTCGCCGACGATCCGGTCGCCGTAGCCGTGGAGCTGGCCGAGCGGTGGGCGGCACTCGAACCGACGCTCGTACGCGACATCAAGAAGGCGGTCGGACTGGCGCACCGAGGCGATTTCCGCGCCGCACTCGAATTCGAGTCCTGGGCGCAGGCGTCCTCGGCGACCGGGCCGAGGATCCAAAAGGCCGTCGCTCGGTTCCGCCGATGACCGCCGCACTGCGCATCGCCGACCTGGACACGCGCGGCGAATGGGTCGGCATCGACGTGAGCCCGGATCTGGAGCGGGCTTATCGACAGGTCACCGGCTGGTCCGGCGAAGCCCCTCCGGCCGGCCTCGCCTCGGTCGTCGGCCGGCTGGCCTACACCGGCGGTCGGGTGATGCCGCCGGGCGGCGTGCTGCGGGAGATCTCACAGGTGACGTACGGGGACGTGCCGGCCGACGGTCGCTGGCAGGCGCGGGTGTCATCGGCCGTGCTCGGCGAAGGTTCCGGTCGCCGACGGGTCGCGGTCGTCACCGACCTGCGCGACGCAGGCGGCGCGGACGTGGCGTCGGTCCGTTTCCTGCTCGACTGGCCGACGGGTGCGCCGTGACGACACGGCACATCGACACCGCCCTCACCCTCGCCTGGGCACGGATCGTCAACGACCATAACCCGTTGCACGTCGACCCGGACTTCGCCGCGACGACCCGCTTCGGCGCTCCGATCGTGCACGGCTCGCTGTTGTTCGCGCTCGTCTGCGACGCGCTTCAGGAAACCGGTGGGCACGGCGGCACCGTCACCGTCACGTTCCGCGCACCGGTCCCGGTCGGCTCGACGATCACGGTCGTCGCCGAGGGGACAGGCGTCCGGGTGCGGTGCGGCGACGCGGAACCGGTGGCGGTGAGTACGGCTGAGGGGGAATCTGACGGATGACCGCGCGACGCACTGACATCTGGCGCTACACGCTGACCGATCTGGTGCGGTATTCCGGAGCGTCATTGGACTTCAACACGATCCACCACGACGAGGCGGCCGGCCGGGCCGCCGGATTCGACGGAGTGATCGCGCACGGCATGCTCACCTTGGGGCGTGTGCTCGCCGCGGTGGCCGACGAGACAGGGCCACGCGGGCTCGCCGCCTGCCAGGCCCGCTTCCGTGCGCCGGTGTATCTCGGCGCGCCGGTGGCCGCGACGACGATCGAACGGTCCGGCGGCGGCCTGGAGATCACGGTGACCTGTGGCGAGACCGTCGCGTTGACCGCCGAGGTCGAACTCGCCGGCGGAGCCGGGGCCGAGATCCCCGCAGTACCCGACGGTGAGCTCGTCGGCGATCATCGCCTGCGGGTCGAGCGAGGCACACTCACCCGGCTCGCCCGTGCTGTAGAGGCACGAGCGGCCGTCTGGTACGACGAACGCGTCGCCAGGGACGCAGGTCTGCCCGGTGTCCCCGGCGTGCCGACACCGGCCTTCGCCCTGCCCGCGCTGAGCTGGTATCCCGACGACCAGACGGATCCCGCACCGTGCTGGCCCGATCCCGTCGCCGAATCCGTCCGCTGGGCGCGAAGCGGCGGTCCGGTGCTCCACGCCGGTCAGACGTTCGTCTACCGCCATCCGTTGACGGCGGGGGAACGCGTCCGATCACGACGGTGGATCACCGGCAGGTACACCAAGGCGGGCAGCACCGGTGAGCTGCGCTTCACCGAGATCACCCAGCTTATCGCCGACAAGTGTGACGAGCCGGTCGTGACCGAAACGATGACGCTGCTCGCCGCCGGCCCCGAGGCGGCGGCGACATGAGCGGCGAGTCGGCGGCGTTGCGATACCTGCTGGAGCGGCTCGATCTCGAAGTCATCGCGCCCGGAGTGTTCCGCGACAAGGGAGGGGACGAACCCCTGCACCGGTTGTTCGGCGGGCAGGTGGCGGCACAGGCACTCGCCGCGATGGGCCGGACCGTCGACGCGGACCGTCCGGTCCACAGCCTGCACGTGTACTTCCTCCGGCCCGGACGGCCGTCCGTTCCGTTGGACCTTCACGTCACACCGGTCAAGCACGGCCGCGGCTTCGACGTTCGCCGAGTCGACGTCGACCAGGACGGTGAGCCGATCCTCACGGCCTCGGCCTCGTTCCATCGCGCCGAACCCGGGTCGTGCTACGAGTCCGCCGCCGAACTCGGCTTCGACCACGGTGCGGTGGAGGCGTTGCCTCGCTGGGAGGACCGGTTCGCCGGTCGGCTCGACAGGCTGAGCCCACTATGGGCACGACCGAGGCCGATCGACCTGCGGTACGTCGATCCGGCGCCGCTCGATGCGTCACTGCGCAGTCGGCCGCGTACCGGCCAGCAGACCTTCGTATGCGCTGACGGACCGCTGCCCGATGATCCGCTGCTGCACGCCTGCGTCACGGTTTATGCCTCGGATATGACCCTGCTGGAGACCGCGTTGCTGCCGCTGGGACTGGTCTGGGCGGACGGAGAGTTCGACGGCGCCAGTCTCGACCACACCATGTGGTTTCATCACCCGCCGCGCGCCGACCGATGGCTGCGGTACGACCAGTACGCCCAGGCTATGTCCGGTGGGCGGGGCCTGGCATCCGGACGAATGTACGACGAGAACGGACGACTTGCCGTGACCGTCGTGCAGGAGGGATCCCTGCGACCTACCAGAGGGGCCGGAAGCTGGCTGGCCCGCAGCGCGCCGGACCGAATGATGGGCCGCGAGCGGTGAGCGGCACGCTTCTCGTCGTCGGGGCGAGCGGGCTGATCGGCACGGCGTGCGTCGAGGCGTTCGCCCACGACGGATGGGACGTGCTCGCGCTGTCCCGTCGCCCGCCGGAGACCGAGCCGGATGTCGTGTTCGAGCACCTTCCGCTCGACCTGACGGACGCCGAAGCGGTCTCGGCCGCCGCAGGCCGGTTCGCCACCGTGACCCACGTCGTCTACACCGCCGTATTCGAAAAACCCGGTTTGGTCCGCGGCTGGCGCGATGCGGACCAGATGCAGACGAATCTCGCGATGCTGCAGGCGCTCACCGGCGCACTCGAGAACGCGCCGCTGAAGCACGTCACCTTGTTGCAGGGCACCAAGGCGTACGGAGTGCACCGCCATCCCATCCGGATACCCGCGCGTGAGCGGCACCCACGTGACGACCACGAGAACTTCTACTGGCTGCAAGAGGACCACCTGCGCGCAGTCGCCGCCGATCGCGGGTTCGGCTGGACGATCCTCCGTCCGCAGTTGGTGGTGGGACCGACCTACGGCGTGGCCATGAACCTGCCGCCGGTCATCGGCGCCTACGCGGCCATCTGCCGCGAGGAAGGGCTGCCCTTCGGCTTTCCCGGCGGTGCACCGTACGTCACCGAAGCCGTCGACGTCAGGCTCGTCGCGAACGCCGCGCTGTGGGCTGCCACCTCGCCCGCCGCCCGCGACGAGCATTTCAACCTGACCAACGGCGAGGTATTCAGCTGGCGAGACCTGTGGCCGTCGCTGGCCGAGGAACTCGGCGTCGAACCAGGCCCCGATACGCCCCGCCGTCTCGCCGAGTTTCTGCCCGCGCACGCCGGCGCCTGGGACCGCATCGTCGCCAAATACGGGTTGCGGCCACTCGCGTTGCCCGAACTACTCGGCGAATCGCACCACTACGCCGACTTCCACTTCGCGGCGGGCGCCTCGACAGCGCCGCCCCCGGCCTTTGTCAGCACCGTCAAAATCCATCAGGCGGGATTCACCGACACCTTCGACACTGAACTGTCGTTCCGGCACTGGCTACGGGTGCTCATCGATCGCAAGGCGCTGCCTCCGCGGGCCTGAACCAGGGAGATGGTCGGGTCGTGGGGGACGAAGGGCGTGTTTTCGAGCGTTGCGGGCATGAGCCGTCAGCCGATGGTCGATGACCAGACGACCAGACGACCGCGGGAACGTGTCAAGTCAAATGAGACACCGGCAGTGATCGGTTAAGCGGCGTCCTCCTGCAGGTCGGGTCCGGTCTGGTCGGCGGTCTCGGTGTCGGGTCG
>JBEHYF010000046.1:0-37127 GCA_048498315.1 Actinomycetota bacterium
TCGCTGCCGGGAGACGCGGTGGGGGCGCGGTGCGGGACCGGGTCCTGTGGACGGCCCGCCGGACAGGGGCCCGGACATGCCGCGGGTGCCGGAACGGCGCTCCGGCACCCGCGGCATGTCCGGGCGGGTCAGTACCCGCCGTCGGCTGCGACGTTCGTATTGCTGTTCTGTACTCCGATATTGATGTCGTTTGTCACCACATTGACGTTGCGATTGATGTTCGTGCCGAAACCGTCGCGGGCGAAGCCGTCATAGCGGCCGTAGAAGCGATGCCGGAACCCCGGCCCGCAGAACCCGTCGCCACAGAAGTGATTGCGATGGCGGAAGCGATCCGGCGACGACCACCACCACCAGCCGCCGTCCCCGTCCCCGTCGCCGCGCAGCACGGCCGGGCCGGCGGGTGCGCGGGCGGCGGCGATCTGTGCCGATGCGTTCGGGGCGCTGCGCGGGCTTTGCGCGAACGCGGGCGATACGGTGAAGAGCGTGCCGGCCGTCGCGGCGATCGCCACCAGGCCGGCAGAGGCGGTTTTGTTGTTGAACACGTCGGCCTCCTCGGGTGCCGGAAAGGTGCGAAGGTCCTCACGAATGGCGCGCAGCGTTCGCCGGCACCGTCATCGGCAAAGGCCCTCGCTTTCCAGCATCCACGGCCGTTATCGCACCAAACCAATCAAACAGTAACGAGCGGTATATTTCCGACGGTTTTGGGCGATTCCAGACTGAGGATCTATGCCGTAAAGGCCTTAGCCGAGGAGAGTCGCGGCATGCCGGCCCGCGGCGGCCACGGCGAGGAAGCCGGCCAGGTCCTCGTCCAGGCCGCGCCCCATCGTCGACACCCGCACCGGCGACCTGCGCACCGCCTCCTCCAGCCCGTCCACGGGCACGGTGACCAGCTCGTGCCGGTCGCCCAGCGGCTCGGCGTCGGCCCGCACCCGCTCGCCGAACGGGCCGGGCAGGTCCGGCACGACCACCTGGGCGCGGGCCAGCGCGACCCTTCCGTAGGCGGTGAGGCTGTGATGGGAGACGCCCCGGTGCCGCTCGCGGGCGTCGGCCTCGCTGACCCGCAGGGCGGCCACCGGCCGGCCCCCCAGCACGGCCGCGGCGTTGACCGCCTCGCCCGCCGACACGCCCGAGAATCCCCAGCGCGTGCCCGTGCCCAGGTTCCCCGGTCCCTGGGCGACCACGGCGACCTCCGCGCCCAGGACGAGCCTGGCGGCCAGCAGCCCGGTGTGCAGCGTGACGGCCTCCAGGTCGCCGCCGAACGCCTGCCCGGCGGTGACCGTCGCGGCCAGCGCGCCGGCCTCGCGCAGCGTCGCCACCGTGCGGGAGAACCAGGCGGGCAGTGCACCGCCGTCCGGCATGACGTAGACGACGCGGGTGCCGGGTCGGTCGAGGTGCAGCCCGGCGATGATCGCCGGCAGCGCGGAGTGCAGATCGGCGACGACGACCGGCATGCCCCCGATCGAGTCGGCGTCGCGCAGGGCGGCGTGGTGCTCCGAGTCCTGCTCGTCGGCGCCGAGCACGGTCGCCTGCAGGGGCGTGTAGCGGGCCTTGACCAGATGGCCGGGGCCGGCGGGGTCGGGCGGGAACCGGTCCGGGACGGCCACCACCATCGCGTACCCTCCGGTGCCGAGCCCCATCGCCAGCGCCGTCGTGTTGAGCAGCACCGTGTCGCCGGGCCGGGGCCGCCCCACCAGCGCCGGGTAGGCGAGGGCGCGGGCCTCGCCGTCGTTCTCCACCAGTACGTCGAGTTCCACCGCTCCGCGCCATTCCCGGCGTACCTTGACAACCGTGCCTTTGCGCCATCGGATCACCTGCTCACGGTAGCGTCGGAGGCCACGGGGACGGGCCGCAATCGGGGATGGGCCAGAAGGAGTGACGATGTCGCGCCGCAAGACCGAGCGGTTGCTCAATCTGGTGGTGTGCCTGCTGGCCACCCGGCGGTACCTCACCGCCGAGCAGATCCGCCGGGCCGTGCCGGGGTATCCCGACGGGGCCGAGGCCTTCAAGCGCATGTTCGAGCGCGATAAGGAGGAACTGCGCGAGCTGGGCATCCCGCTGGAGGTCGGCAGCGACGGCGACGAGGAGGCCGGGTACCGCATCCGCCGCCAGGCCTACGAACTGCCGGAGATCCAGCTCGCGCCCGACGAGGCGGCCGTGCTCGGGCTCGCCGCCCGCGTCTGGCAGCGGGCCAGCCTGGCCGAGGCGGCCTCGGGGGCGCTGCTGAAGCTGCGCGCGGCCGGCGTCGACACCGGCGAGGCCGCCACCCTGGGCGTCGAGCCGCGGGTCGACACCGACGAGCCGGCGTTCCCGGCGCTGTGGCGGGCGGTGCGCGACCGCCGCCCGGTGACATTCGAGTACCAGGGCGTCGGGCGCAGCGCCCCGCAGCGCCGCCACCTGGAGCCGTGGGGCGTGGTCAGCCGCCACGGCCGCTGGTACGTCGCGGGCCACGACCGCGACCGCGGCGAGGTGCGCGTCTTCCGGCTCAGCCGCATCCGGGGCGAGGTCGCCCCGGACGGCCCGCCGGGCACCGTCACCGTGCCCGAAGGCGTCGACGTGCGGGAGATCGTCGCCGAGACCGGCGGGCCCGCGCCCGCGCGCCGCACCGCCACCGTACGGCTGCGCCGGGGCGCGGCGGACGGCATCCGGCGCTGGGCGGCGAACGTCCGCCCCGGCGACGACGGCTGGGACCTGGCCGAGCTGTCGTTCGCCGACGCCGAGCGCCTCGCCGACTATCTCGCCGGGTTCGCCGACGACGTCGTGGTCGCCGATCCGCCCGACGTCCGCGAGGCCGTGATCCAGCACCTGAAGGCGGTACTGACATGAGCGAGCCGGTGGGACGCGCCGCGGCGACCGCGCGGCCGGGCACGCCGCGGCACACGAGTTCGACCGGCCGGCTGCGGCGCCTGCTCGCGCTCGTGCCGTACGTGATCAGCCGCAGCTCGGTCAGCGTCGCCGAGGCCGCGGCCGCCTTCGGCGTGACCGAGAAACAGATCATCGACGACCTGAACCTCCTGTGGTGCGTCGAGCTGCGTGCGCCCGACCCGTACTGCCCGATCGACCTGTCCTACGAGGGCGGCGAGATCGTGGTCTGCGAGGCCGAGTCGATCAACCGGCCGCTGCGCCTCGACGTGGACGAGGCCGCCGCGCTGCTGGTGGCGCTGCGCACGATCGCCGAGATCCCCGAGCGCGGCGACGCCGTCGGCCGGGTGATCGCCAAGCTGGAGGCGGCGGCCGGGGCGGCGGCGCGGCCGAGCAACCAGGTCGCCGTGCAGTTCGACGTGCGGCCCGACGTGCTCACGCTGGTGCGGTCGGGGCTGGACGCCGGCCGGCGGTTGCGCATGACGTACTACGTGCCGGGCCGCGACGAGAACACCGTCCGCGACGTCGACCCGATGCGGCTGCTGCTCGTCGACGGGTGGTCCTACCTGGAGGGCTGGTGCCGCCGCGCCGAGGCGGTGCGGCTGTTCCGCCTCGACCGCATCGTCGACCTGCGGGTGCTGGACGTGCCGGCGAGCGTCCCGGAGGAGGCCGAGCCGGTCGACGTCGACGAGGGCCTGTTCCGCCCGTCGCCCGACGACGTGCGGGTCGCCCTGGAGCTGACCCCTGCCGCGCGCTGGGTCGCCGACCACTATCCGTGCGAGAGCGTCACCGAGCTGGGCGAGGGCCGCCTCCGCGTGGTGCTGCGCACCCCCGACACCCGCTGGGTACGCCGCCTGGCGCTGCGGCTGGCCGGAGACGGCCGGATCGTCGAGCCGGCCGACCTGGCCGCGCAGGTACGCGCCGATGCGGAGCGTGCGCTGGCGCGATACGGTGCGTGACCGGCGGCGGCTTGCTAGGGTCGGAGCGTGTCCTGGGTGATGCTGTGGGTCGCGCTCGCCTTCGCCGGGCTGGCCGTGCTCGCCGTCTGCGCGGTCAAGGTTCACGTGGCGATTCGCGGTTTCGGCCGTGAACTCACGCGGACCCGGGCACATCTGGCGCCGAAACACGCGGAGATCTCCCGGGGGCTGAAAAAGCTCGACCGGTCGCGGGAGTGAGACATCCGGCACGACGGCGTACGATCAGGTGAGTACCAGCCACTGCTGAACGAGGACTGACATGCCTGACCTTGGCACCGGGGAAATTCTGATCATCGCGGTGGTCATCCTGATCCTGTTCGGGTCGGCGAAGCTGCCGCAGGCCGCGCGCGCTCTCGGCCGGTCGATGCGCATTTTCAAGTCCGAGACCAAGGGCCTGATGACGGACGATGACGATCAGCCCAAGGCGAAGGTGGAGGTCGAGGACGCTCGCTCGCAGGCGGCCCGGCTCCGCGAGCAGGCGGCGCTCCTGGAGCGCCAGGCGGCGGGGCAGCAGCAGCTGACCTCCCCGGCCGACGACGGGACCACCATCAGCGGCGTGCCGCTGTCACAGGCGGAGCACGGCAAGAAGTCCTGAGGGCCGGGAGCCTGCACGAATGTCGGCGATGAAGCTGCCCTTGCGGCGGCGCCCGACCGCGGCCAACCCCGACGGCCGCATGCCGCTGATCGAGCACATCCGCGAGCTGCGGAGCCGGGTGATCAAGGCGGCGCTCGGCCTGGTCGCCGGGTCGATCGTCGGCTGGGCGTTCTTCACACCGGTGTGGAACGTCCTGAAACGGCCGTACGAGTCGCTGCCCCCGCAGCACTGCCTGGGCGGCAGATGCACGCTGGTCGTGCACGGCATCTTCGACGGTTTCTTCATCCATCTCAAGGTCGCCCTGATCATCGGGGCGGTCGTGTCCTCGCCGATCTGGCTTTACCAGATCTGGGCGTTCGTGGCACCCGGGCTGTACGCCCGGGAACGGCGGTGGACGTACGCGTTCGTCGGCGCCGCGGCACCGCTGTTCGCCGTGGGCGCATGGCTGGCCTACGTCACCCTCGACCGCGGCCTGCGCATCTTCATCGGCCTGGCACCGGGCAACACGACCGTGCTGGTCGGGATCACCGACTATCTCGGCTACGCCATGGCGATGCTGCTGATCTTCGGGTTGACGTTCGAGCTGCCGCTCTTCGTCGTGATCCTCAACCTGGCCGGGGTGCTGACCCACGCGCGCATCAAGAGATCACGGCGCGTCCTGATCTTCGGCATCTTCGTGTTCGCCGCGGTGGCCACGCCCAGCCAGGATCCGTTCACCATGCTGGCGCTCGCGCTGCCGACGGTCGTGCTGTTCGAGGTCGCCGAGATACTTGCCTATGTCCACGACCGGCGCAAGGCCAACCGGCCCGACCCGTACGCCGGCCTGTCCGACGACGAGGCCTCGCCGCTCGACCTGACCGAGGGCGAGCGCGACCTGGAGGACAGCGGCCGGCCGTAGCGCGTCCGCCCGGCGCCGTGCCGCCCCGGCGCCGTGGCATCCCGGCCCGGTGCCGCCGCGGGGCCGGGCCGCCGCGGGCGGACGACCGGGGCGGCGAACGCCTTCTGCGGGAGCCGTCTGCGCCTCGGGCGCGCGCCGATCGCCGGTGCCGGCTCCATGGGTGGCACCGGCGCGAGGGGTTCCGCCCGGAGGCTCCGGACCGCGGCGTCCGTAGGCTTGAGGTATGACGACCCCCGCCGAACGACACGCTGCGCACCGGCAGCGGATGGCCGGCTTCACTCCCGCGCTGATCGAGTTCCAAGCCCTTTACGACTTCGATCTCGACTTCTTCCAGGTCGACGCCTGCCGCGCGCTGGAGAACGGCCACGGCGTGCTCGTCGCCGCGCCCACGGGGTCGGGCAAGACCGTCGTCGGCGAGTTCGCCGTGCACCTGGCGCTCGGCAACGGCCAGAAGTGCTTCTACACCACGCCGATCAAAGCGCTGTCCAACCAGAAGTACGCCGACCTCGTGCGCAGGTACGGCTCGGGGAAGGTCGGGCTGCTCACCGGCGACAACACGATCAACGGCGAGGCGCCGGTCGTCGTGATGACGACCGAGGTGCTGCGCAACATGCTGTACGCCGGCTCGCCGACGCTGTCCGGCCTGGCGTACGTCGTCATGGACGAGGTGCACTACCTGGCCGACCGGTTCCGCGGCGCGGTCTGGGAAGAGGTGATCATCCACCTCCCGGAGTCGGTGCGGCTCGTGGCGCTGTCGGCGACCGTCAGCAACGCCGAGGAGTTCGGTGAGTGGCTGCAGGAGGTGCGCGGCGACACCACCGTGATCGTCGACGAGCATCGGCCGGTTCCGCTGTGGCAGCACATGCTCGCCGGAGGCCGGTTGTACGACCTGTTCGTCGACGAAGAGCACACCAAGGTCAACCCGGAGCTGCGCCGGTTCGCCCTCGACGACCTGCGCCGCACCCGCATCAACAACAGCCGCCGCAGCGGGCGGCGCCGCGAGCGCCGGCCCGAGCGCTATCGGCCGCCGTCGCGGCCGGACGTCATCGAGCGGCTCGACCGTGCCGGCCTGCTTCCCGCGATCACGTTCATCTTCAGCCGGGCAGGCTGTGACGCGGCCGTCGAGCAGTGCATGCACGCCGGGCTGCGGCTGACCTCACGCGAGGAGGCCGAGGAGATCCGCGCGCGGGCCGAGGAGCGCACCGCCGACCTGCCCGCCGCCGATCTGCAGGTCCTCGGGTACGACGCGTGGCTGGCCGGCCTCGAACGCGGGCTCGCCGCCCACCACGCGGGGATGCTGCCGACGTTCAAGGAGATCGTCGAGGAGCTGTTCACCGACGGGCTGATCAAGGCGGTGTTCGCCACCGAGACGCTGGCGCTCGGCATCAACATGCCGGCCCGCACCGTCGTCATCGAACGCCTGGTCAAGTGGAACGGCGAGATGCACGCCGACCTGACCCCCGGCGAGTACACCCAGCTCACCGGGCGCGCCGGGCGGCGCGGCATCGATGTGGAGGGCCACGCCGTCGTGCTGTGGACGCCCGGCGTCGACCCCGGCGCTGTCGCCGGCCTGGCCGGCACCCGCACCTACCCGCTCAACTCCAGCTTCCGGCCCTCCTACAACATGGCGGTCAACCTGGTCGGCCAGGTCGGCCGCGAACGCGCCCGCACCCTGCTGGAGGCCTCGTTCGCGCAGTTCCAGGCCGACCGCGCGGTCGTCGGGCTGGCCAAGCAACTGCGCCGGGGCGAGGAGGCCCTGGAGGGGTACCGGGAGGCGGCCACCTGCCACCTCGGCGACTTCATGGAGTACGCCGGCCTGCGCCGCCGCCTGACCGAGCGCGAACACGACCTGGCCCGCGAGCGCACCGGCACGCGCCGGGCCGAGGCGGCACGGTCGCTCGAACGCCTGCGCGCCGGCGACGTGATCGTGGTGCCGCGCGGCCGCTTCGCCGGCGTCGCGGTCGTGCTGGAACCCGGCGCGGCCAAGCGGTCCGACGACCCGGCCCCGCTGGTGCTCACCGTGAACCGGCAGGTCAAGCAGCTCGCCCTGGCCGACTTCAGCGGCCCGGTCGATCCGGTCGAGCGCGTGAAGGTGCCGCAGTGGTTCAACCGCAGGTCGCCGCAGCACCGCCGCGACCTCGCCTCGGCACTGCGCGCCAAGACGGCGCACATCGACCGGCCCCGGCCGGAGAAGCGACCCGACGCGACCCGCGAGGACCCGGAGATCATCGAGCTGCGCCGCCGGCTGCGCGCCCACCCCTGCCACGGCTGCCCGGAGCGGGAGGACCACGCCCGCTGGGCCGAGCGGTACTTCCGGCTGGACAAGGAGACGGCGGCGCTGCGCCGCCGCGTCGAAGGCCGCTCCCAGGTCATCTCGCGCACCTTCGACCGCGTCTGCGCCGTGCTCGAACAGCTCGGTTACCTCGACGGCGACCGCGTCACCGACGCCGGCCGGCGCCTGGGCCGCATCTACACCGAGCTGGACCTGCTCACCGCCGAGTGCCTGCGCGCCGGGATCTGGGACGGCCTGGGCCCGGCCGAGCTGGCCTCGGCCGTCTCCGCACTCGTGTACGAGTCGCGGGCGCCGGAGGAGGGCCGGGCGCCGCGGGTGCCGGCCGGCGCGGTGCAGGAGGCGCTCGTGGAGATGACGCGCCTGTGGGGGGAGCTGCAGGACATCGAGAAGGACCACCGGGTGGCGTTCCTGCGCGAGCCGGACCTCGGGTTCGCCTGGGCGGCCTGGCGGTGGGCGAACGGCCACCGGCTCGACGCCGTGCTGTCCGAGGCGGACCTGACGGCCGGCGACTTCGTGCGCTGGATGAAGCAGCTGCTCGACATGCTCGGCCAGGTCGCCGACGCCGCCGCGCCCGGCACCGGCCTGCGCGACGTGGCCGGCCGGGCCATGGACGCCATCCGCCGGGGCGTCGTCGCCTACTCGTCGGTCGGCTGACCGCCGGCGCCGTCCGCTGCCGGCCGGCGCCTCAGGTTCCCGTCAGGCGTCCTCGTCGCGATCGGCGATCTCGCGAAGCGCGTCCGGCCGCACGATGACGATGCGCATGCGGCGGGTGACCACGATGCCCTCCCGCCGCCAGACGGTCAGGGCCCGGGCGACCGTCTCGCGCGCCCGGCCGATCATGGTGGCCAGCTCCTGCTGGGTGAGGGGGAGCGGCAGCGTGACCGAGCCGTCCTGGCCGGGCACGCCGAAGCGTTCGGCCAGGTCGACCAGGAGCAGCGCGAGCAGCTTCGGGCCGCCGGTGCCCACCTGGGAGGTCATCCGGCGGTCGGCGTCGTCCATCCGCCCGACCATCACGCGGGCCAGCACCTGCGCGGCGTGCGCGTGGCTGTTCAGGAAGCCGGCGAACTGCTCGGCCGGGACCGCCAGCGCGCGGACCCGGCCCAGCGCCTTGACGTTGGCCGACCGGGGCCGGCCGTTCAGCCAGCCGCTCTCGCCGATCGTGTCGGACGGCCCGCGGATCGCCAGCATGACCTCCTGCCCGTCCGCGCGGCCCGCGGTGACCTTGACCCACCCGTCCAGGATGATCAGGATGTGGTCTGGGTCGGCGCCCTGGCCCAACAGCAGCGTACCCGCCGCGTACTCGCGGGTCCGGCCGGCCGCGCGCAACGCGGCGCGCTCCGACTCCTGGAGCGCCTGCCAAAAACCTTGTCTGTTCGCGAGGGTCTCCTGCACCGGGTCTCCGTCTGCCCGCGCCCGTCACGGGGAAAGGCATCGTGGGTGGACTGAATGCCTCCAGTGGACCCAATAAAAGGGAAATCTGTCCAGTGGCCGGCACCCGGGACGTGGGAGGGGGTGATGTTCCGCCCGCGGGCACCGGCCGGTCCATTCGCCCGCCCTCAGCGCCCCGCCGCCAGTACCGCGGCGGCGAGGCTCCAGGTGACGAACGCGGCTCCTGAGACGTACGCCCACGTCAGCGCGGTGCGGGTGAGCATCGCGCGGTGCCGGGTCGCCGCGGTCAGCCGCTGCAACTGCCGCAGCGCCGGCGCGGTGAACTCCCTCGCGTCCGGCGTCGCGGTGGCGATGAAGCGGTAGAAGTCCTCCTGCGCTCCGGCGGTGAGGGCGTGCGCCCGCACCAGCAGCGCGACGACGTACGCGCCCGCGGCGAGCACCGGGACGAGCGCGGCGGCCAGCACGGGGCCGGACGGCGCGCCGAGCGCGGCCCGGACCGTGCCCGCCTCCGCCGCCAGGCCGATCGCGCCGGTCGCGACCACCCAGGCGGCGAACGCGGTCGCGTGGTTGGCGCGCTGCACCATGGCGAACATCTCGGTGACGGTCGCGAACGCGGCTTCGCCGTCTCCGGGGGAGACGGACCTCCGGCCGCTGAGGGTGGTCGTCATGGGCAGCCCTTCTCGCGGGTGGGCCGCAATTTTCAGCGACCCTGTCGCTGAAATGAAAACCCGTCGTGGCCCGGCTTAGTGCGCCATATGACTCAATCAACTCAAATGGTTACTCAGAGGTCATGTCGAGGGCACCGAGCAGGCGGTTCACCGGACCGCTCAGGCTCCAGCGGTCGGTGAGCTCGACGAGGCGTTCGGGGTCGGCCGGGGCGCGCGGCGTCGCGGCCTCGAACGCCGGAAGCGGGATGCCGGTCGCCACCGCGACCACCTCCTGCGCCGCGTCGAGGTAGTCGCGCGCCTTCTCCAGCCGCAGCCGGCTTCCCGCCGGGAAGCCGGCGGTCTCGCCCGCGTCCAGAGCGGCCTCCACCGCCTTCAGCGAACCGAACCGGCTGATCAGCGCCGCCGCCGTCTTGTCCCCGATGCCGGGCACGCCGGGCAGGCCGTCGCTGGGATCGCCGCGCAGCGTGGCGAAGTCGGCGTAGGCGCGGCCCGGGATGCCGTACCGGGCGGTGACGTCCGCCTCGGTGACCACCTGCAGCGCCTTGATGCCGCGCGCCGTGTAGAGGACGCGGACCGGCTTGTCGTCCCGGACCAGCTGGAACAGGTCGCGGTCGCCGGTGACGACGTCGACCGGGCCGTCTTCGGCGGTGGCGAGGGTGCCGATCACGTCGTCCGCCTCGTACCCCGGCACGCCGACCTGGGCGATGCCGAACGCGCCGAGCACCTCCTCGATCACCGGCACCTGCGCGGCGAGCGCCGGCGGGGTCTGGTCGCCGCCGTCGGCTCCGACCCGATGCGCCTTGTAGGAGGGCAGCGCCGCCACGCGGAACGCCGGCCGCCAGTCGGCGTCCATGCACGCCACCAGGGACCGCGGCCCGTGCTCCCGCGCCAGCCGGGCGATCATGTCCAGCAGCCCCCGGACGGCGTTGACCGGCGTGCCGTCGGAGGCGGTCACGGATTCCGGCACGCCGAAGAAGGCGCGGAAGTACAACGACGGCGTGTCGAGCAGCATGAGTCCACCCACGCCACCATCCTCGCAGCAGCACGGCCCTCGCGGCAGCACGGCGCCTCTGCGTTCCTCCGGCGATCGCGCGCCTCAGCGACTTCGGGGGACCCTCAGATGATCTGGATCGCCACCACGCACGTGTCGTCGTTGGGGTTGGGGGCGTTGAAGGCCGCCAGGACGCGGTCGAGCACGATGTTGGGGTCGCGGCTGCCGATGGAGGAGGCCACCTGGACGAGCCGATCGAGGCTCGCCTGCAGGTCGCGGTCACGGCGCTCCACCAGGCCGTCGGTGTAGAGCAGCAGCAGGTCGTCCGGCCGCAGGGGCGTGGTGCGCACGCTGAACGACGGGTCAGGGACCGCGCCGAGCAGCACGCCCTCCGGGGGATCGAGGGCCGTCGCCTCGCCGTCGCGGATCAGCACCGGGGGGAAGTGCCCGCCCTGCGCCCACGTCAGCACCCGGGTCTCCGGATCGAACCGGCCCGCCAGCACGGTGGCGGTCAGCGATTCGGGCCAGTGCAGGGTCAGGCGGTTCAGCCAGCCCAGCAACCGGTCGGGCGAGGCGCCGGTGAACGCCAGGCCGGAGAGGCCGTTGCGCAGGCGCGCCATCGCCGTGGCCGCGCGCCGCCCGTGCCCCGACACGTCGCCGATCGCCAGGAACACCCCGTCGCCGTCGATCGCGCTGGTCTCGTACCAGTCGCCGCCGACCCGCGACAGGCATTCGGCCGGGATGTAGCGCACGGCGGCGCGCATCCCCGGCTTGTCGACGATGCCCTCGGGCAGCGGCAGGATCGAGTGCTGCATCTCGATCGCCTGGTTGCGCTCCTCTTCTTCGCGCAGCCGCTCCAGCTGAGTGTGCGCGGCCCGCAGCGCGCGCTCGCCGCGCCGCCACCCCGTGATGTCCTGGTACAGGCAGCGTACCGCGACCGCCCGGCCGCGCGGGTCGAGGACGGACTCGCCGACCAGGCGCAGCTCGCGCGTCTCCTCGCCGCGGCGGATGCGGATCTCGTTGTCGACGCGCTCGCGCCCGTCGAGGAGGGTGCTGACCAGGTGCCCGGCGATCGGGACGTCTTCCGGCACGGCGACGTCGGTGAGCCGGTCGAGCGGCAGCGGGCCGTCGGCCGGAGAGCGGCCGAAGATGGTGTACACCTGGTCGGACCAGTGGCTCATGCCGGTGGCGAGGTCCCAGACGCCATAACCCAGTTCGCCCATGCGCTGGGCATGGGCGAACTGGGCGGCGAGGACGTCAGAGGTGAGTCGGCGCGGCGTTCCGGCGGGGGCCGGTCGGCACGGGGGTTGGGCCGGTGGACCGGCGGGTGCCGGCGGCGCATCGCCGGCCGGCGGCCCCGGCCGCGCCGCTCGCGTCTGTTCGGGGGGCGCTGCCGGACGGGGCCCTTCGCCCCCCGCCGGGGTGCTGGTGGGCGGGAACAGTAAGGAGGCCGCGTCGACCGGCGTGATGCCGCTGTCGCGGGCGACCTGGAGCAGGTGGGTGTAGGCGGCGTCGACGCCGCAGCCGAGGCGCTCGGCGATCGCACCCTTGGCCCGCTCGACGATCGCCGTGGTGCGCAGGGAGTCGCGCGCCCGTTCGAGTTCAGCGCGCAGCCGCTCGACCGTGGCGGAGGTTTCGTCTCGCTCGTCGCCGGGGCCGTCGTCTGGTGTGTGAGGGAATCCCATGTGATCGCTTTCGATGGTGATCGTCTGCGTCCGGGGCCGCACTCACTGTAGTCGTCCTAGGTCGGGAATGGGTCGTCGTCGTGAATGGGAGAGATGAAGTTTCCGCGACAGGGAGCCTGACCTGTCGCGCTTGCTCGGTGCATGCCCCGATGGTGGGGACCATCCTAGCGATTCTCGCTTTCAGTGAAGGGGTTATTGCGGACAGCGAGCATGGTTCCGCCTTCTTGTGCGCGTACGGGCCGGTCGCCTGCCCGGCGCAGACGAAGGTGCGGGCGGGTCCGCCGGCACGCCGTCCGGCCGCGGAGACATCGGATGACCACGGGTCCCTCGCGGATCCCGCCCCGCCGGAGTCCCGGTGCCGGCGCCCGTGGCCCGCCGGCGTCCGCGGAGGGCCGTCCGCGACTCGGGACGCCGGCGGTGACCGGAGGCGGGGCACGGGTAGATTGCGGGCGTTGAGGTCCGTACGAGGGAAGGTGACCGCGTGAGCAGTGCGACAGCCCTATTCGAGCCCGACCGTCTCACCCGGGTGCGGGAGGCCACCGCGGCCTCCGGGCTCGGCGCGCTGCTGCTCACGCCCGGGCCCGACCTGCGCTACGTCACCGGCTACGACGCGATCCCTCTGGAGCGGCTGACCTGCCTGGTGGTGCCCGCGGCGGGCGAGCCGTTCCTGGTCGTGCCCAGGCTGGAGCTGGCCGCGGCGCAGGCGTCCCCGGCCGGCGGGCTGGGCGTCGAGCTGGTCCCCTGGGACGAGACCGGCGACCCGTACGCGCTGGTGGCCTCGCGGCTGCCGCGCGACGTGGCGCGGGTCGGCGTGGCCGACCGCATGTGGGCGGCCATGGCGCTGCGGTTCCGCGCGGCGATGCCGGGCGCCGAGCAGGTGGCGGCCGGCGCGGTGCTGGGCGCGCTGCGCAAGCGCAAGAGCGCGGCCGAGGTCGAGGCGCTGCGCGAGGCCGGCGCCGCGATCGACCGTGTGCACGCGCTGGTGCCGGGGCTGCTCAAGGCCGGCCGCACCGAGCGCGAGGTGGGCCGCGACATCGCCGAGGCGATCCTCGCGGAGGGGCACGCCACGGTCGACTTCGTCATCGTCGGGTCGGGGCCGAACGCGGCCAGCCCGCACCACGAGCTGTCCGACCGGGTGATCATGCCGGGCGATCCGGTGGTCGTCGACATCGGCGGCACGATGCCGAGCGGCTACTGCTCGGACGAGACCCGGGTGTACGCGGTGGGGGAGCCGCCGGCGGACTTCCGGGCCTACTACGAGGTGCTGCGCGAGGCGCAGGCGGCGGCGCGCGCCGCGGTGCGACCGGGCGTGACGGCGGAGGCGGTCGACGCGGCCGCGCGCGAGGTGATCGCGGCGGCGGGGCACGGGGAGCACTTCATCCACCGCACCGGCCACGGCATCGGCCTGGAGACGCACGAGGAGCCCTACATCGTCGCCGGCAACACTGAGGCGCTCGAACCCGGCATGGCCTTCTCGATCGAGCCGGGCATCTACCCGGGACCGCACGGCGCGCGCATCGAGGACATCGTGGTCTGCACCGCCGACGGCCACGACAGCGTCAACCACGCCCCGCGCGACCTGGTCATCGTGGACGGCTGAGCTGAACGGCCGCCGGCCAATGGGCGTTCCGGACGACCGGGACGCCCTTCGGCCGGACTCATGGCCCGCCGATACCGATCAGTTGCTTGGACGTCCTAGTATTTTCCCGTAGCCCTCCGTTCAGCGTGGAGCGGAGGCCGGGCCGGAAGGACGAGGCGACGATGGGCGTGGAGCGGGAGCTGCCGACACCGGAGGCCTACGACCTCATTGAGCTGACCCGCGAGCTCGTGCGCGCCGAGCTGATCCCGCGGGCGGCCGCCGACGAGGAGGCCGGCCGGTTCCCCCGCGAGGTGTTCGCCACCCTCGGCCGGGCGGGGCTGCTCGGCCTGCCCTACCCGGAGGAGCTGGGCGGCGGCGGCCAGCCGTACGAGGTCTATCTCCAGGTGGTCGAGGAGCTGGCGGCCGGCTGGCTCGCCGTCGGGCTCGGCGTCAGCGTGCACACCCTCGCGTGCTTCCCGGTCGCCGCCTACGGCACGCCGGAACAGCGCGAGCGCCTGCTGCCCGAGCTGATCGGCGGCGGCCTGCTCGGCGCGTACTGCCTGTCGGAGCCGCACTCCGGATCCGACGCCGCGGCGCTGGCCACCAAGGCCTTCCACGACGGCGGCGCCTACACGATCGGCGGCACCAAGGCGTGGATCACCCACGGCGGCCGCGCCGACTTCTACACCCTGTTCGCCCGCACCTCCGCCGACAAGAGCCGCGGCATCTCCTGCTTCCACGTGCCCGCCGGAACGCCCGGCCTGCGCGCCGCGCCGCCCGAGAAGAAGATGGGCCTGCGCTCCTCGCCGACCGCGCAGCTGCACTTCGACGATCTCCGGGTTCCCGAGGGCGACCGGGTCGGCGAGGAGGGGCAGGGCTTCCCGATCGCGCTCGCGGCGCTGGACGGCGGGCGGCTCGGCATCGCGGCCTGCGCCGTGGGCGTCGCGCAGGCGGCGATGGACACCGCCGTCGCCTACGCCCGCGAACGCCGCCAGTTCGGGCGGCCGATCGCCGACCTCCAGGGCATCCGCTTCATGCTCGCCGACATGGCCACCGCCGTTGAGGCGGCCCGCGCCCTCTACCTGGCGGCCGCGCGCCGCCGCGACGCCGGCCGCCCGTACACGAAACAGGCCGCGATGGCCAAGCTGTTCGCGACCGACACCGCCATGCGGGTGACCACCGACGCGGTGCAGGTGCTCGGCGGGTACGGCTACGTCAGCGACTTCCCGGTCGAACGGTACATGCGCGAGGCGAAGGTGCTGCAGATCGTCGAGGGAACGAACCAGGTCCAGCGCATCGTGATCGGCCGCCACCTCGCGCAGGACCCGGCCGCCCGCCGGTAGCGCGGCGAGACCGGGAGCACCGGGCGCACCGGGTGTCCGCGGCCGACGTGGCCGCCGCCGAGCGGGCCCCGTTCGGCCTGCACGTGACCTCGACGCCCAGCGAGGGGCGCAAGGGCGCGTACGGTCCGGCGGCGCCACCGGCCCCGCGCACCAGGTGGGCCGGCGGACCGCGCGCGACCGCCTCGCTACGCCCGGTCCTGCCGATCGGGCGGCACCGGTGCGCCGTGGACCTCCTCGAAGACCAGCCAGGTGCGGGTCGAGCGGACCCCGGCGACGGAGTGCACGCCGGCCAGCACGATGTCGCGCAGGGTCACGCTGTCGGGGGTGCGCACCAGCATCACCAGGTCCATGTCGCCGCCCACGAACGCCAGGTGCTGCACGTACGGCACCTCGCGCAGCCGGGCGGAGACCTCACGCCAGGAGTGCTGGTCGATCGTGACCAGCACGTACGCCGCGGTGCCCAGCCCGGCCCGCAGCGGGTCGATCCGGGCGGTGAAGCCGGTGATGACGCCATCGGCGATCAGGCGCTCGACGCGCGCGTAGGCGTTCGAACGGGAGACGCTGACCCGCTCGGCGAGGGCGCGCATCGACATGCGCCCGTCGGCCGCCAGCTCCCGCAGGATGGCGCGGTCGACGTCGTCGAGCGCGGCCGCCGAATGTCTCGCGTCGCCGGGCGACGGAGGCAGGCCGAACGACAGATGGTCCATGAACGCTCCCGTGTGCAGCCATAAGTCCCGATCTTTACCCGCATATTGAGACATATGGCGCTTCTCGTCCACTATGCCGTTATTCCGTACCGCTGGGGTGAGACAAGGAGGTCGGTGCCCGGATGGCGGATCGACGGCACGACGGCGGCCCGAGGGTGTTCCTCCCCTCGGCGCGGCCCGTCCGCTTCCTGACGGACGAGGGCGCGCCCGCGCGCGGCCGTACCACCTATCCCGAGCCGAGCCCGGAGCTGCTGGACCGCGTCTACCGCGCGATGGTCATCGGGCGCCGGTTCGACGCCCAGGCCACCGCGCTGACCAAGCAGGGCCGGCTGGCCGTCTACCCCTCCAGCCACGGCCAGGAGGCCTGCCAGGTCGGCGCCGTGCTCGCGCTCGCGGCCGACGACTGGCTGTTCCCCACCTACCGGGACTCGGTGGCGCTGGTGACCCGCGGCATCGACCCGGTGGAGGTGCTGTCGCTGCTGCGCGGCGACGCGCACTGCGGCTACGACCCGCGCGCGCACCACACCGCGCCCCAGTGCACGCCGCTGGCCACACAGACCGTGCACGCCGCCGGGCTCGCCTACGCCGAGCGCCGCAAGGGCACCGGCCGGATCGCGCTGGTCTTCATCGGCGACGGCGCCACCAGCGAGGGCGACTTCCACGAGGCGCTCAACTTCGCCGCCGTGTTCAAGGCACCGGTCGTGTTCTTCATCCAGAACAACCGCTATGCCATCTCGGTGCCGCTGGAGAAGCAGACCGCCGCGCCCACGCTGTCCTGCAAGGGTGTCGGCTACGGCGTGCGCTCCGAGCAGGTCGACGGCAACGACCCGGTCGCCGTCCTCGCGGTGCTCCAGGCCGCCGCGGAGCACGCCCGCTCGGGCGCCGGTCCCTTCCTGGTCGAGGCGCACACCTACCGCATCGAGCCGCACACCAACGCCGACGACGCCACCCGCTACCGCGCCGACGCAGAGGTCGAGCGCTGGCGCCGCCGCGACCCCATCGCCCGCCTCGGGGCGTACCTGCGGCGGCAGGGCCGGTTGACCGACGCCTCCGTCGCCGCGATCGCCGGCGAGGCCGAGGAGTTCGCCGCGCGGCTGCGGACGCGGATGAACGCCGACCCGGAACTGGCCCCGATGGAACTGTTCGACCACGTCTACGACACGCCGACGCCGCAACTGCGCGAACAGCGCGCGCTGCTGGGCGCCGAGCTCGAGGCCGAGGAGGCGCTGGCGTGACCGCCCTCACGACCACCATGGCGCAGGCGCTGAACGCCGCGCTGCGCGACGCGATGGACGGCGACGAGCGGGTCGTCGTCTTCGGCGAGGACGTCGGGCGCCTCGGCGGCGTCTTCCGCGTCACCGACGGCCTGACCGGCAAGTTCGGCGAGGACCGCTGCTTCGACACCCCGCTCGCCGAGTCCGGCATCGTCGGCTTCGCGGTCGGCATGTCCATGGGCGGGTTCCGGCCGGTCGTCGAGATGCAGTTCGACGCCTTCGCCTACCCCGCCTTCGAGCAGATCGCCTCGCACGTGGCGAAGCTGCGCAACCGCACCCGCGGCCGGCTCAACCTGCCGCTGGTCATCCGCGTCCCGTACGCGGGCGGCATCGGCGGCGTCGAGCACCACTGCGACTCCAGCGAGGCCTACTACGCCCACACGCCGGGCCTGAAGGTCGTCACCCCGGCCACCGTCGAGGACGCCTACTCGCTGCTGCGCGAGGCGATCGACGACCCCGACCCGGTCGTCTTCCTCGAACCCAAGAAGCTCTACTGGTCCAAGTCCCAGGTCACCCTTCCGGTGCGGACCGAGCCGTTCGGGCGGGCGGCCGTCCGCCGCGCCGGCGCCGACGCCACCGTGGTCGCGTACGGGCCGACGGTCCCGGTCGCGCTGGAGGCCGCCGGGGCCGCCGCCGAGGAGGGCTGGGACCTCGAGGTGGTCGACCTGCGCACACTCGTGCCGTTCGACGACGCGACCGTCACCGCGTCCGTCCGGCGAACCGGCCGCTGCGTCGTCGTCAGCGAGGCGGCCGGCTTCGCCGGCGTCGGCGCCGAGATCGCCGCCCGGGTACAGGAGCGCTGTTTCCACAGCCTGCACGCGCCGGTGCTGCGGGTGACCGGGTTCGACATCCCGTACCCGCCGCCGATGCTGGAGAGCCACCATCTGCCCAGCATCGACCGGATCCTGGACGCCCTCGACCGGCTGCAGCGCGACGACGAGCCGGACACCCGCTACCTGCCGGTGGGCGGTGCCGCATGACCACCGCCACCATGGCCACCCACACCACCGCCCGCGCCGGTGCCGCCGCCACCGAGCACGTCTTCCGCCTCCCGGACCTGGGCGAGGGCCTGACCGAGGCGGAGATCCTCGAATGGCGTGTCGCGGTCGGCGACGTCGTGGCGGTCGACCAGATCGTGGTGGAGGTCGAAACGGCCAAGGCGGCCGTTGACGTCCCCGTCCCGGTCGCCGGCACCGTCGTGCGGCTGCACGGCGCGCCCGGCACGGTCATCGAGGTCGGGCAGCCGCTGCTCACCATCGCCCCCGAGGACGCGTCCGCCGGGGAGGGCGCGCCGCGGCCGGAACGGCTCCCGGCCGCCGGCCCGGACGGGCACGTGGACGGTGACGAGCGCCGCCGCGAGATCTACCGCGAGGAGGAACGCGCCGGGTCCGGCAACGTCCTGGTCGGGTACGGAACGAGCGGTGGCCGAGGCTCGCGCCGCCGCGCCGCCCGGCGGGCCGCCCGCGCGGCCGCCCTCGCCCGCGCCGCCGCGCCTTCGGTGACCGGCGGCGAGGGCATGCTCCGCGATCGCCCCGAGGGCGCCTCCGGCAGCGCCGGAGGCGGTGACGCCCCGAGCCTCGCCGGCACCGGCCGGGAGAACGCCGCCGGAGCCGTGACCGGAGCCGCGCCGGCCGCCCGCCTCGCCAATGACGTCGAGGACGCGGCAGCCGGCGCGCGGGGTTCCCTCGGAGCGGGCGGCCGGGCTGAGGCGCCCCGGGTGATCTCGCCGGTCGTCCGCCGCCTCGCCCGCGAGCACGGGCTCGACGTCGCGGCACTGGCACCGAGCGGCCCCGGCGGTGTGCTCCTGCGCCGGGACGTCGACGCGGCCATCGCGGCCATGACCGGCCGGAAGGGCGGGCCCGCCACGACGGCCCCCGACGGCGCCGCCGAAACGTCCGGCCTTCCGCCGCGGATCGCCGGCCGGACCGCCGGGCCCGAAACCGATGGCGCCGCCGCGCTGGGATCGGCCGGCCCGCGGCCCGCCGCGACGCCCGCCCGGGTCGTGCCGGCCACGCCGTCCGGGACCGCGTCGGCGGCGAACACCGCCGAAGACGCCCTCGGCTCCGCGGCGGACGCCGCTCAGGACGCCCTCGGCTCCGGTCCCGACGTCGCGGGACCCACGGACGAGCCGGTGCGGATCCCGCTGCGCGGGCTGCGGCGGGCCGTCGCGGACAAGCTCGCGCGCAGCCGCCGGGAGATTCCCGACGCCACCACGTGGGTGGACGTCGACGCGACCCCGCTGATGGAGTTCAAGGACGAGCTCCGGCGGGCCTGCCCGGAGGCGGGCGTCGGAACGCTCGCCCTGCTCGCCCGGATCTGCGTCGCCGGCCTGCACCGATACCCGGAGCTCAACGCCTACGTCGACGCCGAGCGCGCGGAGATCGTGCGGCTGCCGCGGGTGAACCTCGGCTTCGCCGCGCAGACCGCCCGGGGGCTGGTCGTGCCGGTCGTCCACGACGCGCACCGGCTCACGCTCGCCGAGCTCGGCGGACGCCTGCGCGAACTGACGCGCCGGGCGCGCGAGGGGACGCTCGCGCCGCACGACCTGACCGGAGGCACGTTCACGCTGAACAACTACGGCGTGTTCGGCGTCGACGGCTCGACCCCGATCCTCAACCACCCCGAGGCGGGGCTGCTGGGCGTCGGGCGGATCGTCGACCGCCCCTGGGGCGTCGACGGAGAGCTGCGGCTGCGCAAGGTCGCCCAGCTGTCGTTCACCTTCGATCACCGCGTCTGTGACGGCGGCGTGGCGGGCGGGTTCCTCCGCTTCGTCGCCGACTGCGTGGAGCGCCCCCACGTCCTGATCACCAACCTCTGACCCGCCGCCCGGCCGCTGGGAGTGAGGTCTCGGCGGACGGGCGGAAGAGCGTCGCAGCTCGGCACAGAGCGGATTCGGCAAAGTCGATGCCGTAGCGTGATCGATCGAATACCGTGCGTGTCATGGGATCGAGAGCTCATTACGTCATCAAGGAGAACGGCTCGTGGGACCGGCGTTATTCGCAATGGGGCGCGCACTCCCTCGACCTGGACCTGCTTCCGGGGCCGGACGCGGCGACCCGGTTCGCCCGCGCGCAGCGGGCGGTCGACCGGTGGATGTACGAGCCGGACTGCGAAGGCGCCGCCCTCATCGACCGCGACGAGAACCGTCTGCTGTGGTACTCCTACTGCCACGGCGACGCCGACCACCGTGCGGCGGTTCTCGCGGTCATGGCGCACACTTGGCAGGGCTGGCGGGTTCAGTGGGCCCATGGCGAACTCGGCGACATACTGGACGCCTTGGGCGAGCCTCGGCGAGCCGCTCCGCCGCTGGAGTCGCCGTTCGGAGCACCGGTTTCCGAGTCGGTGGCCACATCGGCACGGGACGTGCCGGCCGACGCCGACGTCGCGCGCGGACTGCCCGGGCTCATCGAAAAGTTCGAGGCTCACCAAGACGTCGATTCGGCGACGCAGGCCATCTCTCTCCTTCTCGCCGTGACCGGGGCGCTGACGTCCGCGGCCGAGCGGTCGGGCCTGACGACCCGGACCACGGTGGACAACGCCTTCGTGCATCGTCCGGTCGATCTGACCGACGACGAACGAGCGCCGGTCCACGCCGCATTCGCGGCCGTACGTCGCGAATGCGGACTCGCGGGCTGAACTCGCCGCTCCACCCTCGTTGCGTCCAGGCGCCGCCGGGGGACCGAATACGGAAGCCATCGGAAAGTCATGCCGTCAAGCACTCACGAAGCGATCTGCGAACTCTTCAGAAGCCGACCCGAACTGGCCGCCGAACTGGTCGGCGACCGACTCGGCGTTCCCCTTCCCCGCTACCGCGAAGTCCGGCTCAGGTCGGAGAACGTCACCGATGACCGGCTCGCGGAGTTACGCGCGGACGCGGTCGTCGAGCACTGGGACGCCGAGCGGAACTTCGCTCTGATCGTCGAAGTGCAGTTGAAGAAAGACGCGGAGAAGCTTTACAGCTGGCCGTTCTACTTGATGGGACTGCGATATCGGTTGCGTTGTCCGGTCAAGCTCGTCGTGGTCTGCCCACCGCGTTCCGTCGCCGAATGGGCGTCACAGACGATCGACCTGGACCACCCGGGGATGCGGCTGACGCCTTTGGTCATCGGCCCGGAACAGATTCCCGTCGTGATCGAACCGGACGAGGCCGCGCGGAACCCCGAACTCGCGGTACTTTCCGCGCTCGCCCACGGCGCCGGGCCTGATGGGCCAAAGACCCTCGACGTGCTGCCGGACGCGTACGGAGCGCTCGATAGGGATCATAGAGCCCTCTATCATGATGTCATATTCGCAGTGCTTCCGCTGGCCGCACGGTCCTACCTGGAGACCATGATGAAGCTCAAGGGTTATGAGTACCAGAGCGACTTCGCGCGCCACTACTTCGGCGAAGGCAAGGCGGAGGGCAAGGCGGAAGGCAAGGCGGAAGGCGAGATCGCCGGTGCGGTGAAGGTGATCCTCATGGTGCTCTCGGGCCGCGGTATCTGCGTTTCGCCCGATGTCCGCGATCGCATTGCAGGCTGTACCGATCCGGCTCAGCTCGAAGTCTGGGCCGAGCGTGCGGGAGTCGTCTCGACGGCCGGCGAGCTCTTCGACTGAGGCGGCGGCCGCCGTCCGGCTGCGGCGACTTCCCGGCGCTCCGGTGCGTGCGGACCTCGGCGCTCATCGTGAAGGGCTCGTGCGACTACCTGAGATGGAGTCGGCGACCGGCCACCGTGACACGCGTCCCGGACGCCCGCCTGCTCTATCTGCCTGGTGTCGGCCACCGCGTGTACGCCGAATGCCCGGACGCGTTCTTCGCCGCGGTCGATGCGTTCCTTTCCGGCCGCCCGCTGCCGATGCCCGCCTGGACGGGCGACGCGGCGCCGCCGGGGTACCAGGGCCCACCGGCACCCGGTGATGGGTCGCGCTCACGCGTCGCGGCGGACGCGCAGGCCGTCGAAGGCCATGGCGCAGACGGCGTCGGCCAGCTCGGCGGCACCGGTGCGGCCGCGCGGGCGGTACCACTCGACCAGGGAGTTGACCATGCCGAACAGCAGGCGCGCGCCGATCGCCGGGTCGATGTCGGGCCGGATGTCGCCGTCGGCCTCGGCCCGGGCGACGAGCTCGGAGACCAGACGGTCGAACTCCCGGCGGCGGGCGAGCGCTGCGCGCTCGACACGGGTGTTGCCGCGCACGCGCAGCAGGAGCGTCACGAACGGCAGCCGGTCGACCAGCACCGCGACGCTGGCGCGCACGAGGTGCTCCAGCCGGTCGATCGCGCGGCCCTGCATCGCCATTGCCTCGTCGGCGGCGGCGAACAGGCCGTCGAGGGCGTGGTCGACCGCCAGCTGCAGGAGCTCGTCCTTGCTGGAGACGTGGTAGTAGATCGCGGACTTGGTGATGCCGAGGCGCTTGGACAGGTCGTCCATGCTGGTGCCGTCGTAGCCGCGCTCGTTGAAGACCTTGACGGCGACGCGCAGCAGCGACTCCCTGTCGTAACCGGGTCGCCCGCGCCGGGCCGCCCGGGCGTTGCCCGCGGTCGTCACGACAGCCAGTATCCCAGCCTGTCAGGGGTGTTCGCGCCGGTCGATGACGCGGCGCAGCTTGCCGACCGAGCGTTCCAGCGTGTCGGGGTCGACGACGTCCACCTCGACGCTGACGCCGACGTCGTCCTTGACCGCGCCGGCCAGCTCCCGCGCCGCGTCCTCCCGCAGGGCGCTCGGGGCCTCGGGCCGTGCCTCGACGCGGACGGTGAGACGGTCCATCCTGCCCTGCCGGTCGAGGACGAGCTGGAAGTGCGGTGACAGGCCGGCGGTGCGCAGCACCAGCTCCTCGATCTGCGTGGGGAACACGTTGACGCCGCGCAGGATGATCATGTCGTCGCTGCGCCCGGTGACCTTCTGCATGCGCCGGAACGCGGGCCGCGCCGTGCCGGGCAGCAGCCGGGTCAGGTCGCGGGTGCGGTAGCGGATCACCGGCATCGCCTGCTTGGTCAGCGAGGTGAGCACCAGCTCGCCCTCCTCGCCGTCGGGCAGCACCGCGCCGGTGACCGGGTCGATCACCTCGGGGTAGAAGTGGTCCTCCCAGATGTGCAGGCCGTCCTTGGTCTCCACGCACTCCTGCGCGACGCCGGGGCCGATCACCTCCGACAGGCCGTAGATGTCGACGGCGTGCAGGCCGAGCCGTTCCTCGATCTCCGCGCGCATCCGCTCCGTCCACGGCTCGGCGCCGAAGATCCCCACCTTCAGCGAGGTCGACCGCGGGTCGATGCCCCGCCGCTCGAACTCGTCCAGCAGCGTGAGCATGTAGGTCGGCGTGACCATGATGATCTCGGGCTGGAAGTCCTGGATCAGCGTCACCTGGCGGGCGGTCATCCCGCCCGATGCGGGGATGACGGCGCAGCCGAGCCGCTCGGCGCCGTAGTGCGCGCCCAGGCCGCCGGTGAACAGGCCGTAGCCGTAGGCGACGTGGACCTTGTGGCCGGGACGGCCGCCGGCGGCGCGGATCGAGCGGGCCATCACCTCGGCCCAGGTGTCGAGGTCCTCCTGCGTGTAGCCGACCACGGTCGGCTTGCCGGTCGTGCCGCTGGAGGCGTGGACGCGGCGGATCCGCTCCATGGGAACGGCGAAGGAACCGAAGGGATAGTCGTCGCGCAGGTCGAGCTTGGTGGTGAACGGGAACGCGGCCAGGTCGGACAGGTCGTGCAGGTCGTCCGGCCCGACGCCGGCGCGGTCCCACGCCTGCCGGTAGCGCGGGACGTTGGCGTAGGCGTGCCGCAGCGTCCACCGCAGGCGGTCGAGCTGCAGGGCGCGCAGCTCGTCGGGGGAGAGCCGCTCGGCGGGATCCAGGTCGCCGGGCGCGGGCGGGGTGCCGAGGCGGCGGGCGGGCGGGGCGGCGTCCGGGGTGGTGGTCTCTCCGGTCATGAGGTGCCTCTCAGCTGCTGATGACGCGGCTGCGGCCGCGGAACTCGGCGACGACCTCGCGGTCCGGCCCGCCCTCGCGGTAGACGGTGACGTCGTAGATGCCACTGCGGCCGTAGCGGGTGCGCTCGGCCGCCTCGGCGATCAGCAGGTCGCCCTCACGGACCGGCGTGACGAATGTGATGTCGGCGCCGGCCGCCACGGTGACGGGGCCGTGGCTGTTGCAGGCGCAGGCGAACGCGGTGTCGGCGAGCAGGAAGACGTAGCCGCCGTGCGCGATGGCATGGCCGTTGACCATCGCGCCGGTGACCCGCATCCGGGCGACCGCGCGGCCGTCGCCGGCCGCGACCAGCTCGATGCCGAGGGAGCGGGACGCGCGGTCGGCGTCGAACATCGCGTGCGCCGCGGTGCGGGCGGGCACTGATTCAGACATCACTCCCGCCTTTGCCGAAAACCGACTAAATGGACGGTGGAAAATCGTGCGTTCATGAAAGCCGCGCCCCCTGAGCGGTGTCAAGACGTCGCGCGGCCCTTTCCCGCCCCCGGCCGCCACGCTAGCATCCTGACCGAACGGGCGGTCGGTAATTCGAGCGAGGAGGGTCCGCGATGGCTCCGCTGCGCAGCTACGTCTCCGGTGCCTGGCACGTCCCCGACGACGAGGGTACGCCCCTGCGCGACGCGGTCACCGGCGAGGAGGTCGCGCGGATCTCCGCGTCCGGCGTCGACCGGGCCGCCGCGCTGGCGTACGGCCGGGAGGTCGGCGGGCCGGCGCTGCGGGAGCTGACGTTCCACCAGCGCGCGTTGCTGCTCAAGAGCCTCGCCCTGCACCTGCGCGAGCACCGCGAGGAGCTGTACGCACTGTCGGCGCGCACCGGTGCCACCCTCGCCGATTCCAAGATCGACATCGATGGCGGCATCGGCGTGCTGCTGTCGTACGCGAGCAAGGGCCGGCGGGAGCTGCCGGGCGACACCGTGCTGGTCGAGGGCGCGGCCGAGCCGCTCGGCAAGGGCGGCACGTTCACCGGCGTGCACGTGTGCACTCCGCTGCCGGGCGTCGCGGTGCAGATCAACGCGTTCAACTTCCCGGTCTGGGGGCCGCTGGAGAAGCTCGCGCCCGCGTTCGTCGCCGGGATGCCCAGCCTGATCAAGCCCGCGCCGCAGACCGCGTACCTGACCGCCCGCCTGGTCGAGCTGATCGTCGCCTCCGGCATCCTGCCCGAAGGCAGCGTGCAGATGATCTGCGGCGAGCCCGGCGACCTGCTCGACCATCTCACCGAGCAGGACCTGGTCGCCTTCACCGGCTCGGCCGACACCGCGCGCAAGCTGCGCACCCATCCGGGGATCGTCGGCCCGGCGGTGCGCTTCAACGCCGAGGCCGACTCGCTCAACTGCTCGATCCTCGGCCCGGACGCCCGGCCCGGCAGCGAGGAGTTCGACCTGTACGTCCGGCAGCTCGTCGCCGAGATGACCGTCAAGGCCGGGCAGAAGTGCACGGCGATCCGCCGCGCGCTCGTCCCGGCGGATCTCCTCGACGACGTCGCCGCGGCGGCCGCCGAGCGGCTGGCGAAGGTCACCGTCGGGAACCCGGCCGACCCGGACGTGCGCATGGGCGCCCTGGCCACGCTGGAGCAGCGCGAGGAGGTCCGCCGGAACCTCAAGGCGCTGCTGCCGGCCGCCTCGATCGTCTTCGGCGACCCCGACCGCGTCGAGGTCGTCGGCGCCGACGCCGAGCGGGGCGCGTTCATGTCGCCCGTCCTGCTGCGCGCCGATGACGCCGGCCGCGCCGAGCCGCACGAGGTCGAGGCGTTCGGCCCGGTCGCCACCCTGATGCCGTACGCCTCCGCCGGCGAGGCGGTCGCGCTGGCGGCCCGGGGGCGGGGCAGCCTGGTCGGCTCGGTCGTCACCGCCGACGCCGAGTTCGCGCGCCGCGTCGTGCTCGGCGCCGCGCCCTGGCACGGCCGCCTGCTCGTGCTGAACGCCGAGGACGCCAAGGAGTCGACCGGGCACGGCTCGCCCCTGCCGATGCTCGTGCACGGCGGCCCCGGCCGGGCGGGCGGCGGCGAGGAGATGGGCGGCGTCCGCGGCGTGCTGCACCACATGCGGCGCACCGCCGTGCAGGCGAGCCCGGCCATGCTGACCGCGCTCACCGGCCGCTGGACGCCGGGCGCGCCGCGCGACGAGTCCGGCGGTCACCCGTTCCGCAGGCACCTGGAGGACCTGAAGGTCGGCGACACCGTGGTGGCCGGGCCGCGCACGGTCACCCTGGAGGACATCGAGCACTTCGCCGAGTTCACCGGCGACACCTTCTACGCGCACATGGACGAGGAGGCGGCCCGCGCCAACCCGTTCTTCGGCGGCCGCGTCGCGCACGGCTACCTCGTGGTCTCGTTCGCGGCCGGGCTGTTCATCGCGCCCGAGCCCGGCCCGGTGCTGGCCAACTACGGCCTGGAGAACCTGCGCTTCCTCGCGCCGACCTTCCCCGGCGACGAGCTGACGGTGACGCTGACCGCCAAGCAGATCACCCCGCGGGAGGGCGCGGACTACGGCGAGGTGCGCTGGGACACCGAGGTCACCAAGCAGGACGGCTCCGTCGTCGCCCGCTACGACGTGCTCACGCTGGTCGCCAAGCGGCCGGCCGGCGGGGCGGCCTGAACCGCCCGGGACTTGCCAGGCGCCGGATCGTCGGTCAGACTAATAACTGACCGAATGGTCGGTAGGAGGGATGTCATGTCAGGCCCCGAGGAGCAGGTCGCGCCCCGCGAGGCGGCCGGCCACTTCGAGCGGACGATCGAGCGCGACCGGCGGATCGAGCCGCGCGATTGGATGCCCGACGGCTACCGCAGGACGCTGATCCGCCAGATCGCCCAGCACGCCCACTCGGAGATCATCGGCATGCAGCCGGAGGGCGCCTGGATCACCCGCGCGCCGTCGCTGCGCCGCAAGGCGATCCTGCTGGCCAAGGTGCAGGACGAGGCCGGGCACGGCCTGTACCTGTACTCGGCGACCGAGACGCTGGGCGCCGACCGCACCGACCTGACCGAGCGGCTCATCTCCGGCCGGCAGAAGTACTCTTCGATCTTCAACTACCCGTCGCTGACGTTCGCCGACGTCGGCGTGATCGGCTGGCTCGTCGACGGCGCCGCGATCTGCAACCAGGTGCCGCTGTGCCGCACCTCCTACGGCCCGTACGCCCGCGCGATGATCCGCATCTGCAAGGAGGAGTCGTTCCACCAGCGGCAGGGCTACGAGCTGCTCATGACGATGATGCGCGGCACGCCCGCCCAGCGGGAGATGGTGCAGGACGCGGTGAACCGCTGGTGGTGGCCGTCCCTGATGATGTTCGGCCCGCCGGACGCCGACTCCCCCAACACCGCGCGGTCCATGGCCTGGAAGATCAAGCGGCACACCAACGACGAGCTGCGGCAGCGGTTCGTCGACATGACCGTGCCGCAGGCCGAGGCGCTCGGCGTCACCCTGCCCGACCCCGAGCTGCGCTGGAACGACGAGCGCGGCCATTACGACTTCGGCCGGATCGACTGGGACGAGTTCAAGCGCGTCATCTCCGGCCACGGCCCGTGTAACGCCGAACGCATCGCGGTGCGCAAGGCGGCGCACGAGGAGGGCGCCTGGGTACGCGAGGCCGCCGCCGCGCACGCGGCCAAGCGGGCCCGGCGGGAACGGGGCGCGGCATGACCGGCCCGTCCGCGCCGGGCGGCGGCGCGACCCACGCGACGGGAGCGACCGAGCCTCGCGGCGCCGAGCCGGGCGCGCCGGAGTCCGGCGCACGGCAGGCCCGCGCGGCGCAGGACTCGCGGGTGCGGGCGGAGTGGCCGCTGTACGAGGTGTTCGTGCGCGGCAAGCGCGGCCTGAACCACGTGCACGTCGGGTCCCTGCGCGCCCCCGATGCGGAGATGGCGCTGCGCAACGCCCGCGACCTGTACACGCGGCGCAACGAGGGCGTCAGCATCTGGGTGGTCGAGGCGCGGCACATCACCGCCTCCAGCCCGGACGAGAAGGACCCGTTCTTCGCGCCCAGCGGCGACAAGGTCTACCGGCACCCGACGTTCTACGACATCCCCGAGAACGTCCCGCACATGTGAGGCCCGCGATGTCCGTGCAGTCCCTGGAGGCCTACGGCGACGGCGACAACGCCCGCTGGGCGTTCGGCACCGGGTTCGCCGACCCGCTCGCCGGCGTCGACACCGCCGTGCCCGACGGCGTCGACGCCGACGGCCTTGCCGTCTACTGCCTCATGCTCGGCGACGACGCGCTGATCATGTCGCATCGGCTGCAGGAATGGGTCGCCCGCGCGCCCGAGCTGGAGGAGGAGATGGCGCTGGCCAACATCGCGCTCGACCTCCTCGGTCAGGCCCGGCTGCTGCTGACCCGCGCTGGCAAGGCCGACGGCACCGGCCGGACCGAGGACGACCTGGCGTTCCTGCGGGACGCGCCGGAGTACCGCAACGTGCACCTGGCAGAGGCGCCGAACGGCGACTTCGCCTTCACCATCGTGCGGCTGCTGGTGTTCGCCACCTGGCGGCTGGCACTCCTGCACCGCCTCGCCGCCTCGCGCGACCCGGTGCTCGCCGCGATCGCCGCCAAGGGCGTGCGGGAGGTCGCCTACCACCGCGACCACGCCGCCCAGTGGGCCGTACGGCTCGGCGACGGGACCGATGAGTCGCGCGCGCGGATGGAGCGGGCGCTGGCCGCGGTCTGGCCGCTGACCGGCGAGCCGTTCGCCACGCATCCCGTGGAGCGCCGCATGGCGGAGGCCGGCGTCGGCGTCGATCCGGCCACTGTGCGGGAGGAGGTCGAGAGCGTGCTGGACGAGGTGCTGGACGCCGCGACCCTGCGCCGTCCCGGCCCGTTCCCCGACGCGGCGTGCGCGGGCCGCGACGGCCGCCACACCGGCGCGATGGGTCCGCTGCTCGCCGAGCTGCAGAGCGTGGCGCGCGCTCACCCGGGGGCGACGTGGTGAGCGTGGCGGCGCGCCAGCACCCAGTGCAGGCACCCGTGCCGGATGCCGCGGCGGCCGCGGCGGCGGAACACCTTCGGTCCGGGCCGGACGCGCCGGCGCGGGACGCCTCAGGCCCCGCGACCGGCGGGCGGGCGCCCGCGGGCGGTCGGGCAGACCTGCCTCCGGACGTCCCGGCGGACGCGCGGGCGATCGCCGAGACGGTCATCGACCCGGAGCTGCCCATGGTGACGCTGGCCGAACTCGGTGTGCTGCGCGAGGTGCGCACCGAGCCCGGCGGGCGTGTCGTCGTATCGATCACCCCGACCTACACCGGCTGCCCGGCCATGGACGCCATGCACGACGACCTGCGCGCCCGCCTGCTGGCGGCCGGCTTCGCCGACGTGGAGGTGCGCACCGTCCTGGACCCGCCCTGGACCACCGACCTGATCAACGAGGCGGGGCGCCGCAAGCTCGCCGCGGCCGGCATCGCGCCCCCGGGCGCGGCGCCGCGCCGGCGCGTCGGCCCGGTGCCGCTCACCCTCGGCCCGGTCCGCCGCCGGGTCCGCTGCCCCCGCTGCGGCGGCGACGACACCGAGGAGCTGGCCCGGTTCGGCGCCACCGCCTGCAAGGCGCTGTACCGCTGCGCCGCCTGCCGCGAGCCGTTCGAGCACTTCAAGGAGCTGTGACGCCGTGACCGTGCTGACCACCGCGCCGGCCCGCGCCGCGCACCGTGGCGGCTTCCACGCCCTGCGTGTCGCCGCCGTCGACCGCCTGTGCGACGACGCGGTCGCGGTGACCTTCGCAGTGCCGGACGAGCTCGCCGCCGAGTACGCCTTCCGGCCCGGCCAGTTCCTCACCCTGCGCCGCGTCGTCGGCGGCCGCGAGGAACGGCGCTCGTACTCGATCTGCGCGCCGGCCGGAGCGCCGCCGCGGATCGGCGTGCGAAAGGTGCCCGACGGGCTGTTCTCCTCCTGGCTCGTGCACGAGGTCCGGCCGGGCGACACGGTCGAGGCGGCGCCGCCGGCCGGGACGTTCACCCCCGACCTGGACGCGCCCGCCCACCACGTCATGATCGCCGCCGGGTCCGGGATCACGCCCGTGCTGTCGATGGCGGCCTCCCTGCTGCGCACCCCCGGCATGCGGGTCTCGGTGCTGTACGGGAACCGGCGCAGCGGCACGGTGATGTTCGCCGACGATCTGGCCGACCTCAAGGACGCCCATCCCGGCCGGTTCGAGCTGGTGCACGTGCTGTCCCGGGAGCCGCGCGAGGCCGAGCTGTTCAACGGCCGCCTGGACGGGGAGAAGCTGCGCACGCTGCTGCCGCTGCTGCTGCCGGTCGGCGCGGTCGCGCACTGGTGGCTGTGCGGGCCGTACCCGATGGTCACCGGCGCGTGGCGGGTGCTCGGCGAGCTGGGGGTGCCGGGCGGGCGCGTGCACCAGGAGCTGTTCTACGTCGAGGACGTGCCGCCGGAGCCGCCGCGCGCCCGCGACGCCGAGGCGGACGTGGCGGACTGCGAGGTGACCGTCGTCCTGGACGGCCGGTCCACCACCCTGCGCCAGCCGCGCGACCGCACGATCCTGGAGGCCTCCCGGCGGGTACGGCCGGACGTGCCGTTCGCCTGCACGGGGGGCGTGTGCGGAACGTGCCGGGCGCGCCTGATCGACGGCCGGGTCGACATGCGCCGCAACTTCGCCCTCGACGAGGCGGAGCTGGCCGCCGGCTTCGTGCTGACCTGCCAGTCGACGCCCGCCTCCGACGCGGTCACGGTCGACTTCGACGCCTGAGATGCCCCGGTGCCGTCCCGGGTGACCGGGCCGGCACCAGGGCGCGCCGTCGCCGGCCGCGGGTGGTGGCGGCCCGTACGGGAGCCGCGCGTGGCGGGACTGCGGTGTACCCCGCCGGTGCGCGGCCGTCGCCAGGGCGGCGCGCCGCGCCTCTGGCCCGGAGGCATGGACGGCGTACCGCCGCGAACCCGGCCGGCGCGATAGGTTCTGAGGCGTGGAGGACATCGACCGGCAGATCGTCGGCCTGCTCGCCGAGGACGGCCGCATGAGCTTCACCGACCTGGCACGCGAGACCGGCCTGTCCGTCTCCGCGGTGCACCAGCGGGTCCGGCGACTGCAGAAGCGCGGCGTGATCCGCGGCTACTCGGCGGTGCTCGACCACGAGGCGGTCGGGCTCCCGCTGACCGCCTTCATCTCGATCAAGCCGATCGACCCGGCCGCGCCCGACGACGCGCCGGAGAAGCTGGCCCACCTGCGCGAGATCGAGGCCTGCCATTCGGTCGCGGGGGATGAGAGCTACATCCTCAAGGTGCGGGTCGCCTCGCCGTTCGCGCTGGAGGAACTGCTCCAGCAGATCCGCGCGGCCGCGAACGTCTCCACGCGCACGACCGTCGTGCTGAGCACCCCGTACGAGGGCCGCACGCCGCGGCTGTGACCGGGCGCCGCGGGCACGGGCGGCCGCTGCTCGCCCGGCACCGCGCCCGTGGTCCCGGTTCTCCCGGTGTGCGGCCGGAGGCGGCCACGCGGGGCGTTCGCCGTGATCGGCGCGATCGCGTGGGGGCCGGCCGGGAACCGCCGTGACCTTACTATGTAAAGGACGGCGCGTGGTGCGGGCGACGACCCACCCTCACTGGAACCTCCTGCGGTGCGAAGAATCCCCGGCGATGGCACGGACTCGCCCCAACTCTGCCGCACGGGCACCGTGGGCAGCACAGACGGAACCGGGGGGCCCGGCCTCGTCGCCTTCCGGCGCCGGGCTCGCGAGAGTACTCGCCATGGCAACGCGAATGCGCCGGGGCAGTGCCTCGGGCTCAGGGGATTGGCTGATGGTGTTCCTCCAGGCGAGGGACACGCCGCTGCGCCGCCGCCGCGGCGCGGCGGCCGGACCGGGGGAGTGGCTCCTGGTCTTCCTGGACGCGGCTCGATCTGGCCGCCGGGCCGGCACCGGCCTGGAACCGGTACGGGCGAGGGGGGCCTAGTGGTCACCCGGATGCTGTTCGCCGCCGTGCTCGGCGCCGTCATCGGCGGCGCCGAGCTGGTCGGGCGCTACCAGGACAAACCGGCTGCGGCGGTGTTCTCACCATCGGGCCTGCTCTACGTGATCGTCAACGCGTCCGCCTCGACGCTCGCCCTCATCGTCGCCGAGGCGATGGGCTGGCGGTTCGACCTGCCGGCGGGCACCCCGGCGGTCGGCGGTTCGGTCGCGCAGGTGATGGCCGCGGCGGTCGGCTCGGCCGCCGTGTTCCGCTCCTCGTTCATGATCGCGCAGGACAAGGGGGTCAGCATCGGCCCGATCCTGCTGCTGTCCGGCCTGCTCAAGATCGTCGACGCGGCGATGGACCGCAAGCGGGCGCTGTCCCGGCTGTCCAGCAACGACCTGAACGGGCTGTCGTTCGCCAGGGACCACGCGGCGCTGGCCGAGCTGTGCAGCCACGCGCTGCGCCGCTACGAGCTGGCCGAGGCGCAGCGGCTCGGCGAGCTCGCCGCCGACCTGCGCGCCCGTGACGACCTGACCGACGCCGACAAGCTCGACTGCTTCGGCCTGGAGCTGAGCCGCCTCGTCGGCGAGCGGGCGCTGCGCAAGGCGGCCGAGCGCCTCCGCGACCGGCCCGCGCTGGAAGAGGTCGCCGTCACGGTCGAGGACGTTTCGGAGGTCGACACCGAGTTCGCCTCGCGGCTTGGGGGTGGCAGGCGGCTCGCCCGCCGTTCCGGGGAATACTGAGTCCGAACGTCACGTCCGGACGGACTCGGGAGGGCGTCCATGGGGGGACCGGCGGTGAGGGCAGGCGAAATCGCACAGTCGGTGAAGCCCCGTTTGCGCGGCTGGCTGCACGCGGGAGCCTTCCCCGCCGTGCTGGTCGCGGGCATCGTGCTGGTGGCGCTCGGGCCGACCCTGCCGGCCCGGCTCGCCGCCGCCGTGTACGCGGTGACCTCGGCGCTGCTGTTCGGGGTCTCCGCCCTCTACCATCGGGGCCGCTGGTCGGAGCGGGCCAAGGCGGTGCTGCGCCGGTTCGACCACGCCAACATCTACCTGATCATCGCCGGCACCTACACGCCGTTCGCGCTGCTGGCGCTGCACGGCACCGCGCGCACGGTCGTGTTGTCGGTGGTCTGGTCGGGTGCGGCCGCGGGCGTGGCGTTCCGCATCGTGTGGGTGCGCGCGCCGCGCTGGCTGTACACGGCGCTGTACGTCGGGCTCGGCTGGGTCGCCGCGGCGTTCATGCCGGACCTCCTGCGCGGCGCCGGGCCGGCGGCGCTGGCGCTGGTCTGCGCCGGCGGCGTGCTCTACAGCGCCGGCGGCCTCGTGTACGGCCTGCGGCGCCCGGACCCGTCGCCGCACTGGTTCGGCTTCCACGAGGTCTTCCACGCCTGCACCGTCGCCGCCTACATCGCGCAGTACATCGCCGTCTCGTTCGTCGTCTACCGCGCCGTCTGACCTTCGCGGACCCACCGCCGGACCCACTGCGAGGACGTCGCCGGTGGGCGGCAGGGCACGCTTCTCGGCGAGGTAGCGCTCGAAGCCGTAGGCCACCACGGCGTCGAGCAGGCCTTCCTTGTCACCGAAGTGGTGGTAGAGGGTGGGTGCGCCGACGCCGGCGGCGGCGCAGACCGCGCGGGTGGACACCGTCGCGCCGCCCGACTCGGCCAGCAGGCGCGCCGCCGCATGGAGGAAGTCACGTGCGCCACGTCGGCCTGTCGGAGGCCGGCGCGGACACGATCCGGCGCGCGCACGCCGTGCATCCGATCAGCGACCTGCAGATCGATTGCTCGCTGCTGTCGCGCGGCATCGAGGCGGAGGTGCTGCCGGCCTGCCGGGAGCTGGGCATCGGCGTCACCGCCTACGGGGTACTGTCGCGCGGCCTGCTGCCGGGCCACTCGTCGAAGGACCGCGACCTGGCCTCGCGCGACTTCCGCGCCCACAGCCCGCGCTTCCAGGGCGAGAACCTCGACCGCACCCGCGGCTGGTCGACGCGCTGCGCGCCGTGGCGGAGGCCAGGAACGCCACGGTGGCGCAGATCGCCATCGCCTGGGTGCTCGCGCGCGGGGACGACATCGTGCCGCTGGTCGGCGCGCGCCGCCGGGACCGTCTCGACGAGGCGCTCGGCGCGCTCGACGTCGGGCTGTCGCCCGGCGACATGGCCGCGATCGAGCGCGCGGTTCCGGCCGGCGCCGCGGCCGGCGACCGGTACGCCCCGGCGCAGATGGTCCATCTCGACAGCGAGCGCTGACCCCGGAGGGCCGCACGGCCGACGGGGCACCTCGGGCGCGGGGCGCGAGGCGAGGCGGGCCGATCCAGGAGGCCGGGATGGGGTGCGGCGGTGCCACGGCGGCCCGCGTCGCCCTGGGGCAATATCGTTCTGCTCATGAGCACACATTTCGATGTCGTCGTCCTCGGCGCGGGTCCGGGTGGGTACGTGGCCGCGATCCGGTCCGCCCAGCTCGGCCTCAAGACCGCGGTCATAGAAGAACGATACTGGGGAGGCGTCTGCCTGAACGTCGGCTGCATCCCCTCCAAGGCACTCCTGCGCAACGCCGAGCTGGCGCACATCTTCACCCATGAGGCCAAGACCTTCGGCATCCAGGTCGACGGCGAGGTCCGCTTCGACTACGGCGAGGCGTTCCGGCGCAGCCGCGCGGTCGCCGACGGCCGGGTCAAGGGCGTGCACTACCTGATGAAGAAGAACGGCATCACGGAGTACACCGGCCGCGGCACGTTCACCGACCCGAACAGCATCCAGGTGAACGGCGAAACGGTGACGTTCGACCACTGCATCATCGCCGCCGGCGCGAAGACGCGGCTGCTGCCGGGCACATCGTTGAGCGAGCGCGTCGTAACCTACGAGGAGCAGATCCTCAGCGACACCCTGCCGGGCAGCATCGTGATCGCCGGCGCGGGCGCGATCGGCGTCGAGTTCGCCTACGTGATGGCCAACTACGGCGTGAAGGTCACCATCGTCGAGTACATGGACCGCATGGTGCCGCTGGAGGACGCGGACGTCTCCAAGGAGCTCGCCCGGCAGTACCGCAGGCTCGGCGTCGACGTGCTCACCTCCACCCGCGTGGAGGCCATCGACGACTCGGGCGAGAAGGTCCACGTCACCGTCTCGGCCAACGGCGGCGAGCAGAAGGTCCTGGAGGCCGACAAGGTGCTGCAGGCGATCGGCTTCGCGCCGAACGTCGAGGGCTACGGCCTGGACAAGGCCGGCGTGCGGCTCACCGAGCGCGGCGCTATCGACATCGACGGCCGGTGCCGCACCAGCGTCCCGCACATCTTCGCGATCGGCGACGTGACCGCCAAGCTGATGCTGGCGCACGCCGCCGAGGCCATGGGCATCGTCGCGGCCGAGACCATCGCCGGCGCCGAGACGATGGAGCTCGACTACGTCATGATCCCGCGGGCGACGTACTGCCGGCCGCAGATCGCCAGCTTCGGCTGGACGGAGGCGCAGGCCCGCGAGCAGGGCTTCGACGTGCAGGTGGCCAAGTTCCCGTTCACCGCGAACGGCAAGGCGCACGGCCTGGGCGACGCGACCGGGTTCGTCAAGCTCATCAGCGACGGGAAGTACGGGGAACTGCTCGGCGCCCACCTCATCGGCCCGGACGTGACCGAGCTGCTGCCGGAGCTGACGCTCGCCCGGCAGTGGGACCTGACGGTGCACGAGGTGGCCCGCAACGTGCACGCCCACCCCACCCTCGGCGAGGCGGTCAAGGAGGCCGTGCACGGCCTGGCCGGCCACATGATCAACTTCTGAGGCATCGCCGCGCGGGCCGCCACCGCGGCCCGCGCACGGGTGTCCGCCGACATGCCGACGGCGGCCCCCGCGGCACGTCCGCCGGCCCGCCGTGCCGCCGGGCGGGGGAAGGGCCGGCGCCGGCCGTCGCGCCCGGGGGCGGTTGCGAGCCGGCCGTGTCACGCCGGGCGGGACGGTACGGTACCCGCCGCCCGCGCGGCCGCCGGGCACGGTCCGTGAACCGGCCGGCACCGTGCCGCCGGGGACGGCTAGATGGCCGGCTGGTGCCGGCCGTGGACGTCACCTGCTGGCCTGGCCCCAGGCGAGGAGGCCGCCACGGTGACCGCCACCCAGCTACGTCAGGTGATCGAGCGCCTGATCGCCGCAGGCCACTGGCGGCCCGGTGACCCGGACATCCTCCGAATCCACGAACCCACGACCACGCCGAACGGGTTGAAGACCAAGCTAGGCGAGGATGAAGCGGCTCTTGCCGAAGGCGACCTCGTCGCCGGGGCACACCCGGGTGGGCGCGGTGATGCGGCGGCCGTTGACGAGCGTGCCGTTCATCGAGCCGAGGTCGGCCAGCAGCCAGTTTTCACCCGCACGGCGCAGTTCGGCGTGGATCCGCGAGACCGACAGGTCGGTCATGACGAACTGGCAGGTCGGCGCCCGGCCGATGAGCACGCGGGGCGGCCCGCCGGGCGGGAGCGCGAAGCGCGGCAGCCGCGGCGCGCGCCATGCCGCCTGGAGGCGGGCGGTCATCGCCGACACCGACGACACCACGCCGGTCAGGCCGCGGACGAGGCGGTTGCCGGGCGGAAGGTCCCGCACGAGCTCGGACAGCTCCGCCTTGGTGCGGGCGCGCAGCGCGGTGTCGACGCGGCGTTCGAACGTGTCGTATGACAGCCGGCCTTCGGCGGCGCGGTCGCGCAGCACCTGAAGGACACGGTCGCGGTCGTCGTCGGACGCGCGCACCGAAAGGCCCTCCATGACTGGAAAGTATCGGCTCGGCCGACTTCGCTGTCCAGCGAACCGCGAAAGAAAATCTACAACGTAAAGGCGCAGCGCCGGGGCTGATTCATGATCAACAATGCGCACGGCCGGGCATCGGCCCATCATCACCGCGACGGAAGAGCCGGCGGTACGGCCGGCCCGGGGCCACCCCTGAACGCCCCGGGCCGGGACCGCCGGCCGCCCGGTCCCCCATGCCCACCCGCCGGGGACGCACCCCTGAACGTCCCCGGGCCGGATCGGGCGGACGGGAGCCCGGCGCCGG
>JBEHYF010000047.1:0-36585 GCA_048498315.1 Actinomycetota bacterium
AGAGCAGTTCTTCGATCTGGCGGTCCAGCGGCGGGGCGGCCGGCCGGTTGTCCAGCGTGACGTGCGGGACCGGCGGCCCGCCGAGCTCGGCGGCCCACGACCGCCACCGCTCGGCGTCGTGGATCTGCCCGGTGAACGGCCCGCTCAGCATGACCGGGCAGCCGTACGACCGGATCTCCCGCGCCGTCGCCGTCATCCCCGCGTACTCGTGCCGTTTGACGTGCTCGTCGTACCAGGGACCCTCGCGCTCGCCCTCCGGCCGGCCGTACGCGCGCAGGGTCGCGGACACGAACGGGCCGTACATCGTGTCCTTGTCGAGGAGGGCCGGGACCGGCCGCAGCCGGCGGAGCAGCAGCCGGGCCACGGTCGACTTGCCGCTGCCCGGCGGGCCGGCGACGACCCAGACGGCGGCGGTTCGGGGCTGGTCGGGCATGGCCTCTATCTTCGCGCACGTCAGAGCGCTCCGGCGCCGGACCCGCCGACCGGCACCGGCCGTCCGGCACCGGCCGATCGGTCAGGTCGCCGCCGGACGGTGTGCCTGCCCGCACCCGGCGACCCGCCGACCGCAATGCCGATCCGGTCGCGCCGCGCCGCGGGCGCAGACGATCGCCCGGCGATGTCGCGGAAGGCGGATCGGCCCGTACGTCGCCGCGCCCGTGCGCTTCCCCCGCGACCCTCGCGGCCGCCGGCCCTGGTTCCGGCGGCCGGCCGCGGCCCCACGTCCGGGTACGGGGACGCGTCCGGGCGCCCCGGGGCACAGTGCGAGCGCGGCGGTCAAGCCGGGATGCGGAGGGTCTTGCGGGCCATGCGGGCGACCTGGTCCTCGTCGACGTCGTGGCCGAGGCCGGGCTGGGTGAGCGGCACCGCGACCACGCCGCCGGTGGCGCGCACGGGCGGGGAGACGACCGTCGTCTGCGCCGGCGTCTCGCTGACGTCGCTGGGCAGGGCGCAGCCGGGCAGGCTGGCCAGGGCGACGGCGGCGGCCTGGCCGACGCCGAAGCCGGACGCACCGCCGCACCAGGTGTCCCAGCCGGAGGCGAGGGCGCGGTCGTGCGCGCCGCGCGCGGCGGTCAGGCCGCCGAGCCGGGAGATGCGCAGGCCGAGCATGCGGCCCGCCTCCAGCGCGATGGCGGCGTCGACGGCCTCCAGGTCGGCGGGGTCGAGGCAGACGGACGTGGCGACGCGGCGCTGCAGCCGGGCGTGCGCCTCCAGCTCGGCACCCGGGAACGGGCGCTCGATCGCCAGCAGCCCGTATGCGTCCAGCGCCTCCAGCGCGGACAGGTGCGCCGGGCTCTCGGTGTAGGACTCGGCGGCGTCGACCTGCAGGGCCAGGGCCGGGAACGCCTGGCGGACGGCGCGCACCGGCTCGATGTCCCAGCCCGGCCGCACGGCGAGGGTGACGCGGGCGTACCCGCCGCTGACGAGCCGGTTGACGCGGGTCAGCAGCACGTCCAGCATCGGCTCGGCGGACAGGCGTGCGCCGGCGACGATCGAGGTGCGGGTACCGCCCAGCGCGTGCGCGAGCGGGCTGCCCTGGCGCCGGCACCACAGGTCCCAGCAGGCGATGTCGATCGCGGAGGCGGCCGCGTGGGCGCCGAGCCCGCCGATGCCGACGACCTCCTCGGGAAGCTCCCAGTCGAGGCCGAGGAGCGCCGGGCCGACCCGCTCCTCGATGTCGGCCCAGCAGGCGTCGGAGCCGGCCACCTCCCCCCAGCCGACGACGCCGTCGTCGCCGTGGACGCGGATCAGGATGCTCTCCGGCCGCCGGCCGCGCGGCATGGCCAAGCGGTAGGCCTCGAACCCCTCGATGCGCGGCATGTCACCGTCCTCGCCTAGACGTCCCTTCTATGATCCCTCCGGCCGGGTGATGCCCGGTCCGCCCGCCGGCCACCTGACCCGGTGAGGATTCTCAACCGCCGCGGCCGCCGAGCGGGCCGCACCCGCCGCGGCCGCCCACCGGGACCCATCCGGCCTGCGCGGCGCGCCGGCGTGCGGATCCTTGCGGGTGCGCGCCGGCGTACGGACCGGCCGCGGATCGCGTCGGCGCGGACGCGATCCGGCCGGGTGCCGCGCCGGCCCCGGATCACCAGCTCGCGTGCAGCGGCTTGCCCTCCGCGAAGCCCGACGGGCCTTGCACGCCGATGACGGCGCGCTCGTGCAGCTCCTCCAGCGTCCGGGCGCCCGCGTACGTGCAGGCGCTGCGCAGCCCGGCGGTGATCGTGTCGAGCAGGTCCTCCACGCTGGGCGCCTGCGGGTCGATGTACATCCGCGACGTCGAGATGCCCTCCTCGAACAGCGCCTTCCGGGCGCGGTCGAAGGGCGAGTCGTCGGCGGTGCGCAGCCGCACGGCGCGCGCCGAGGCCATGCCGAAGCTCTCCTTGTAGAGCCGGCCGTCGGCGGCCCGCTGTATGTCGCCGGGCGACTCGTACGTACCGGCGAACCACGAGCCGATCATGACGTTGGCGGCACCCGCGGCCAGCGCGAGAGCGACGTCGCGCGGGTGCCGCACGCCGCCGTCCGCCCAGACGTGGCGGCCCAGGCGGCGCGCCTCGGCCGCGCATTCCAGCACGGCGGAGAACTGCGGCCGGCCCACACCGGTCGACATCCGGGTCGTGCACATCGCGCCCGGCCCCACGCCGACCTTGACGATGTCGGCTCCGGCCTCGACCAGGTCGCGCACGCCCTCGGCGGTCACGACGTTGCCGGCCACGACCGGCACCCCGGGATCCAGGGCGCGCACCCGCCGCAGGGCGGCGAGCATCTTCTCCTGGTGGCCGTGCGCGGTGTCGATCACGAGCAGGTCGGCACCGGCGTCGAGCAGCCCCCGGGCCTTCTCCTCGACGTCGCCGTTCACGCCCAGCGCGACCGCGATCCGCAGCCGGCCGTGCGCGTCGACCGCGGGCCGGTACAGCGTGGCGCGCAGCGCGCCGGTGCGGGTGAGCACGCCGGTCAGCCGGCCCCGCGCGTCGACGGCCGGCGCCAGCCGGTGCCCGCGGGCGTGCAGGATGTCGAACGCCTTCTGCGGATCGGTATCGTCGGCGATGGTCAGCACGTCCCGCGACATCACCTCGCGGAGCTGGGTGAAGCGGTCGACGCCCAGGCAGTCGGCCTCGGTGACCACGCCCGCCGGGCGGTCGTTCTTCACCACGATGACGGCGCCGTGGGCGCGCTTGTGCAGCAGGCCGAGGGCCTGCCCGACGGTGTCGCCCGGGCCCAGCCGGATCGCCGTGTCGATGATCAGGTGGCGGCGCTTGACCCAGTCGATGACGTCGGCGACGACGTCGAGCGGGATGTCCTGGGGGATCACCGCGATTCCGCCGCGGCGGGCGATCGTCTCGGCCATGCGCCGCCCCGACACCGCCGTCATGTTGGCGGCGACGATCGGGATCGTGGTGCCGCTGCCGTCGCAGGTCGACAGGTCGACGTCGAGGCGGGAGCCGACGTCGGAGCGCCGGGGCACCATGAAGACGTCGTTGTAAGTCAGCTCGTGGACCGGTTGCCCGGCGTTCAGCAGGCGCACGTTCGTCTACACCGTCCGGGAGTCAGGGGCTGCGGAGGGGCGATGACCGCCTCTCCATTGTGCGGGATACCCGTAAGTGCCCCGGTTCAATGAGCGGCTGGCGGTCCAGGTGCCGCGTATCGCGTACGGCGGTGCCGCGCCGCCGCACACGGCGGCTCACGCCGTGCCCGTTCCCGCGCCCCCTGCGCACCGTTTCCGCGTCGCCGCGCGCCGTCGCTTGGGCCGCACCGGCGTCGCTGGTGCCGTACGGCGTCCCCCGCGCGGTACGGCGTCGCCCGCGTGTCGTACCGCGTCGAGCGGCCCGAGGACTCCCGCCCGACCGCGCACGCCTGCCGAGCCGACCCTGGTCGATGGCGATGTCGCACGGAGCCCTGCTTCGGCGCCACCGTCCGCTCCCGTGCCCCCGTACCGCCTTCGACCCGACGCCCATCGCCCGGCCTGGTGTGCGTCGCCCGGCCCGCTGCGCGTCGTTTCACCGGCGCCGCCCGGCGACAGTGCTGTGTCGGTGCACGCGCCGTGCCCCGCACCGCCGACGCCGTGCCCCGCGCCCGCGCGTACCGAGGTTCGCCCGTGTCGCCGGAATCGCCGGAACCGGTGGTGCGAGTGCGGCAACCGGCGTCGAATCGCAGCTACCGGGGCGCAGGCCCCGTCTGATCGGAGGCGTGCGACACTTGGGGGTGAGCCGTCCGGCCGCCTCTCGCCCCCGCCACAGATGGGGCGGTGTCGTGGCACGGACCGGCAGTCCCCCTCCGTGAGAGGCACCGCGATGCAGGTCAGGGTCCTGCTCCCGAGCGCGCCGCCGGGTGGCCGTCCGCCTCATGCCGCGCCTGTAACTCCTGAGGCGCTGGAGGCGCTGAGATCCAGATGTGACCAGTCTCGCGAAATAGTTCGTGAATTTGGACGCGAGTACTGATGCCATGGTCCACACGTTGCAATGCCGGCGTCTCATGTCACGCGCGGTTTTCGGCACCGAAATCCCATCTCGCCAACACATCTGTCGTCATTCAGTGGACGTACACGAACAACGCTCCGCTTTCGCGGCGAACACGTCAGTAGTGAAATGATCATGCAGAGAAGTGCAGGACCATACATTCCCAGGAGGACCCCCGTGCTCGATGCGGTCGACGCCGTGCTCGTACGCGAGCTGCAGCGGGATGGGAGGGCGACCTTCCAGGCGCTCGCCGACCGTGTAGGGCTGTCCCGCACGGCCGTGCGCACGCGCGTACAGCACCTCCTCGACTCGGGGATCGTGCGCGTGGTGGGGATCGTGCACGCGTCCGTCGTGGGCACCGGTGCCATCGGCCACCTCGCCATCGACGTCGACGGTCCGGCCCGGCAGGTCGCCGACGCGGTCGCGCGGCGGCCGGCGGCCTGGTTCACCGCCCTCACGATAGGCCCGCACCCCGTCGTCGCCGAGTTCCGGGTGCGCGACGACACCGCCCTCGCCGACGAGGTGGACGCCGTCCGCGCGCTGCCCGGCGTGCGGAGCATCGAGGTGTTCCGCGTCATCTCGGTCGTCAAGGACGCGCACTCGGTCGTCGCCGAGCTCCCGGAGATCTCCCTCGACGAGATCGACTGGCGGCTGCTGCGCGAACTCACCCACGACGGCCGGACGCCGTACACACGGCTGGCCGAGGTCGTGGGCCTGTCCCAGGCCGCGACCCGCGCGCGGGCGGTCCGCCTGATGCGAACCGGCGTCATCCGCGTGACCGGCATCGTCGACTCGCGGGCGCTGGGATCCGGCGAGCTGGCGGGGATCGGCGTGCGCGTCTTCTCCAACCTGGAGACGGCGGCCTCCCGGATCTGCTCGCTGTCCGGCGTGAACTACGTCGTCACCGGGTTCGGCCGTAACGATCTGCTCTGCGGCATCGACGCCACCTCCCGCGAGGCGCTCCTGAGCACGCTGGAGGCGGTGCGGGCGGTGCCTGGGGTCTGGATCACCGAAACCTGGCAACACCTCAGTGTGGTCAAGCGGGTGTACGGCGCCGAGCTTCCCTGACCGGCACGTCGTCAGCGCCCGCGCGGCGGTGGCGTGTCCGGCGCGGAGCCTGCCGCCGACCTCACGGGGTCCGATCCTCGCGCGCCCCTGTCGCGCCGCCACGGCGGGGACGCTCCAGTGCTCCGGGGCGGAGCGCTCGTCAGCGTCGCGCCGGGCGGACACCTCGGCGCGGCCGTGGAAGGCTCCGGTGGCGCGGGGTGATTTGACCGTGCCGCCGGATGATGTCACCGTGCCGGCCCGGTGGCGCGGCCGGGCCGGCACGGTGACGCAGCCAGGTGGCGCGGCCCGGTCACGCGGCCGTCCACCGTCCGGGGACGTTCCGGCCGATTCCGGCTTTGGCCGGGACCGATCCCCGGTTGCCATACCTTCTTGGCATGAATCTGCGGCAGTTGCGACCGCCGCTCGACCACGGTGAACGCCGCATGAGCACGCCGGCGTTCGGAGTGAGGCCGCACAGCGCGGAGGCGAGCGCGAACCGGCACACGCCGATCATGAAGACGCGGCGGCGGCCGTACCGGTCGCCGAGCGAGCCACCGAGCAGGATCAGCCCGGCCGGCGTGAGGGTGTAGGCGCTGACCGCCCCACCCACTGCGGGCCGGCCACCGAGGCGCGGAACTCGCGCCCGACGCGCGGCAGCGCGACGTTGACCGTGGCGTCGAGCATCGCCAGGCTTGAGCCGAGCACTGTGGCGGCCAGCACCCAGCGGCGCCGCGCGCCTCCGAGAGCCGCAGGTTCAAACGATCACTTCGTCGACGTAGCACCAGCGCCAGTCCTCGCCGGGCTGGAACGACCGGACGACCGGGTGCGCCGTCTCGTGGTGGTGCGCGGTGGCGTGCCGCCCGGGCGAGGAGTCGCAGCAGCCGACGTGTCCGCAGGTGAGGCAGAGCCGCAGGTGCACCCAGCGCCCGCCGGTCCGCAGGCACTCCTCGCACCCCGCGGGAGTGCGGGCGTCCGGCGGCGGGACGGGAAGCGCCGCGGCGTGCGAACAGGTGTCCATAGCCCATCCTGACACGGCCGGCCGCAGGGGAGACACGCCGGGCGTGCAAGGCGGCGGTGGCTCGGCCGCCGCGCGGGGGACGCCCGGCGGGCGGGGCCACCAGTGGCCCTGGGCCCGGTGCCGCCCCGGGAGGCACGCCGGCGCGCGGGGCTACCAGTGGTCGTAGCTCAGCGGCTCGTCCTCGGGCCGGTCGGAGCGGGACAGCAGCGCGAGGTCCGACTCGACCATCATGGTCACCAGCTCCTCGAAGGAGACCCGGGGCTCCCAGGCGAGCTGGTCGCGGGCCTTCTTCGGGTCGCCGCACAGCAGGTCGACCTCGGCGGGCCGGGTCAGGGCCGGGTCGCAGACGACGTGGTCGCGCCAGTCGAGGTCGGCGACCGAGAAGGCCAGCTCGACCAGATCGCGCACCGACTGGGTGCGCCCCGTGCCGATCACGTAGTCCTCGGGCGTGTCGGCGGCCAGCATGAGCCGCATCGCCTCGACGAAGTCGCCGGCGTACCCCCAGTCGCGGCGCGCCTCCAGGTTGCCGAGCCTAAGCTCCGTGGCCAGCCCCAGCTTGATCCGTGCGACGCCGAGGGAGATCTTGCGGGTGACGAACTCCGCGCCGCGCCGCGGCGACTCGTGGTTGAACAGGATGCCGCTGACCGCGAACATCCCGTAGGACTCCCGGTAGTTCTGGGTGATGAAGTGCCCGTAGGTCTTGGCCACCCCGTACGGGCTGCGCGGGTGGAACGGCGTGCGCTCGTTCTGCGGCGTCTCACGCACCTGCCCGAACATCTCCGACGACGACGCCTGGTAGAAGCGGATCTGGCCGCTGCCGGGCGTGCGGGAGCCGCCGATCCCGCTGACCACGCGGATGGCCTCCAGCATGCGCAGCACGCCCATGCCGGTGACCTCGGCGGTGATCTCGGCCTGCTGCCACGACATCGGTACGAACGAGATGGCGCCCAGGTTGTAGACCTCGTCCGGCCGGACCTTCTCCACGGCTGAGATCAGGCTGCCCTGGTCGAGCAGGTCGCCGTAGACGAGCCGGACGTCGCCGACGTGCTTGCGCAGCCGGGACACGTGCGGATTCGCCTGCCCGCGGACCAGGCCCCACACCTCGTACCCCTGGGCGAGCAGGTGCTCGGCGAGATAGGAGCCGTCCTGCCCGGTGATCCCGGTGATGAGTGCTCGTCTGGTCAGCGGAACCTCCACCCTGACGGGGCTTTTGCCCGTTAAGTGTGTCAGAGGGTAGCCGCCTGGCGCGGGGAAGGCGATAGCGACCCCGCCCGAGTCAGAATCGGGTTCAAATCGGTCCGCGCCGACCCGGGCGGGCCGCGGGCGAGGGCTCAGCGCGCCGCGGACTCGCGGCGGCGCGCCCGGTAGGCGGCCACGTGCATGCGGTTGCCGCAGGTGCGGCTGTCGCAGTAGCGGCGGCAGCGGTTGCGGGACAGGTCCACGAGCACGCGGTCGCAGTCCGGCGCCTCGCAGACGCGCAGCCGGTCGAGCTCGCCGGCGGCGATCACGTGGCCGAGCGCGACACCACACTGAGCGGCCAGGTGCTCGGCCAGCGGCGACCCCGGCGAGAAGAAGTGCATGTGCCAGTCGTAGCCGTCGTGATCGGTCAGGTGCGGCGACGTGCGCGCCTCTCCTACGATGGCGTTGACCTGCCTGACGGCCGCGCGGACGTCGCCGACGGAGCGGAACACCTCGTGGAACCTTTCGCGCAGCCGGTGCGCCGCGGCCAGGTCGCCCGGGTCGAGGTCGCGGACGTCGCTCATCGCGTTGCGCTCGACGAAGTCCCGCAACGCCGCCAGGTCGGCCAGGTGCTCGGCACCCGTGGCGGCCGGTCCGGTGTTGACCAGATCGACGACGATGCCGAGCGCCTGCTCGGTGTCATGGCTGAAAAGCACGTCCACTCCTGTTCGGCACACGGTCGCCCGTCATCATCGTAGGCGGATCACGGTCCTTACAGTGGCGGCGGACCGGGCACCCCGCCGGCGCGTGCGCCGTCCGTCTCCATTGTGACCGCCCGTGCCGCGGCCGGGTGCACGGGTCCGCGTATTGGGAGAAATTTGTGTATCTCGCCGTCGTGACGGTCGCGGTCGTCATCACCGTGGTGCGCGTGCTGTGGGCGCCGGCCGGCGTTTCCCCTCGGGCGGTTCCCCGCCGGGTCGGCTTTCGACGGCCTGCCGCGCGCGGAACGGCTCGTCGTCGGCCGGAGCGGCATGCGCGGTCACCGATCGCGCCGTCCATGCCGGTCACCGGGCACGGCCGGTCCAGGGACGCGCCGCGGCGGGCGTACCGGAGGTACATCCCATCGCGGTGAGGCCGCGGTGGCGAATTTGTTCGGCGTTTCCCGTCGAGCGCGGTCATACCGCTCTTCAGGGGGCGATATGCGTATGCCGTCACCGCGCTTTGGCGACAATTCCCGGGCGCGTCGCATAAACGAGATACCGAAAGCCGTGGTTCCGGCGTCCGCGCGGCATGAACCGTAAACTCGTTATGGCGGATCAGACGCGAGTCGAAGGAGTCATATGGCCGAGCGACCGGAGGTGCCATCCGAGCGGCCGGTGATGGCGGGGACGTCCGATTCGGTCCCACCGACCCCGCGCGTCGCGGTCCCCGGCCGCTCGCAGGGCCCGGGTGGCACCGTGCGCATCGTCGACCTTCCCGAGGCCGACCAGAAGTCGATGCGGACCGCCCTGCGTCATGACGCGCCACTGCACGACCTGCTCGGTCTGGAGATCCTCGAGGCCGGCGACGAGCACGCCGTCCTGTCGATGCCGATCCGGCCGCAGGCGTTCAACAGCACCGGCAACCTGCACGGCGGGGCGATCGCCACGCTGATCGACGTGGCGGCCGGCACGGCGGCGGCCCGGGGCAGCGGCTTCGAGCCCGGCCGGCAGAGCCTCGTCACCGCCGACCTGCACGTCCGCTACCTCGGCCGGCCGCATGGCGACGTCGTCTACGCGCATGCCCGGATCGTCAAGGCCGGCCGCCAGCTCATCGTCGTGGAGTGCCGGGTGACCGACGTCGAGGACCGGGTCATCGCTGCCGCCGACTTCAGCATGATGATCGTCCCGCTGCGCAAGCCGCTGCGCCCGGTCGCCTCCGCCAAGGACACCGACCCCGACCTGTGACCCGGTCCCCTGCCGGCCCGCCAGGTCCGGCAGGGGCCGCGGCCGGGTCCGGCCTACGGCCGGCGCGGGCCACGCAGGGCACCGTCCACTGCGGGATGAATGGGCACGATGCGTCGAGCGCCCGTAGATCCTGCACCCCGCAGTCGTGATCGGGGCCGTGAGCGCCTGGTCCGGGCTGCCGAGGTTCAGGGTCGTGAACGTCGGCGCCGTGACCCCGGTGACCCGCTCGGTGGCGCCGCCGAGCACGTCGCGGCCCGAACTCCCGCACCCTGCCCGCCGCGGCGAGTGCGAGCACCATGGCACATGCGGTCCTGCGCTTACGCGCGGATCACCCTGTTTCCCGCTCCGCGCTACAGCGATACCGCCGGTAACACCATCAAGAACTGAAACCAGGTCACGGTCCGTGCCCGGCGCGACATCGCACGCCGGTCGGTTTGAAGGTCTTTGCACCATTTTGACCTGTGAAAACGGTCGGATCCATGGCGAAGGGGACCTACGCTGATTTATATAGATAGCTTATGCAACTATGAGCTTCGTCACCGAGCCGGGTCGGGCCGGATCCGGGGGCGGGCCGGGGAGGACTCATGTGCGGCATCACGGGATGGGTGTCATTCGAACGTGACCTGCGCGCGGAGCGGGCCACGGTCGATGCGATGACCGAGACGATGGCCTGCCGCGGGCCCGACGACCGGGGAACGTGGGTGGCCGAGCACGCGGCCCTGGGCCACCGCCGGCTGGCGATCATCGACCTGCCCGGCGGCCGGCAGCCGATGAGCGCGGACACGCCACGCGGCCCGGTCGCGATGGTCTACTCCGGCGAGACCTACAACTTCACCGAACTGCGTCGCGCGCTGACCGGCCGGGGCCACCGGTTCCGCACCGACTCCGACACGGAGGTCGTGCTGCGCGGCTACCTCGAGTGGGGCGACGCGGTCGCCGAACGCCTCAACGGCATGTACGCGTTCGCGATCTGGGACGGGCGCGACGACCGGCTCGTGATGATCCGTGACCGGATGGGGATCAAGCCCTTCTACTACTACGAGACCGCCGACGGGGTGCTGTTCGGCTCGGAGCCCAAGGCCATCCTGGCCAATCCGCTCGCCGAGCCCGCCGTGACGCTCGACGGGCTCCGCGAGCTGTTCGCGTTCGTCAAGACGCCCGGCCACGCGGTGTGGGAGGGCATGCGCGAGGTCGAGCCCGGCACCGTCGTCACCGCCGGCCGGGCCGGCACGCGCGTCCGGCGGTACTGGTCGCTGGCGACCCGGCCGCACGAGGACGACCGGGACACCACCGTCGCCCGCGTCCGCGAGCTGCTGGAGGACATCGTCGCCCGCCAGCTCGTTTCCGACGTGCCGCGCTGCACGCTGCTGTCCGGCGGGCTGGACTCCTCGGCGATGACCGCGATCGCCGCGCGGCGGCTCGCCGAGACGGGCGAGACCGTGCGCAGCTTCGCCGTCGACTTCGTCGGCCAGACCGAGAACTTCGTCCCGGACGACCTGCGCGGCACGCCGGACACCCCGTACGTGCACGACGTCGCGGCCACGTCTCGAACCCGGCACCAGGACATCGTGCTCGACTCCGACCAGCTCGCCGACCCGGACGTGCGGGCTCGCGTGATCCGAGCCCGCGACCTGCCCATGGGCTTCGGTGACATGGACGCCTCGCTGTACCTGCTGTTCGAGGCGATCCGCGAGCACTCCACGGTGGCGCTGTCCGGCGAGTCGGCCGACGAGGTCTTCGGCGGGTACAAGCAGTTCTTCGACCCGGCCGCCCGACGGGCGGCCACGTTCCCGTGGCTGGTGCGGTTCGCCCGGCGCTTCGGCGACGACCGCGGCGTCCTCGCCCCCGGCCTGGCCGCCGAGCTGGACCTGCGGCGCTACGTCCGGGACGCCTACGCGACGGCCGTGGCCGGCATCGAGCGCCTCGACGGCGAGAGCGACCTCGAATGGTGCATGCGCAAGATCTGCCACCTGCACCTGACGCGCTTCGTGCGGGTCCTGCTCGACCGCAAGGACCGCATGTCCATGGCGGTCGGCCTGGAGGTGCGGGTGCCCTTCTGCGACCACCGCCTGGTCGAGTACGTCTACAACACGCCCTGGTCGATGAAGACCTACGACGGGCGGGAGAAGTCCCTGCTGCGCGGCGCGACCCGTGACGTGCTCCCGCGGTCGGTGGTGGACCGCGTCAAGTCGCCGTACCCGTCCACCCAGGACCCCGGCTACGTCGTCAGGCTGCGCGAGAACGCCCGCGCGTACCTCGGCGACGCCGGCCACCCGGTGTTCGAGATCGTCGACCGGGACTGGCTCGCCCGCGCGGTGTCGGCCGGCGAGCCGCAGATCACCCAGGCGTCGCGGCGCGGCCTTGAACGCGCCCTCGACCTCGCGCTGTGGCTGGACATGTACAAACCCGTGCTGAAAACATCCTGATCATGGCTGATGGGGTGGTCCGTGCCGACGAGGTGCTCGACGTCGTGCTGGCGATGGTGCGCCTCATGCGCCGGCTGCGCCGCGAGGGCCACATCGGCGCGGTGTCGCCGACCCAGCTGATCACCCTCGGGTTCCTGGTTCGGTGCGGGCCGCTGCGCGTCAGCGAGCCGGTCACCCGCGTGCCTGCGCAGGACTGAGCGGTGTGACTGGTTTGTTATTGATCGCACGCTTGTACGTGTTGTGGTTGTTCCGATTTTCTCGTGCGCTGTAGGTCCCGCTGACGACCCTGAGGGCGGTTTTCTGGACGTGACGATGGAGGCTCCCACGACCGGCGACTTCACCAACGGCGAGGTCTCCTTCTGGTACCGGCAGGCGGGCCTGCCCGCCCCCCGCGCGCCGCTTCCCGGACCGCGCGAGTACGACGTCTGCGTCGTCGGTGGCGGCTTCACCGGCCTGTGGACCGCCTACTACCTCAAACGCGACCGGCCCGGCCTGCGCGTGGCCGTCCTGGAGCGGGAGTTCGCCGGGTTCGGCGCCTCCGGCCGCAACGGCGGCTGGATCACCGGCGAGCTGGCCGGCTCGCGGGAGCGGTACGCCCGCACCCACGGCCGCGACGCCGTCGTCGCGCTGCAACGGGCGATGTTCGGTGCCGTCGACGAGGTCGTGCGGGTCGCCGCCGCCGAGGGCATCGAGGCCGACATCGTCAAGAACGGCGTACTGCGCGTCGCCACCAACCCGGCGCAGTGCGGCCGCCTGCGCGCCGAGATCGCCGAGTCGCGCCACTGGGGCTTCACCGAGGACGACCTGCGGCCGCTCGACCGCGACGCGCTGGGCGAGCGCGTACGCGTCGGCACGGCGCTGGAGGGCGCCTACAGCCCGCACTGCGCCCGCGTCCAGCCCGCCCGCCTCGTGCGCGGCCTCGCCCGCGCCGTGGACGACCTCGGCGTGGACGTCTTCGAATCCACGACCGTCACCGAGATCCGGCCGCGCGAGGCCGGACGGCCCGCCGCCGCCGTCACCGATCACGGCACCGTGCGCGCCGAGTACGTGATCCGGGCGACCGAGGGCTTCACCGCCGGGCTCGCCGGCCACCGCCGCCAGTGGATCCCGATGAACAGCTCCATGATCGTCACCGAGCCGCTCGGGGACGCGGTCTGGCAGGACATCGGCTGGGCCGGCGCCGAACTGCTCGGCGACGAGGCGCACGCTTACGTCTACGCCCAGCGCACCGCCGACGGCCGCATCGCCATCGGCGGGCGCGGCGTGCCGTACCGCTTCGGCTCCCGCTGGGACCGCCGCGGCGCCACGCAGCCGCGGACGGTCGGCGCGCTGTGGCGGATGATGCGCCGCCTATTCCCGGCCGCCGGCTGCGCCCGTGTCGACCACGCCTGGTGCGGGGTGCTCGGCGTGCCGCGCGACTGGTGCTCCACCGTCCACCTCGACCGCGACAGCGGGCTCGGCTGGGCCGGCGGCTACGTCGGCCACGGCGTCGCGACCACGAACCTGGCCGGCCGCACCCTGCGGGACCTCGTGCTCGGGCGGGACACCGAGCTGACCCTGCTGCCGTGGGTCGGCCGCCGCGTGCGCCGCTGGGAGCCCGAGCCGCTACGCTGGACCGGCGTACGGCTGATCTACGGCCTCTACCGTGCCGCCGACCGCCGCGAGTTCGCCCGCCTCGACCGCACCTCGGCGTACGCCCGCCTCGCCGACCTCATCTCCGGCCGCTGACCTGCGCCGCCGGGGCGCACACCCGCTCGCCGGGCGTGGCCCGGCGAGGGCGCGCCTGCGCACGGGCGGGCTGGCGTCTGCAGGCGGTTGGCGGGGCGCCGGGCCGCAGTCGGCCGGTCGGCTCCCAGCCGAGGGCCCAGCCGGTCTCGACGGGGTGCCGGGCCACGGCCGCGGCAAAGCCCGGACGGTCACGCCCGCCGAGTGCCTGCCTCGGACTCCGGCCGGTCAGCGGCGCAGCGTCACGTGCTCGTGGGTCACGGCCTCGATGTCGGTGGCCGCCGCGTCGAGGAGGCGGTGGGCGAGGTCGGACAGCGCCCGCGACGCGGCCAGCTCCGCGCCGATCTCCGGGACGTCCCAGTCGGTCGGGTTGCAGCGCGCCCGGCCCCGGCCACGCAGCTTCTCGGTGTCGCGCGTCTTCAGCCGCGCCTCGGCGTGCGTCTCGCCGCCGTGTTCGTCGATGTAGATCTCGACCATCCAGCGATCTTCGAGTTCCATGTCCGCCTCCTCCGGAACGCCGGGTCTCCTACCTTCGAGGCTCGTCCCGCGCCGGAGGCTCGGGCAGGGCCGAAGGTCCCTGGTCAGGGGTGGTCAAGGGCCGGGCGGGAGCCGCCGACCGCTCCGGTGCCGATGTCGGCGAAGCGGCCCGCGCGGCGCCCGGCGGCGAAGCCGTCGAGGCGCACCCGCTGGCCGTGCGCCTTGCCGAGCACCGAGGAGCGCGCGGTGAACTCCTCGCGCACGCGCGCGTTGTCACGGGCGAGGACCAGTGCGCCCGACGGCGCGCCGCCGGACGGCGCCTCGTCGCCGTACCCGACGTTGCCTTGAGGTAGGCGTTGCACCGACGGATGGGCCGAGCCGATCGGGCATACCGGTCATACCAGGCGAGTCGGACGGCTGTCGGTAAAGACTCGGGAAGACCGGGGTGGTCGCGGCGGGCGCCGAGGTACGGGTACGGAGGCGATGCGATCGGCACGGCGACGAGTAGCGGGTGACGGTTGGGCGAAAACAGGGAAATGTCGGAAGCGGCCGGGGCGACGGCGATCTTCGCGTACCGTGATCGCCGTCGTCACGCAGTCGATCGAAGGAAAGTCGTCCGGCCCATGGAACCGCCGCATCGGTTCGAGATTCCGCGTGTGACCGCCCTCGTCGTGCACGCGCTGCCCCGGATCATCGAGGGCACGATCGCCCCGGTCGTCGTCTTCTATGCCGGGCTGGCCCTCCTCGGCCTGGACGGCGCCCTCGTGACGGCGGTGAGCTGGGTCTACGGCGGGATCACCGTCCGGCTGGTCCGGCGCCGCCCGGTGCCCGGCACGCTCCTGCTCGCCGCGCTGGGCGTCACCGCCCGCGCCGTGCTCGCCGCCGCCACCGGCAGCGCCGTGGTCTACTTCCTGCAGCCCACGCTGGGGACGATGCTGGTCGCCGTGTCGTTCCTGGCGTCGGTGCCGCTCGGCCGCCCGCTCGCCGCCAAGCTCGCCTCCGACATGGTCCCCCTGCCGGAGGAGTTCCTCGCCCACCATCGGGTCCGGCGGTTCTTCCGGCAGATCTCGCTGCTGTGGTCGTTCACCTTCACGCTCAACACGGCGATCAGCCTCTGGCTCCTGTTCAGCGAGTCGATCGGCACGTACCTGTGGGCGCGCACGGCGGCGGTCGCCGGGCTCGGCGCCACGGCCATCCTGATCTCGGTGTGGGGCTTCCGGCGCTGCGTGCGCCGCGTGACGACCGTCACGCCCTGACCTGACTCCACCGCGCGAACCTTCTGGCCCCGCGTGACATCTGTCGTCATGAGGGCGTCCGGCCCGGACACCTGATCGTCGACCTCATCGTCCAGCAGGTAGGGGGTTTCCTGGTGAAGCGTCGAGTGCTGACCGTGGTGGGCTGCGGGGCGATCGTCCTGCTGTGCGCGGGATGCGGGCCGGTGGGTTCATCGGCGCCTCCGGCCAAGGTCACGCTCACCCCGGCGAACGGCGCGACGCGCATCCGCCCCGAGCTGCCCGTCGTCGTCACGGCGGTCAACGGCAGGCTCACCGGCGTCACCGTGCGGCCCTCCGGCGGCGACGCCGTCGCCGGCGCCTTCGACGCCGCACACGACCGATGGGCGTCGAGCCTGCCGCTCAAGCCGGCCACGAAGTACACCGTCGCGGCGACGGCGAAGAACGCCGATGGCAAGATCACCGCAGTGACCGGCTCGTTCCGGACGCTCACCCCCAAGCACACCTTCGGCATCGCCGACATCACCCCGATGCCGGGCGAGACCGCCGGCGTGGGCATGCCGCTGATCGTGAAGTTCGGCGACCCGGTGTACGACAAGGCGAACGTCGAGCGCGCGCTGAAGGTCACCTCCACCCGGCCGCAGCAGGGCGCCTGGCACTGGTTCGGCGACCAGGAGGTCGTCTACCGCACGAAGGACTACTGGCAGCCGCACCAGACGGTGACGCTCACCGCGCGGCTCACCGGCGTGCGCGGCGCCGTGGACACCTACGGCACGAAGGACTACACCCGGAGCTTCACGATCGGCGACGCGCACATCAGCACCGTCAACGTCAAGACGCACCGCATGACGGTCACCGCCAACGGTGAGACGGTGAAGACCGCGCCGATCAGCGCCGGCAAGGGCGGCGAGCGCAAGTACACGACCACCAACGGCATCCACGCGGTGATGGGCAAGCAGAGCCCGGTCACGATGACCTCCGGCTGGGAGGGCATCACCGACCCGGGCGCCCCGGGCTACTACAAGCTCACCGTCTACGACGCGGTCCAGATCTCCTCCAGCGGCGAGTACGTCCACTCGGCGCCGTGGTCGGTCGGCGCGCAGGGGCACGAGAACGTCAGCCACGGCTGCGTCAACGCCCCGCCGTCCTTCGCCAAGTGGTTCTACGGCTTCTCCCGGCGCGGTGACATCGTGAGGGTCACCGGTACCGACCGCGAGCTGGAGCCGGACAATGGCTGGGGCTTCTGGCAGATGTCGTGGACCGACTGGCTGCGCGGCAGCGCGCTGAAGTGACCGGCGGGAAGGGCGGCGCGTGCCGCGCACGGCGCCGGCGACCGGGCCGCGTATGCGATGCCGCGTGCCATCGGTCGCGCTGCGGTCATCGCGCGTACGTCATCGCGCTTGCGTGCGTCATTGGCGGGCGCGCGTGCGGAGCGCCCGCCTCGCACGCCGGGGAACGTGTCACCGGCACCCGGGCGCCTGGCAGGATGAGCCCCGTGCTCGATGTCGTCGGCTGGGTACACCTGTCGCAGGGGCGGTTGCTGACCGTGCGCGCGCGGTCGCGCGACCTCCTCTACCTGCCCGGCGGGAAGCGCGAGCCCGGGGAGGACGACTGGGCGGCGCTGTCCCGCGAGGTCCGCGAGGAGCTCGGCGTCCGGCTCGACCGCCGCACGTTCCGGCTCCTGGGCGTCGTCGAGGCACCCGCGCACGACCAGCCGCCCGGCACGTGGATGCGGATGGCCTGCTACACCGCCGGCTACGCCGGTGAATTCACCGCCACCGGCGAAGTCGACGAGTGGCTGTTCGTCGACCCCGCCGACCGACATGTGCTCGCCCCCGCGGTGCGGGCCGCACTGGAGCTGACGCGATGAAGGTGAGTGTCGTCATCCCGGTCTACAACACCGGGGAGGACCTGGCGCGCTGCGCCGAGTCCGTGCTCGGCCAGACACTCGACGACTACGAGGTGATCTTCGCCGACGACGGTTCGGACGACGGCACCGGCAAGCGCCTCGACGAGCTGGCCGCCGCGCACGAGCGGGTGCGCGTGCTGCACCTGCCGCCGAGCGGCGGGCCGGGCGGCCCGCGCAACGCCGGCCTCGAAGCGGCCCGCGGCGAGTACGTCTACTTCCTCGACGACGACGACTGGCTCGGCCCCGAGGCGTTGGAGCGGATGTACGCGATGGCGGTGCGCAACGACTCCGACATCGTGATCGGCCGCATGGTCGGCCACGGCCGTACGGTGCCGCGCGTGATGTTCCGGCAGAACCGCGACCGGGCCGACATCCTCGACGACGCGCTGTACGGCATCCTCACGCCGCACAAGCTGTTCCGCCGGTCGTTCCTGAACGAGCACGGCATCCGGTTCCCCGAGGGCCCGGTGCGGCTGGAAGACCACCGCTTCGTGCTGCGTGCGTACTTCCGCGCGGGCACGATCTCGGTGCTCGCCGACTACCCGTGCTGCCACTGGGTGAAGCGCGCCGGAAGCTACTCGCGCACCCTCCCCGACCCGGTGCACTTCTACGCGGCGCTGCGTGAGGTCATCGACATCGTCGACGAGAACGTCCCTCCGGGTCACGACCGCGACCGCTTCCACGCGCACTGGTACCGCGGCAAGGTGCTCAAGCGGCTCGGTGAGGTGGCCGTCCTCGAAGCGCCGGACGACTACCGGCACGCGCTGTTCGACGAGGCCCGGCGGGTCGCCGTCGAGCGGTTCGGCGAGAGCGTCGACCGGCTGCTGCCGCTGCGCATGCGGGTCCGCGCGGCGCTGCTGCGCGCCGGCGCCCGCGACGCGCTGTTCCGGCTGGCCGAGGCCGAGCGCGGCGTGCGGGTCGGTGCCCTCCTCGACGGCCTGCACTGGCGGGGGCGGCGGCTGGTCGTCCGGTTCTCCGCGCGCCTGGTCTACCGCGACGGTGCGCCGCTGGAGATGCGCGGAGACCGCTGGGTGCCGCCCGTGCCGCTGCCGCTGCCGGACGAGGCCTTCGACGCCTCCGGCGAGGTGTGCCGGCTCGACCTGTTCATCCGCCGCCGTAAGGACGGCGCCGACCACCCGCTGCCGATCACGGTCGGCTCGGCCACACAGCTCGCGGCGTCCGGCGCGGCGGTCGTCGACCCGGCGGCCGAGCCGGCGCTGACGCCCGGCGTGTGGGACCTCGTCGTGCGCCTGGCGGCCGGCGGCTGGGTGCTCGAACGCCGCCTGCCGGGCGAGGTGGCGGTGTCAGGCCGCGGCCGGCTGACGCCGTACCGCACCGAGAAGGGCAACGTCAGCGTACGGGTGCGGGCCGAGCCCCGCGGCGGGCTGCGTCGCCTGGCCGGACGGCTGCCCGGAGCCCGCCGCGCCGCCCGGCGCCTGCGCGCCTGAACGGCCCGCAGCCCCCGACCGGAACCGGACGGAATGGGACGGAATGGGGCGGAATGGGACGGATTCGGCGGTCCGGGTACCCGCGGGCGCCCGCTCCGGTAGGGTCTGCGGGCCGGAGGTGATCATGATCGGATCGGTGCGGGTGCTCGGCGCGTCCGGTGCGCTGGCGGCCCTGCTGCTGAGCGGCGCGTGCGGGGGCGGATCGAACGCCGCCGCGACGTCGGGCGGACGGTTGACGACGACGCCGATCGTGCTGCTGAAGAAGTACGATCCGGCGACCGGCGCGCTGCAGTATCAGGTCACGAAGAAGGTGCAGGAGCCGGACGAGGCGATCCTGGCGAGCGGCCCGCTGCACAACGCGACCGTCGCCAGGAACGCCACCGTGTTCAGCGCCGTGAACATCTGCTCCGGCGACGACGCCACCGTCGACCAGGCCGGAACCGGCACCAAGCCCTGCACGCTCGCCCAGCTCGCCGCGGCGCTCAAGGCAGGCGCGCAGGTCGACGCCTACCTGACGATGCGCGGTACGACCGTCGTGAAGGTCGCCGAGGTCTACCACCCCTGACCCGCCGCCGGCGCGCGGGTCAGATCTCGACCGGCCGGAGCTTGAGGCCCAGGGAGGCGAACTGCTCGGCCGGCCGGTGGTAGCCCCGCTCGATGTGGTGCACGCCGCGCAGCGTCGAGACGCCGTCGGCGACCGCCGCGGCGAGCACCGCCGAGAACCCGGCCCGCACGTCAGGCATCGTGACGTCGGCGCCGGTCAGCTTGGACACGCCGCGCACCACCGCCGAGTGCACCGCGTTGGTGTCGTGGTACCGGCACGCCGGGCCGCCCAGGCAGGCGTCGAAGACCTCGATCTCGCAGCCCATCTTCTTCAGTGCCGGCACGTACACGAGGCGGTTCTCGAACACTGTCTCGTGCAGCACCGACATGCCGTCAGCCTGGGTGAACAGCACCATCAGCGGCTGCTGCCAGTCGGTCATGAACCCCGGATGCGTGTCGGTGTGCACGGCGGCCGGGCGCAGCCCGTCCGGCGCCGAGGCGGTGATCCACTCATCGGTGATCTCGAAGCGGGCGCCCATGCGGGCCAGCGTGGTGATCGCGGTGACCAGACGGTCCTGCGCGCAGCCGTGCACCCGGACCTCGCCGCCCGTGATGAGCCCGGCGACGAGGTAGGAGAACGCCTCCAGGCGGTCCCCGGCCAGCCGCGTCGACGCGCCCTTGAGCCTCGGCACGCCCTCGATGACGATGCGGCGGTCGGGGGACAGCTCGATCTGGGCGCCCATGCGCTGCAGGAATAGCGCCAGCTCCACCACCTCGGGCTCCATCGCGGCGCCGCGCAGCACCGTCTTGCCCTCCGCGAGCACCGCCGACATCAGTACGGTCTCGGTGGCGCCGACGCTCGGGTAGGGCAGGTCGATGCGGGCACCGCGCAGCCGTGCGGCACGCGCGGCGATGCCGCTCTCGCCGACCTCGACCTCCGCGCCCATGGCGCGCAGCGCGTCGACGTGGAAGTCGACCGGGCGGCGGCCGATGGGGTCGCCGCCGACCAGCGGGACGAACGCCTCGCCGGCCAGGTGCAGCAGCGGGCCCACCATCAGGATCGGGATGCGGTTCAGCCCGGTGAACGCCTTGGGCACCCGCGGCTCGGTCACCGCGCCCGGCACGACCGTGATGGCCGCGCCGTCGCGCTCGACGGTGTGCCCGAGCGCCTCCAGCATCGCCGCGGTGATCTCGACGTCGCCCACCTCGGGGGCGTTGCGGATCGTGCTGGGCCCCTCACCGAGCATCGCGGCGACCATGTGCTTGGTCACCGCGTTCTTCGACCCGCGGACGTGGATGTCGCCACGCAGCGGGCCGGAGGGTTCCACCTTCCACGCCTGTTCAGCCACGGCGACCACCGTACCGGCGACGCGCGCCCCGATTCGACCTGGCGTGCCGTCGCGACGGCGGGGCGGACCTGCGACATGTCCGGTGATCGGCCGGTACGGGCCGGGCTGCGGCAACGGAAAAGCCGCTTCGCGGATAGGGGACGTCCGGTTCTGGTTCGATGGGCCCATGGACATCAGCGTCGCCATCGGAAACTGGCTCGACCGCCCGCCGGAGGAGGCGCTGCACACCGCCTCGATCGCCGACCGGCTGGGCTTCGGCGAGCTGTGGATCGGCGAGACGACCACCTGGGACGCGTTCGCGCTGGCGACCGCGATCGGCCTGGCCACCGACCGGATCGCGATGACGATCGGCCCGCTCGCCGTCGCCGTGCGCGATCCCGCGATGATCGCGATGGGTGCGGCGTCGGTCGCCGCGCTGACCCGCCGCCGCGTCGGCGTGGCGCTCGGCACGTCCAGCCGGCGGCTGGTCGAGGAGTGGCACGGCCGCTCGCGGGCGCGCGCGGCCACCGCCCTGGAGGAGAGCGCGCGTGCGGTCCGCGCGCTGTTGGCCGGCGAGCCCGCCGAGCCGCCCGGCGAGGTCGTCCGCTCCACCGGCTTCCGCCTGCGGCTGGCGCCGCCCGGCGGGCCGGTCAGCGTCGCGGCGTTCGGGGACCGCGCGATCGCGACGGCGGCGGCGCACGCCGACCGCATGGTGCTCGACATGGTCCCTCCCGACATCGCCGCCGGGCTGCGCGCCAAGCTGGACGCGGCGGCGGAGAAGGCCGGCCGTCCCGCGCCGCGTCTGGCGGCCTGGCTGCCGGCGTGCGTCGATCCGGAGCCGGAGTCGTACGCGCAGCTGATGTGGGGCCTCGTGCCCTACCTCGCACTGCCCGGGTATGCCGAGACGTTCACCGCCGCCGGCTACGGTGACGCCGTCGAGCGGGCGCGGGCGGGCACGGTGCCCCGCGACCTGCTCACCGCGCTGCCGTTCGACATCGCCGGCACCGTGGGCCTGGTCGGCGACGCCCGCGCCGTACGGGACCGGGTGGCGGCCTACGCCGACGCCGGAGTCGACGAGATCGCGATCGTGCCGGCCACCGGAGGCGACCCCGGCGGCGAACGTACCCTCACGGCGATGCGCGACCTCGGATAGGGGCCGAAAATGGCATTGCCGACGGCATTGAACGTGATTCATGCTATTGGCGATTTCCGCGGAAGAAAGGAGGCGGCGATGCGCGGTGGCGGCGCGTTCGCGCCGGAGATGCCCGGCCAGGCCCTGGCGGCGTCCGCGCGCCGGTCGGCGCTGCTCATCGACTTCCTGGCCTGCGAAGATGCCGGGGAGTACGGTCCGGAGAAGCACCGGGCAGGTGATCGGATTCCGGAGGGAGACCGCCGCCGGGACCATTGACGGTCCTGGCGTCGCCGACGGCCGCCCCCGGGATTCCGGGAGGCGGTTTTTCGTTCGATGGGGGACTGCGGTGAACGTGCTCGTTCTCAACGCGTCGTACGAGCCGCTGCACAAGGTGGACGTGCGGCACGCCGTGCGCATGCTCGTGCGCGGCGTCGCCGTCGTCGAGGAGGCGGTGGAGGGCCGGCGGATCGGTCACTTCCCGTTACCGCGGGTGCTGAGGCTGGTGCGCTACGTTGCGATGCGGTGGCGGTACGGCAGCCGCCCGGCGTGGGGCAAGCGGGCGCTCCGGCGCCGGGACGGCGGCCTGTGCGCGTACTGCGGCGGGCGCGGCAGCACGGTCGACCACATCCTGCCGGTGTCCCGCGGCGGCGGCTCGACGTGGGAGAACACCGTACTGGCGTGCGGTCCCTGCAACAACCGCAAGCGGGACCGCACGCCGGAGGAGGCCGGGATGCGGCTGCTCGTCGAGCCACGGGTCCCGCAGTGGAACGAGATCCTCCCCTGAGCCGGGGCCGGGCCGTGTCGGCCCGGCCGTGCGGCCCGTGCGGCCCGGCCGGGCGCGCCGCTCAGGCGATGCGGCGCCCCGTGCGGCCGGAGCGGGGTGCCGCGCCACGCGATCCGCCGGTCAGACGCGTTCGAGCACCACGACGGGGATCTCTCGGGAGGTCTTCCGCTGGTACTCGTCGTAGGCCGGCCAGGTCGCGACCATCGTCCGCCACATGTCCGGCTTCTCCTCCGGGGTGGCCGTCCGGGCCCGCGCGGTGAACCGGTCACCGAGCACCTGGACCTCCACCTCGGGGTTCGCCTGGAGATTGAGGTACCACTGCGGCGGCTCGTCGGCGCCGCCCTTGGAGGCCACGACGAGGTGGTCATCGCCGTACTTCTGGTAGATCAGCGGCGTCGTGTACTTCCGGCCGCTCTTGCGGCCGGTCGTGGTGAGGAGCAGCGTCGTGGTGCCCTGCCAGTCGTGACCCTCGGCACCGTCGGTCTCCTGGTATCGCCGTACGTGTTCCTGCCCGAACAGCATCTCATCACCCTCACGGTCGTGTGGATCTCTCCGGAAGACCCACCCGGAGCCGTGAATATTCCGCACCGCGCGGCACCGGCGGAATGTGCGCCGGAGAACGGGACCGCCGTGACGCCGGGACAACGCCGCCGCGACGGTCAGGGGGGAGGCTGCCTGACGGTCGGCGGGGAACGGCGACCGGGGCGCGACGCCGGCGGCTGCGCGTGGCTGCGCACGGCCGCCGCGCCGGCGGGAGGGGCGGCGGGCACGACCGCCCCTCCCTTGCCACGCCATGGCCGCGCGCAACCACAAGGGGGATCACTGGAAGGACATCGTCCGCGCGACCCGAGGCAGAGCGAACTTAGCGCGCAGGCGGCCGTGCGGGAAGGACAGGCGTCCTGACAGTGGCACACGACGGGCGTCAACGCCTCGCGCCCGGCCGCGTGGTCGGCCGACGACCCGCCTGCCGCATGCACCGGAGGTCGCCCAGGCGACGGCGGCCGGTGCCGGTACGGCGCGTCGGTGCCACCGCCGGTACGGAGCCGCGCCGCCTCGCGCCGCCCGTACCGGCGGCACCGGCGGCACCCGGTGGGGCGACGCGGCACCATCGGCGCCCGACCGGCGCGGTGCGGCCGATGCGGTGCGGCCGATGTGGCCGGTGCCGTGCAGCCGGTGCGGAGCGGCGTTCGCCTGCCCGGGTCACTCGAACAGGTCGGGCTGCTCCCGGGTGATCTGCTCGTACAGCGGCTGGTAGTTGATCCAGCCGACCAGGTCGTTGCCGAGCTGGTCGTGGGTGAGCTTGGCGTTTTCGGGCGAGATGTGCACCGGGCGCCCGGCCGCCTTCGCCAGGAGCTGCACCTGGCACGACCGCTCCATCGTGATGAACCACCACGCCGCGGCGTCGACGCTGTCGCCGACGGTGAGCAGGCCGTGGTTGCGGAGGATGACCGCCTTGTTGCGGCCGAGCGCGGCGGCGATGCGCCGGCCCTCCTCAACGTCCGTGACGACGCCGGTGTAGTCGTCGAACAGCGCGTGGTCCTCGTAGAACGCGCAGACATCCTGCGTGATCGGCTCCAGCAACTCGCCCAGTGCGGAGATGGCCCGGCCGTGCACGGAGTGGCTGTGCGCGGCGGAGACCACGTCGGGCCGCGCCCGGTGCACCTGGGAGTGGATGGCGAACGCCGCCTCGTTGACCGGGTAGCGGCCTTCCACGACCTTGCCCTGGTGGTTCACGAGGATCAGGTCGCTGACCCGTATGTGCTTGAACGACATGCCGAACGGGTTGACCCAGAAGTGGTCGGTCAGCTCCGGGTCGCGGGCGGTGATGTGCCCCGCCACGCCCTCCTCGAAGCCGAACTTCCCGAACAGCCGCAGGGCCGCGGCCAGCCGCTCCTTGCGGTGCCGGCGCTCCTCCTCGACCGTGTCGAACGTGGGCGGCAGCTTGAAGATGAGGTCCTTCGGGGGAAGCTTCTCCAGGAACTCGTCGGTCATGGGGGCACTCCTTCGACGGTCGTCTCCGCCCACCGAACCTCAACCGGCGGGGTGTGGCATAGCCTCAACAGGGCCAACACATTCCGAGACGATTGGCCGGATGGGCCAATGGACAGCTTCAGCGAGCTGATCGCGTCGGACGACGGCGCGGTCGCCGACGCCGCCGCCCGCGCAGCGCGCGTACGGTCGCCGCAGGTCGCGGCGCTGCCGGAGGACGAGGTGCGCCGGCATGTGCGCGCGGTGGTCCGCGCGGCGGCCCGGGCCGTCGCCGCCGGCGGCGAGCTCACCGAGGCGGACCTGCGGGCCGCCGAGCGCCTCGGCGGCGACCGGGCCCGCCAGGGCGTGCCGGTCGCGGCGCTGCTCGACGGCTTCCAGGCCGGGCGCGCCCTGATCGTGCGCACGGTCGTCGAGCGGGGCCGCGCGGCAGGCCTGCCCGCCGACGACCTGCTCGAAGGGGTGATCCGCATCGACGCGGTCGCGACCGCGCTGGAGCATCGCATGGTGCACGCGCACCGGATCGCCGAGATCGAGATGGCGCGCACGGCCCGCGACGCGCAGGCGCAGGTGCTGCGCCGGGTGCTGCACGGTGAGGGCGGTGACCCGTCGCCGCTGGATCCGGCGCGGGCCTACCACTGCCTGGTCGCCGGAGTGTCCGACCCGGGGCCGGCGGCGGAGCTGGAACGCCTGCTGCCGGGCGGGCTGTCCGGGCTCGTCGACGGCCGCCTCGTCGCCCTGGTGCCGCGGCTGCCCGACCTTCCCGCCGGCGCGCCGCTCGTGGTCGCCGCGCCGGCGGCGCCGCTCGCCGACATCCCCGGCCTGTACCGGATGTGCGGCGAGGCGCTGCGCGCGGCACCGCCCGGGGGCGGCCTGCGGCACCTGGCCGATCTCGCCCTGGCCGTGGCGGTCGCCGGGCGGCCCGCGCTGGGCCGGCTGCTCGCCGCGGGGACGCTGCACCGGCTCGACCCGGGCGATGCGTTCCACCGGCAGCTCGCCGTGACCGCGCTGGCCTACCTGGACAACGCCGGCCGGATCGACCCGACGGCGGAGGCCCTGCACGTCCACCCGAACACGGTCAAGTACCGCGTCCGCCGGTTCGGCGAGATCACCGGCGGCGACCTGGCGCCGCAGGCCGGGAACGCCGTCGCGCATGCCGCGCACTGGTGGTGGGCGCTGCGCACCTGGCTGGACGAATAGGGGAGAAAAGGAGAGGTACCCGCATGCGTTACGCCATCTCGATCCCGCAGGGCCTGAGCGGCGCGGGGTTCGACCCGTCCGCCTTCCGCGCGCACCTGACCCGCGCAGAGGCGCTGGGCTTCGACAGCGCCTGGACGCAGGAGCAGGTCCTCGGCGCGACGCCGCAGCTCGGCCCGATCGAGACGATGACGTACGCGGCCGCGTGCACCGACCGGCTGCGGCTCGGCTGCGCGGTGTTCGTCACGCCCGTGCGCGGCCCGCTGCACCTGGCCAAGAGCATCGCCACCCTCGACCAGCTCAGCGGGGGCCGCGTGGAGGTGGGCGTGGGCATCGGCGGGCGGGCGCGCATGGCCGCGTTCGGCGTCGACCCCGACGGGCTCGCCACCCGGTTCACCGAACACCTGCGTCTCATGAAGGCCTGCTGGACCGAATCGGAGATCACGTTCGAGGGCCGCTTCTGGCGGCTGGCGAAGGCGGTCATGGAACCCAAGCCGCTGCAGCGCCCGCACCCGCCGGTCTGGATCGGCGGCCGGCACCCTGCGGCGCTGCGCCGCGCCGCGCGGCTCGGCGACGGGTTCGTCGGTGCCGGGTCGTCGACGACCGAGGCGTTCGCCGGTCACGTGCGCACCGTGCGGGCCGCGCTGGAGGAGGAGGGCCGCGACCCGGCCGGTTTCCGGATCGCCAAGCGCGTCTACATCGCGGTCGACGACGACGGCGACCGGGCGCGCGAGCGCGCCGCCGCGGCCCTGGAGCGGTACTACGGTTCCGCGGGCCTGGCGGACGTCGCCGTCGCGGGTACGCCCGGCGAGTGCGCGCGCGGGCTGGCCGACGTCGCCGCGGCGGGCGCCGAGCTGGCGCTCCTCACGACGCTGTACGACGACACCCCGCAGATGGAACGCCTGGCCGCCGAGGTGCTCCCGCGTCTTTGAGCGGACCGCTCACCGATCCGGCGCATCAGGCCCGCACCCGCGGGGCACGTCAGCGGCCGCCCTCGAAGGCGACCGCGGCGCTGACGGCGAGCAGGGCGGTGCCCGCGACGCCGTCGAGTACGCGGCGGGCGCGGCGGTCGCGCAGCAGCCGGGAGATCGGCCCGAGGGCGAGCGAGAACGCGCGCCACCACAGCACCGCGATGGCGAGGAAGACGCCGGCGAGGATCGCGGTGGTGCGCAGCCGCGGCTCGCCGGCGGCCACGAACTGGGGGAGCAGCGTCAGGAACAGCAGCGCGATCTTCGGGTTGAGCAGATTCGTGAGCAGTCCCTGCCGGAACGCCCCGCGGCCAGCTCCGTCCGGCGCGGCGGCCGCCTGGTGGCCGGGGGTGCCCGCGGCCGGCCCGGCAGGCGTCGCCGGTCCGATGGACGCCGCGGGTGGCGGGGTCGCCGGTTCGGGGGCGTCGTCGACCGCCATGATGGCCGAGATCGCCATGCGGATGCCGAGGTAGGCGAGGTAGCCGGCACCGGCGAACCGCACCACGGCGTACGCCGTGGGGGACGCCTTGAAGATCGCCGACAGGCCCAGCACCGCCGCCGTCGCGTGCACCGAGATTCCCAGGCAGCAGCCGAGCCCGGTGCGCCACGCCGCACGGGTGCCCTCGGCCAGGCCGTTGCGCACGACGAGCAGCATGTCGGGGCCGGGGGTCACGGTCAGGAGCGCGACCACGCCCAGGAATGGGAACAACAGTTCGGGCACGCGATCATGCTAGGGCCGCGGGCGTGCCGGGCCCGTCGCGGTCGCCGGTTTTTTCTCCGGGTCGTGACGAACCCGGCACGCGCCCGTGACCGGTCAGCCCTTGGCGCGGTGCACGACTTGGATCTCGGTGAACCCGGTCAGCCCCCAGGTGCCGTTCTCGACGCCGATGCCGCTCCACTTGAACCCGCCGAACGGCTGGTGCGGCGCGAGCGCGAGGTGCGTATTCACCCAGGCGGTGCCGCATTCGAGGCGCTCGGCGACCGCGGCGGCGCGGTCGGCGTCAGCGCCCCAGACGGAGCCGGACAGGCCGAAGTGCGTGGCGTTCGCGCGGGCGACGGCGTCGTCCACGTCGCGGTAGCGCAGCACCGGCAGCGCCGGGCCGAACTGCTCCTCGTCGACGATGCGCACGCCCTCGGTCACGTCCGCCAGGATCGTCGGCTGGAAGAAGTATCCCGGACCGTCCATCGGGCCGCCGCCGGCCGCGGCTCGCGCGCCGTTCTTCAGCGCGTCGGCGACCAGCTCCGACACCCGCTCGTACTGCGGCCGGTTGTTGATCGGCCCGTACTGGACGTCCTCCTCCAGGCCGTTGCCGACCTTGACCGAGCGCGCCTTCTCCGCGAGCGCCTCGACCATGTCGTCGTAGAGGCGTTCGGGCACGTACAGCCGCTTGATCGCCGAGCAGACCTGCCCGTTGTTGGCGAAGGCCTGGTCGAAGACCTTGCCCGCCACGGCCGCCGGGTCGGCGTCGTCCAGCACGATCGCCGCGTCGTTGCCGCCCAGTTCCAGGGTGGTGCGCTTCAGGTCGGGCGCGGCGGCCGCGGCGACCTTCTTCCCGGTCTCGATCGACCCGGTGAAGCTGATCTTGCGGGGGACCGGGTGCGAGGTCATCCAGCCGCCGAGGTCGTCGCCGCCGCTGACGACGTTGAGCACCCCGGGCGGAAGCACGTCGCGCAGCAGCTCGCCGACCTTGAGCGTGGCCAGCGGCGTGTACGGCGACGGCTTGAGCACGACGGTGTTGCCGGCCAGCAGCGCGGGGGCGATCTTCCAGGCGGCGAGCACGAGCGGGAAGTTCCACGGCGTGATGGCCGCGACGACGCCGAGCGGCCGGCGGACGACCTCGACCCGGGCGCGGTCGTCGTCCTGGATGACCTCGCGCGGGATCTCCAGGTCCGCGAAGTACTTCAGCCAGACGGCGGCGCCGATGATCTCGAAGGTGGCCTCCTTCAGCGGCTTGCCCTGCTCGCTGGTGAGGATCTCGGCCAGTTCGCCGCCGGAGGCGGCCATCAGCGCGTCGGACGCGGCCTTGAGGGCGGCGCGCCGGTCGCTCTCGTCGGATCGCCACGCCGGATAGGCGCGGGCCGCGGCGTCGAAGGCCGCGTCGAGCTGCTCGCGCGAGCAGTCCGGCGCCGCGGCGTACGGCCGGCCGGTGGCCGGGTTGACGACGTCGAACGCGGCCGCCGTATCGGCGGCCGCGCCATCGATGGTCATGCTGAAGTCGGGCACCCGCTGTTCCTTCCGGGACGTGAAACCGAACAGGGTTCAGTTTCTCCCGGGCAGGCCCGCCCGGCCAAGACCCCCTAGTGGTGCCGGACCACGAAGACCCGGAACGACGTGGTCGGCCCCGGAATGGTCAGCCGCCCCGCGGACGCCCGCGACCAGGCCGTCAGCCGGACCGCCCCGAACGGCCGTTCGGCGACCATCGGCACCACGACCGCCGCGCTCCGGCCGGGCTCCATGGTGCCCAGGTCGCAGGCGAGGTACGCGCCGCGGCGCGTGCAGCCCTCGCCGTCGCGGACCTTCCAGTTCTGCGGTACGGACGCGAGGAGCTGGACGTGCTCCAGGCGCCGTTGCCCGGCGTTGGTGAGGGTCCAGCGGACGACCTCCACCTCGTCCGGGGTGACCTCCCAGTGCTCGGCCTGCCCGGTCATGTTGAGCGCGTAGGCGGCCCGCGGCGGCTCCACCCGCTCGGTGCGGGCGGGCTCGCCTCGGCCCGGCTCCGGCTGCGGGTGCCGGCGCGGCTCCGCGCCCGGCTCGACGCGCCGGCGCGGTTCCGCCTGCGGCTGGGCCGCCGGACGCGCCTGCGGCCGCGCGAAGGCCGGGTGCGCCGGTGCCGGAGTGCCGTGGACGACCGGCGTGTCGTGGGCGGCCGGCCCGGTCCCGGCCTGGGCCGGTGCGCCGATGCCGAGCAGGCCGGTGGCGGCGAGTGCGGTGACAGTGAATGAGCGCATGACATCCCCCCGAATGCGGATCGGGTGTCAGACGCTAGCCCCGTGGCGCGGCGCCGCCGCGGTGGCCGCGCCGCCCTTGGGACGGCCATTGCGCGATCACGGCGGCGGTTTGAGATCGGCGCAGGCCTGGTTGCGGCGGCCGGCGTCAGCAGCCGGGATCGACGGTGCGGAACGACGCATAGTGGTCGGCGGTGTAGTAGTCGACGCCGCTCCGCGCGGTGACGATGCGCCGCGCACCGCGCGTCGGCGCGCCCGGTGCCGCCACCGTGTACTCGTGGTAGTAGCCGTACGGCTCGCGCGGCAGCACGTGCTCGCGGTTCTCGAAGACCTCGCCGTCCTGGCGGTATGGGAACGGTCCGCCGCGCGCTATCAAGGCGATCGTGTCGCGGGCCTCGGGCGGCAGCGCCGAACGGCAGACGCGGCCGGCCGAGGCGGTCGCCTTCGCCGGGTCCGTGGCGACGGCGCAGGCCACGACGGCCGGGCCGAGCAACGCCACGATGGCGGGAGCGACGACCAGGGAACGGGTGCCCCGGTGGCGGATCCTCATGGGAGCGGGTCGGCGGGCGCGGCCGGAGGACGGCCGGCCGCGGGAGGGCGCCGGCCGTTCGCGGAGTCGTCCATGCCCGTCCACGGTAGACGGCCGGTCCGCCGATCCGCTTCCGGAAACGGCCATGAGAGGTCACCGATGCGTTCACCGGTATGTCAAGCAGGCCCGCCACGCCGCCGCCGGCCGCCAGAATCCGCACATGCGCTCACGATCACTCGCCACCGCGGTCGTCGCCGCGACCCTTACCGGCCTAGCCGACCCGGCCGCCGCGGCCAGGGTGGCCGCGACGCCGTACGCCGCCGGGAACGCCGGGCATGTCGCGCATGCGGCCGGGACGCCGGTCCCCGGGCCGGGCGGTCGCCCGCCGCGCCCCGGACGGCTCCGGCTCACCGACCCGCATCCCTGCAACGAGCAGCCCGGATTCACCTGCTCGACGCTGACCGTGCCGCTGGACCACCGGGGCCGGGTGCCCGGAACGCTCGCGCTGCAGGTCGCCACGGCCGACAACGTGCACGCGCCGAAGGGCGTGCTGCTGTTCCTCACCGGCGGCCCCGGCCAGCCCGGCGTGCCGTACATCACCCGGATCGCGAACATGCGCCTGCCCGAGCTGGCCAAGCAGTACCGGTTCGTCATGCTCGACCAGCGCGGCACCGGTGAGAACGGCGCGATCGACTGTCCGATGCTGCAGGCGCAGGTCGGCAGCTCCGACATCGCCGCGCCGACGCCCGAGGCGGTCCAGCAGTGCGCCGACGTCATCGGGCCCCGGCGCGGCCTCTACAGCACCGAGCAGACCGTCGGCGACTACGAGGCGCTGCGGCAGGCGCTCGGCGTCCGCAAGATGGTGATCGACGGCGTCTCGTACGGGTCGTTCACCGCAGCCCGCTATGCCGCGACCTATCCGACGCACGTCAGCAAGGTCGTACTCGACTCGGTGCTGCCGCACGTCGACCCGCAGGGCGACGACGGGCTCTACCTCACCGGCCTGCGCGCGCAGGCCCGGGTGCTGCGCGACGCCTGCAAGGCCGTGCCGGCCTGCCCGTACGACCCGGCCCGCGACCTCGCCTGGGTCGTGCGGCACCGGAGCGACGCCGACGGCGTGAAGATCTTCGACGCGATCGTCTCGTACGAGTTCGCCGACCCGACGTACCGCGACCCGAACCCGCCGGGCCTGCCCAAGGGGCACGGCGACGTCATCGGGGCGGTGCACGCCGCACGGCAGGGCGACCCGTCGCGGCTGAACACGATCCTCAAGGACTTCGCGCCGGGCGGCGACCCGGTGGCGTTGTACAGCGCCGGCCTGCACATCGACGCCTTCTGCTCCGACGCCCGTTTCCCATGGGGCCGGTCCGACGCGCCGCTCGCCGGCCGGCAGGCGCGCCTTGAGGAGTACCTGCGCCGCGTCGACCCGCGGCGGGCCTGGCCGTACACGACGGCGACGTCCGAGGGCAACGGCTTCGTGCAGGAATGCCTGCGCTGGCAGTCGCGCCCGGCGGCCGAACCGCCGGCCCGGCTGCCGAACGTGCCGGTGCTCATCGTGAACGGCGACCATGACCTGTCGACGCCGCTGGAGTGGGCCTACGAGGAGGCGACGCACGCGCGGCACGTCAAGGTCGTCGTCGTCAAGGGTGCCTCGCACTCGATCCAGAACCGCGAGCGCGGGCACGCCGGCCGCGACGCCGTCATCGCGTTCCTGAACGGTTCGACGCGGAACCGCCGATCGGCCGGTAACCGCTCGAAGATCGACCGGTAGCGGCAGGAAACGGGCCGGAAGAACGTCCGGCCCGTTTCGCCTCCCCGGCCGGAACGCGCTCGCGCGCCGCCGGTCACGTTCGGCGCGTGAACGTTGCCGGAAATGGCGATGAACCCAGGCGTCGAGCCGCGGCGGCCGACCTAGCCTTCGGCGTGGCTCACGTCGAGGTTCCGCCCGGGGGGACACATGGGATTGACGGGCTGGCCGCTCCTGGTGGCGGCGGTCCTGCTCGCGGCCGGCGCGCCGGTCGGCTGCCTGGCCCTGTGGAGCCGGGCGCGCGGACGCCTCGCCGCGCCGGCCCGGTTGCTGATGATCGCGACGTGCCAGGCGCTGGCGGTCCTCGTCGGAGGCGTCGCCGTCAACGACTACTACGAGTTCTACGCCTCCTGGAGCGACCTCATCGGCGGCGCGAAGAACGCCGGGAACGCGCCGATCGAGCCGGTCGGGTCCGATCCGGTGGGTGGCTCGGGGCTGGGCGGCTCGGGCGTGCGGTTCCGCCCCGAACCGGCGCTCGACCCCGACGCCTACTCCGCCACGGTGACGGGCGTCCACTCCGGCCTGCGCTCTCGCATTCTCGTCTGGGTGCCGCCGGGCTACCGGTCATCGGCCAACGCGCACGTGACCTATCCCGTCATCGAGCTGCTGCCCGGCTACCCCGGAAGCCCCTCCACCTGGTTCCATGCGGTGCACGGCGTCGCGGCGTTCAAGAAGGCACTCGCGGCCGGCCGCGTCCACCCGTTCATCCTCGTCGCCCCGGTGACGACGGTGATCCACGGCCGGGACACCGAATGCGTCGACTTCCCCCGCGGCCCGCGCGTCGAGACCTGGCTCACCGACGACGTGCGCCAGGCGGTGACGAGCGCGTTCCGCGCCCAGCCGGACCGCACGGCGTGGGGGCTCATGGGCTTTTCCACCGGAGGCTACTGCGCCGCGAAGATGGCGCTGAGGCGCCCGGACCTGTTCGGCGCGGCCGTCACGATGCAGGGTGACGCGGTGCCCCAGACCCCGCAGGTCCGGCACGATCGCGCGCTGTTCCTGCAGAACTCCGTCCCGGCGCTGCTGCGCGCACGCAGGCCGCCGGTCGACCTGCTGCTGGCCGGCACCCGGCAGGACCGGGAGTCCTACACCGCCCTCGAACAGATCCTGCCGCTGATCCGCCCGCCGACGCGGGCGTTCCTGTATGTGCTGCCCAAGGGCGGCCACAACGTCGCCGTGTGGAACACGATGCTGCCGCACGCCTACGCCTGGCTGAGCGCCCGCCTGTCCGCGCCGCACCCTTCCTGACCGGCGCCTGACAGCACGCGGCCGGCGGGCGGCCGCCGCCGGTCGGCGGACGGCGCGCGGTGGCGGACCGGCGCAGGGCCTCGGTGCGGGCCCGGCCGGTCGACGGGCCGTCACCGCGCCATCGCTTCGGCCCGCTCTAGTGCCGGGCCCGGCCGCGATCGGGCGATGTCGCCGGGTAACGTGCGAACTGCGGCATAAGGAGGCGAGCATCGTGCACGACGAGCTGTTCATCGGTGGTGTGTGGGAGCGGTCGGACCGCACGTTCCAGGTCGTCGATCCGGCCACGGGAGAGGCGTTCGCGTCGGTGGCCGACGCCGACGCCGCCGCGGCCCTGCGCGCGCTGGACGCGGCGGCGGCCGCGCAGGAGTCGTGGGCCGCGACCGCTCCACGCCGGCGCTCGGAGATCCTGCGCCGGGCCTACGAGCTGATGCACGAGCGCGCTGAGGAGCTGGCCCGCATCACCACGCGGGAGATGGGCCGGCCGCTGCAGGAGTCGCTCGGCGAGGTGACGTACGCGGCCGAGTTCCTGCGCTGGTTCTCCGAAGAGGCGGTGCGGATCGGCGGCGATTACCGCGTCGCGCCGGGCGGCGACTACCGCATCGTCACGACGCGGCAGCCGATCGGGCCGGCCTACCTCGTGACGCCGTGGAACTTCCCGCTCTCGATGATCACGCGGAAGGTCGGCCCGGCGATCGCGGCGGGCTGCACGATGGTCATCAAGCCGGCCGAGGCGACGCCGTTCTCCGCGCTGACGCTGGCCGAACTGCTGGCCGACGCGGGAGTTCCCGAGGGCGTGCTCAGCGTGCTGCCGACCAGCGACGCGGCCGTCGTGACCGACGCGCTGCTGGATGACGGCCGGCTGCGGCTGCTGTCGTTCACCGGCTCCACGCCGGTCGGCGTGAAGCTGATGGAGCAGGCGGCCGGCAAGGTGGTCCGGACGACGATGGAGCTGGGCGGCAACGCGCCGTTCCTGGTCTTCGACGACGCCGACCTCGACGCCGCGCTGGACGGCGCGGTCATCGCGAAGATGCGCAACACCGGCGAGTCCTGCGTCGCGGCGAACCGCTTCATCGTGCACGAGGCGGTCGCGGAGCGGTTCGCCTCGGGCCTCGCGGAGCGGCTCGGCGCGCTGCGGCTCGGTCCGGGCCTGGACCCGGAGACCAACGTCGGGCCGCTTATCGGCGAGAAGGCGCGCGACCGTGTCGCCGGTCTGGTCGCCGACGCCCTCGAACGCGGCGCGACCCTGCTGACCGGCGGAAAGGTCGAGGAGGGGCCCGGCTGGTTCTACCCGCCGACCGTGCTGAGCGGGGTGCCGGTCGACGCTCGGATCATGCGAGAGGAGATCTTCGCGCCGGTGGCGCCGATCGCGGCGTTCCCGGACGAGGAGTCGATGATCGCGGCGGCCAACGACACCGACGCCGGCCTGGTCGCCTACGCCTACACCCGCGACCTGAACCGCGCGATCCGCGTCGGCGAGGCGCTGCAGGCGGGGATGGTCGGCATCAACCGCGGCCTGGTGTCCAACCCGGCGGCGCCGTTCGGCGGCGTCAAGGAATCGGGCATCGGCCGCGAGGGCGGCTACGAGGGCATCGAGGAGTACCTGGAGGTCAAGTACCTCGCCATCGACGCCTGACGCCCGGCAGTTTCCGTGAGCGGCGCGCCGGTCCGATAAGGGAACCGGTCCGATCAGGAAACATTCCGGAGCCCGGATGATGGTGCCGGTGAAACGGCACGGATGGGTCGGTACCGACGTCGCAGGTCATGTCGCGAGCGGGGGAACGCGTAGCGCGGCCCGGCGGCGGGCGCCGCCGGGCGGCGCGCCCGTCACGGCGCGGTCACGCCTTGGGTGCCTTCGCCACGAATTCGGTGGTGTAGGTTTTGCTGAGGTCGACGTCGCCCGCATGGCCCTTGACGTTCGGGGAGAACTTCGACAGCACGTTCAGCACGTTCTTGGCACCCTCGGCCGGCATCACGCCGTCGGGGGTGAACATGCCGACCGTGTCGGCGATCGCCTTCTGGTAGAGCGCCGGGTTCCCGCCCGCGTAGTCCGCGGGCATCTGCGCGGCGATCTCGGCGGCCTTGTGCGCCTTGATCCAGTGCAGCGTCTTCACGAAGGCGTTCGCCAGCTTCTGCACCGTCGCGCCGTTGTTCTTGACGTAGTCGCACGTCATGTAGAGGGAGCTGGAAGGGTACAGCCCGCCGAGTGCGGCCTTCGTGCCGGCCTCGGTGCGCATGTCCAGCATCACCTTGCCCTTGCCGGTGGAGACGAGTTGGGCGACCGTCGGGTCGGTGGTCATGCCCGCGTCGATGCCGCCGTTGTTCAGCGCGGCGATGAACGTCTGTCCCGCGCCCGCCTTCACCGTCGTGTACGCCGACGTCGGCACGCCGTGCGTCGTGGCGAGGTACTGGGTGAGGAAGTCGGTGGACGAGCCGGGGCTGGTCACGCCGAGTTTCTTGCCCCTGAAGTCGGCCGGCGTGCGGATCTGCCCGGCCTTGCCGGCCGCGACGATCTCCACCTCGCCGGGCACGTCGGCGAGCTGCACGACGCTCTCGACGCACTTGCCCTTGGTCTGCAGGTCGACCGTGTGGTCGTAGAAGCCGACGACGCCCTGCACGTCGCCGGAGAGCATGACGTTCTCGGCCTGCGCGCCGGCCGGCTCGGTGAGGAGCTGGACGTTCAGGCCCTCCTGCTTGAAGTAGCCGAGCCGCGCGGTCAGCTCGGCGGGCAGGTAGATCACCTTGTCGATGCCGCCGACCATGATCTTCACGGTGCCGCCCTTCGCCTCCCCGCCGCTCGCGGAGGTGCGCGAGTCGCGGCAGGCGCTCAGGGACAGGGCGGTCGCGGCGGCGAGTGCCGCTGCGGCGATACGGGCGGTCGTACGCATGAGGGAGTCTCCTCCTGACGGACGGTGGCGGAACGCCGCGGTGCGGCGTGCATGACGGGGACGGGAGATCACCGGGACGGGAGTCGCCCGGACCGGAATCGCCGGGACGGGGAACGCGGGGGATGGCGGGGACGGGCCGTGCGCACCCGGCACGGCGGGCACGTGGGCACGGTCGTGCGTCGCCGGGACGGCGGGCGCGCCCGGCCCGGGTTTAGATCTGCATGTCGTGACTCGTGGCGGGCGGGCGCCAGCGCAGCAGGCGGCGTTCGAGCAGGGTGAGCAGCCACTCGGCGAGCAGCGCGATCACCGTGATGATGATCATCCCGGCGTAGATGCCGGCCGAGTCGAACGTGCCCTGCGCGTGGTTGATCAGC
>JBEHYF010000048.1:0-35803 GCA_048498315.1 Actinomycetota bacterium
CCGAGCCCGGCCCCCACACCGGCCCCGGCCCGTTCGGCGAGGTGCTCGCCCGGCACCCGCGGCTGGTCGCCATCGTCGCGCACATGGGCATGCCGGAGTACGCGGAGTTCGCCGCGCTGGCCGAGCGGTACCCCGGCGTGCGGCTCGACACCACGATGGTGTTCACCGACTTCGCCGAGACGCTGTTCCCATGGCCGGCCGAGCTGACGCCCCGCCTCGCCGGCCTCGGCGACCGCGTCCTGCTCGGCACGGACTTCCCGAACATCCCCTACGCCTACGCCCACCAGCTAACGGCGCTGGCCCGGCTCGGCCTCGGCGACGACTGGCTGCGCGCCGTCTGCCACGACAACGCCGCCCGCCTCTTCAGCCTCTGAGCGCCGCCCTTCGCCGCCCCGCCCCGAGCACCGCGAAAGGGGCACCCCGGGCGTACGGCCCGGCGGTCCTGGGCGTACATCCGGCGGGCTGGCGCGCGGCCCGGCGAACAGCCTCGGCGGCGCCCCAGCAGGTCCGGGCGCACGCTCCGGCAGGCCCGGGCGCACGGACCGGCGGGCACCCGCCGCGCAGTCCAGTGGGACCGGGCGTACGGACGGCCCCCGGTGTTCCGGCCCGCCGGACCGCGCTCTACGGACACGGCGGCACGGCGGCCGATCCGGCAGATCAGGCCGTACGGCGCCCCGCGTCCGGTCCGGCGGGTCTGGGGTGCTCCGGCCCGGTGCGGCGCGGGCGGACCGGTGGCGGGCCGCGGCGCGGCTCAGCGGGTCCAGCCGGCGGCCTCGCTGACCGGGCGGGCCTCGGCGGGCGGCGGCTCGATCTCCCGGCTCTCGTACTGCGTCGACAGGACGACGTGGGAGTTCATCTCGCCGTGCTGTCCGAGGCGTTCGAGCAGCCCTTCGAGATGGGCCATCGACGCCACTCGCACCTTGAGCATGGTGCACCAGCTCCCGCTGAGCTTGTGCACCTCGGCCACCTCCGGGAACTCCTCTGCCGTCGTCGTCTTGAGCAGGCAGTTGCCGAGGGTGCAGCGCATCTGCACGAACGCGGTCAGCGGCAGCCCGGCCCGCGCCGGGTCGACGCGCGCCTGGTAGCCGGAGATCACGCCGGACTCCTCGAGCCTGCGTACGCGTTCGGCGACGGCCGGCGGCGACAGGTTCACCCGCTTGGCCAGTTGCTTGTATGACAGGCGGCCGTCGCGCTGCAGCTCCGCGAGGATCCGCCAGTCGGTCCGGTCGAGCGATCTGGTCATGCGAAAACCGTTGCGCGGATTCACGTTCCGAACAATAGGCAAAGCACCCTGAACGCCGAATTTCCTCTATTCATTCACGCGTCCGGCATTTCTAGCGTGAGGTCATGCAAACGATCGACAGATCCGAAGCCGCGCGGGCCGGGAGCGTCGCGCGGCCGCGCGCCATGGCGGCGCTGTTCTCCGGCGCGGCGCTGATGAACGCCGCCATGGCGGTCGCGAGCGCGGTGAGCACGATCGTCGCCGGGGACCGTCTCGGCGCGGGCTGGGGCGGGGTGCCGAACACGGCGGGCATCGTCGGCACGGGCGTCGGCGCGCTCGCCCTGACCCGGCTGATGGACCGGCGCGGACGGCGGGCCGGGCTGGCGTTCGGGTACGCCGCGTCGGCGCTGGGCGCCGCGATCGCCGCCGGCGCGGTCGCCGCCGGCGACGTGCTCCTCCTCATCGGCGGCATGCTGCTGCTCGGCGTCGGCAACGCGGGCGCGCAGCTGTCCCGCTACGCCGCCGCCGAGCTGTATCCGCCGCGGCGGCGCGGGTTCGCCATCGGCACCGTGATCTGGGCGGGCACGGTCGGCGCGGTCGGCGGGCCGCTGCTCATCCAGGCCGCCCGCGACACCGCCGCGGACCTGACCTGGCCGCCGCTGACCGGCCCGTTCGCAGTCGCCGCCCTGGCGGCGGCCGCGGCTGCGGTCGCCGCGACCGCGGCCCATGGCATGCGATCCGGCGCCGTACGGCCTGACGGTGCCGGATCCGGTGCCGTACGGCCCGATGCCGCGCGAGCCGGTGGGGCGCGAACCGGATCCCCGCGAACCGGATCACCGAGAGCCGGAGCCGCCCCGGCCGACGCCGCGCGAGCCGGTGCGGCGCGGGCCGTGCCGTCCCGGCTGCCGCTGCGCGCCCTGGCGGCCACTTCCGCCGCGCGGTCGGCACTGACGGTCATGGTCACCGCGCAGGTGGTGATGGTCGCGGTGATGACCGCGGCACCGCTCGACATGCACATGCACGGCGAGGGGCTGGGCGCGGTCGGGATGGTGCTGTCCATGCACACCCTGGGCATGTTCGCGCTGTCACCGCTGACCGGACGCCTGGTCGACCGGCTCGGCGCGCGACCGGTCATGCTCGGCGGCATCCTCGTCCTGGCGCTCGCGACCTGCCTGGCCGCGCTCACGTCCGGCGGGCACCCGGTGGCGTGGACCGGCGCGCTGTTCCTGCTCGGGTATGGCTGGAACCTGTGCTTCGTCGGCGGCAGCGGGCGGCTCGCCCGCGACCTTCCCGAAGCGGACCGTACCCGCGTCGAGGGCACGGTCGACGCGGCGGTGTGGGGGGTCTCGGCCTCCGCGAGCCTGGCCTCCACCGCCCTGCTGTCCGCCGACGGCTACGCGGCGCTCGCCGGGACCGCCGGCGCGCTGCTCGTGATCCCGGCCGCCCTGCTCGCCGCCGAACGCCTCCGCAGGAACGCCGGGCCGTCCGGTCCCCCGCTCCGCGAACCGTACGAGGAGATCCGGTGACTCCCACCGGCGACGGCCCGCCTCGGCGGTGCGGTCACCGGATGCGACGGCAGCAGCGCCGTTCAGCGGCATCGGCGAGGCCGGCGAGGCCGCGGGGTGCGCCGCGGTTACATCGCCGGGGCGAGGTCCGGCTGCTGAAGGAATGGGCCTACGCCGGCGTCGTCTTCACCGACACCGGCGCCATCGCCTCCCATCTGGTCAGGGGCTACGCCCTCGGCGAGCTGACGTTCCTGATCCCGCTCCTGGCGCTCACCGCCCTGTCCTGGTGGTCGCGCCCACCGTCCCGCCATCTCGGCCCGCAACGCAGCGAGCGCACATGACGGCGCACCGGGGTCGCCGCCGGACGTGCGGGCTTCCAGCGCAAGGGGCACGGCCGGCGGGCGAACGACCCACCCGGCTCTGACACGCTCGACGCATGACGGGTTCAGTCGGCCGCGGCTGGGACTACTCGTCGCCGAGGTAGTGGTGTCCTGGCTTGGGGTGCATCAGGAAATCGTGGTGGGAGATGTTCCAGGCGTACGCCCCGGCCATGGAGAACGCCACGACGTCACCGATGGCGAGGCGCTCGGTGGGGACCTGGCGGGCGAACACGTCTTTCGGCGTGCAGAGCTGCCCGACCAGGGTGACGGGCTCGTCGTGTACGGCTGCGCCACTGCTCCCCTGGGAGAGTACGACGAACGGGTGGTCGTGCTGTTTGGTGACGGGTGTGCGGATGTGCATCGTCCCGCCGCGCAGCACCGCGTACCACTGGCCGTGGGCCTTCTTGACGTCCAGGACCTCGGTGACGTACCAGCCGGCGTAGACGCTGACGGCGCGGCCGGGCTCGATGCGCAGGCGCTCGCCCGGTCGGGCCAGTGCCGCGACGTTGCGGGCGTAACCGGCCCAGTCGAACCGGTGGGCGGGGTCGGCGTAGTCGACGGCCATGCCGCCGCCGAGGTTGATCTCGGGGTCGGTGACGCCGGCCTTGGCGAGCCAGGGCCGCGCCCACTCCAGGATCTCGCGGGACTGGCCGGCCATCGAATCGGCGTCCAGCCCGGACGCCAGGTGCGCGTGGACGCCGCGCAAGCGAACGTGCGGGGCGCCGGTGAGGATGTCGCGGCAGTCCTCGATGAGGTCGGGGTCCATGCCGAACGGTCCGGACATCGCCAGCGCGACGCCGGTGCGGTCGCCTGCCAGGTTCACCCGGAGCAGAATCTCGACCCGGCGGTCGTGCTCGCGGGCCAGTGCGGCGAGGCGGGACAGCTCGTGCGGGGACTCCACATGGATGCGCTCGACGCCCAGCTCCAGGGCGAGCCTGAGTTCGTCGTCGGTCTTGCCGGGTCCGCCGAAGGCGAGCCGGGCGTCGGGAAGGACCTGGCGGACGTGCGCCAGTTCGCCGCCGGAGGCGACCTCGATCCCGTCGACGTGCGGGGCGAGGGTGCGCAGGATGGGCGCGTCGGGGTTGGCCTTGGCGGCGTAGAAGATCTCCGGTGCGCCGGGGACGGTCAGCGCCTGCCTGATGCCGGCGGCGTGGGAGGCGAGCGCGTCCAGGTCGTAGACGAACGCGGGCAGATCGCCGGCGCCGACCAGGTGCTCCGCGTGCTTGCGCACGCGCTTCGTGATCACCTTTGAGTCCTCCTTCGGCTGGTCAGGTGCGTGGAAGGCCAGTCTCGACGAGGATCAGGCAATGGGCCGGAGTGACCGTGGTGGTGACCTCGACGGCCGTCCCATCCGCGGCGCGTCCCACGTGGACGATGTCCAGCACCGTACGGCCCTCCCCGTAACCTGCTGAGCATCCGGGCCTGCTCCCTCCCGTCGTCGGCGGATTCCGCGTCTTTCCGGATCCTGCGTATATCCCGCGAACACCGGCCGAGGGTTGCTCTCGGTGGCATCCGGCTGTGCATGGCGATCAAGAAACGAGACGGCCCCTGACCGCGTCTCCGCTGGACGTGACCGAGCGTTCGGGGGGAACGTGGCTCGCAAACCACTCACATTGGCGGTTCTCGGGACGGGCCCCGGCCCACCGAGGCCGCACGCCCCGGACCGGACGAACCGGCCGGCGTCGCGAAGCGGCACCCTTGATGACGTGAAGACAAGTTGCTTTTGATCTTGGTCGGCGGCCGGAAGCGGTCGGCTTGGCTGAGTCGGTGCACCGTCGGCGGCGGCGCCGCGTCCCACTGGTTAGGTCCTCTGCGGGAGGAGGCGATGTGCAGACTGCGGCTCGGCGCATCGCGTTCATGGTGCTGGTCACCAGTGCAGTGATCATGGCCGTCTTCGTCGGTATCTGTGCCATCGAGATCGCACGTGGCGGCGAGCATGCGGCTGACTGGGGCGTCGGCCTCGGCTTGGGTATCGCTGGATCCATCCTGGCCGCCATCGCCTGGTTGATCCGATGCTTGCGGGCGAGGCGGGCGTGTGATGCTCCGGCCGAACCGCGGCGAGTACTGCCGATGCTGGGCGTAGCGAACGCGATACGTTCGCCGTATCTGGTGCTCGTCGCCCCGGGCCATCCTTTGCCCGACGAGCCCGGCTTCCGATACGAGCGCGGCATCGCCGAACTGGGACGGTTCATGTGGGACCCGGCGATCGAGACCCTGGGCCGTGAGGACCTGGTACTGCTCCATCGGCACCGCCGCACCGGTGTCGTCGACCTGCCCGACGGGATGAGCCGCGGTCCACGCATGGGCCTGGTACGGCGCCAACCCCAGGTCTGGCTGAGCACCAGCTGGGCCGACGCCGCATGCCAACTGGTCAAGTGCCGGGTTCGGCGGAGGTCCAGACGTGTTCGAAGCCGGCGAGGTAGGCGGCGGCCGGTCCTTCGTCCTTGGTGTAGCCGGAGTTCGACGCCTACGATGGTGCGCAGGGGCTGGTAGAGGGTGAGGGCGTTGCGGATGCGGGCGGCCATGACGTCGGCACCGATGCCCTCTTCGGTACCCCGGTCAGCGACCTGTGCGCGTCGTCCCGATCCCACCCGTCCTGGTGAAGATCCTCCGCGAGCACATCGCCGAATTCGGGACGGCCGAAGATGGCCGACTGTTCCAGACCGAGCGCGGCAAGGTGCTCGGCTCGACGACGTACGGGCGGGTGTGGGCCGAGGCGCGGGCCTTGGGCCTGTCCCCCGATCGGATCGCATCTCCGGTCGCTCGCCGGCCGTACGACCTGCGCCACGCGGCGGTGTCGCTGTGGCTCAACTCCGGGGTACCGGCCACCGAGGTCGCCCGGCGGGCCGGGCACAGCGTCGACGTGCTGCTGAAGGTCTACGCCAAGTGCATCGAGGGCCAGGAGCATATGGCCAACCGCCGGATCGAGGAGGCTCTGGGCGGCTGATCGTCCTACCCTTGAGAGGCTGCGGGTTCGTCCCGCGGCCCCTTTTCGCGTCTCTGGGGACCTGCGCGAACGCCCCGATTCTCATCCCGCGTATATCCCGCGGACACCGGCCGAGGGCTGCTCTCGGTGGCGTCCGGCTGCATACGAGGGGGGCATGACGCGGAACGGCCCCTGACCGCGTCTCCGCTGGCCAGGGGCCGATCCCACTGGTGTGGCGGGTCTAGGATTCGAACCTAGGTAGGCTGAGCCGACGGATTTACAGTCCGCTCCCATTGGCCACTCGGGCAACCCGCCGTGTAGGCCGCCGTGGCGACGCTCAGAAGGATAGCGGACTCCCGGGCCAAGGGTGACATCGGTCATCGACGGGGCCCCCGGCGTCGGTGGCGCGACCGTGGTCCCTCGCTCACTAGGCTCTCCGTTGAGATCGTCAGCAGAGGCGTGAGGACAGGCACCGTGGCAGCGGAAAGCTCATTCGACATCGTGTCCAAGCTCGACCGGCAGGAGGTGGACAACGCCCTCAACCAGGCCGCCAAGGAGGTCGCCAACCGGTTCGACTTCCGCGGCGTCGACGCGGGCATCCGGTGGGCCGGCGAGGGCATCGAGGTGCAGGCGAACAGCGAGGAGCGCGCCAAGGCCGTCCTGGACGTCTTCAAGGAGAAGCTCGTCAAGCGCGGCGTCTCCCTGAAAGCGATCGACGCGGGCGAGCCCAAGGCGTCCGGGAAGCTCTACAAGCTCGCCGTCGGGCTGAAGGAGGGCATCTCGCAGCAGGACGCCAAGAAGATCAGCAAGATCATCCGGGACGAGGCGCCGAAGGGCGTGCGCGCCCAGATCCAGGGCGACGAGCTGCGGGTCAGCTCGAAGAAGAAGGACGACCTGCAGGCCGTGATCAGTCTGCTCAAGGGCAAGGATCTCGACGTCGCCCTGCAGTTCACGAATTACCGCTGAGCGCGCGGCGTACGCCTGCGCCGGGCCGCCGGCCGCGCGCGGGACGCGCGACTCCGGCCGGCGCCCTCAGGGCCGGCCGGGAAGGGCCTCCAGAACGCGCGGCCAGGCGGGGCTGAGCGGGTCGATGAGGGCGAAGTGTCCGGTGCCGGGCAGCTCGTACAGGGACGCGCCGGTCCGTCCGGCGTACGAGCGGGCGACCTCGATGGGGACCACCTCGTCGTCGGCGCCGTGCACGAGCGTGACGGGGGCGGCCGGTCGTGGCAGGCGGGCCGGGTCCGCAGCCGCGTAACGCTCCGGCACCTCGCCGGGGCCGCCGCCGAGGAGCGCCTGCGTCGCGCCGTCGCCGAGACTCATCTCGGCGGCCAGCGTCAGGTCGGCGCAGGCACCGAGGGGGATGACCGCGCGGGTCGCCGCGCCGGGCCGGGTCGCAGCCCAGAGCACCAGGTGGCCGCCGGCCGAGTGGCCCATCCAGATGGGCGGCTCGGTGCCGTACGGGGCGAGCAGTCCGGGTGCCGCGCCGAGGGCGGCGGCGACGTCGTCGAGGGTGCCGGGCCAGCCGCCGCCCTCCTGCCCGACCCGGCGGTACTCGGGGGTCGCGACGACGTACCCGGCGGCGGCGAGGGCGCTCGCCATCGGGCCGGTGTGCGTGCGGTCGTACGCCGCCCGCCAGAATCCGCCGTGGACCATGACGGTGATCGGGGCGGGCAGGCGGGCCGGCAGCCGTACGTCGATCACGTGGTCGGGGTGCGGGCCGTACGTCAGCGTCAGGTCGGGCGGCGGGGCCGGGCGGGTCAGCACGTCACGGGATTCGGCCACGACCAGATCCTCGCATGGACATGGCCGTAGGAGGACGCGCACGTTCGTGTAGGGGCCGCTGGTGAGCACCGGGCCATCCGGCACGTGGGGCTCCGTAACCGCGGCGTGCCCGGCGGGAACGCACGCCGCCCCACCACCTCTCCAGCGACCGGCCCGGCGCGCGGCAGCGCGCATGGGCAGCGAAGGGGCGAGCTATGGCGGCGGTAACCGGCTAGTGGGGTGTCCACGGACGTTCACCGGGCCGGCGGCGACGGCCGGGGCCACCACAGCGGCCACGCCGGCGGCCGGTGTCTCGTGCGCGAACCTTCCCTCAGCAGGAAAAATTTCCTGCTGAGGGAACGAGCTCGGTAAGCACCCCCGGGACCGGCCGGCTCCGGATCGGACCCGGTCAACCCATGTGGTCACCGCACTAGCGGAGGTAACCGGCGAGGCGTTCCAGGCGGGCGATGCGCTCGGCGGTCGGCGGATGGGTGGAGAACAGCCGGACCAGGCCCTCGCCGCGGAACGGGTTGGCGATCATCAGGTGGCTGACCGAGGCCAGCCGGCCGTCTTCGGGCAGCGGGAGCCGGCGGGTGCCGCCCTCGATCTTGCGGAGCGCCGACGCGAGGGCCAGCGGATCGCCGCTCAGCCGCGCGCCGGAGGCGTCGGCCTGGTACTCGCGGGTACGGCTGATCGCCAGCTGCACGATCGTGGCGGCGATCGGGCCCAGCATCATCAGCAGCAGTGCGCCGAGCGCCCCCGGCCCGTCTTCGTCGTCGGAGTTGCCGAACGGGATCAGCCAGGCCAGGTTGGCCGCCCACGTCACGACGGCGGCGAGCGCGCCGGCCACCGACGAGATCAGGATGTCGCGGTTGTAGACGTGCGACAGCTCGTGTGCGAGCACGGCGCGCAGCTCGCGCTCGTCGAGGATCTGCAGGATGCCGGTGGTGCAGCAGACGGCGGCGTTGCGCGGGTTGCGGCCGGTGGCGAAGGCGTTCGGCGCGATCGTCGGCGAGATGTACAGCCGGGGCATGGGCCGGCGGGCGGCCGTGGACAGCTCGCGGACGATCCGGTACATCACGGGCTGCTCGACCTCACTGACCGGCCGGGCGCGCATCGCCGACAGGGCGATTCGGTCGCTGGCGAAGTAGGCGACGCCGTTCGTGACGAGGGCGATCACCAGCGCGATCGCCAGCCCGGTGGTGCCGCCGAGCGCGCCCCCGACCAGCACGATCAGCGCGGACATGACCCCGAGCAGGACCGCCGTACGCACGCCGTTGCCGCGCACCTGTCACACCTCCCCTGAGTCCCCTTCTAATCAACGGGCTGACCTGGAGAGACGTTCCCTCTCAGGGCACAGCGAACGCCGCCGCGCGCAGCACCAGTTCGGGCGCGGCCGACACCGCGACCGCGCCGGCCAGCGACACCGCGATGGCGACGCCGGCCGCCCGGCCCACGCGGACCGGCCGGGCCTTGCCGGGGCCGAAGAGACGTACGGCCCAGGTCAGGTAGTAGTAGAGCCCGATCACGGTGTTCACCGCCATGACCACGGCCAGCCACACGGCGGCGCCCTGCACCGCCGCCCGGAACACCACGATCTTGGCGAACAGCCCCATCACGCCCGGCGGCAGGCCGGCCAGGCAGATGAGGAAGAACGCCAGGGCGATCGCGCTGCCCGGGTTGACCCGTACGAGTCCCCGGTAGTCGTCGAGGGTGCGACCGCCGCGCCGCGCGACGACGGTGACCACCGCGAAGGCTCCGATGTTCATGATGGCGTACATCGCGACGTACGCGACGGTGGCGGTCATCGTCTCGCGGGCCGGCACCCGCGCGCCGGCGGCGAGCGGCGCCAGCATGTAGCCGGACTGGGCGACGGACGACCAGGCGAGCAGCCGCACCGCGTCACTCTGCCGCAGCGCGACGAGGTTCCCGAGCGTCATGGTGACCGCGGCCAGCGCGCCCATCACCGGCCCCCACACGTACCCGTACGGGCGCAGGCCGGCGGTGAGCACGAGGGTGAGCCCGGCGAAGCCGCCGGCCTTCGAGACGACCGACAGGAACGCCGCGACCGGCGTCGGCGCGCCCTGGTAGACGTCGGGCGCCCAGAAGTGGAACGGCACCGCCGCGACCTTGAACCCGAACCCGGCGATCAGCAGCACGACGCCGGCCGCTGCGACCGGCTTCAGGACGCCGGTGGTGTGCCCGAGCCCGGCGGCGACCCGGTCGAGGTGCATGGCGCCGGTCACGCCGTACACGAGGCTGATGCCGAACAGGGTGACGGCGGAGGAGGCGATCGAGATGAGGAACAGCTTCAGCGCGGCCTCGCCGGCCACCCCGTCGTACCGGCGCAGCGCGACGAGCGCGAACACCGGCAGCGACAGCGTCTCCAGCGCCACGACGAGCGTGACCAGGTCGCGGCCGGCGGCCAGCAGCAGCGCCCCGGTGACGGCGGACAGCAGCAGGAAGTGGTACTCGCCGGCGGGCAGCGCCGACGCGCGGATCTCCCCGTGCGACAGCAGCACCACCACGATCGCCGCGAGCAGCACGACCGCCTGGAACACCGTGGCGAAGTCGTCGGCGGCGTACGAGCACGATCCGGCGGGGCCGGGCCCGGCGCAGAAGGTCACGCGGCCGTGCGCGAAGATCAGGGCGACCGCGGCGCCGGCCGTCGCGGCCAGCGTGAGCAGGCCGACGGCGCGGCGGGACGCGCCGAACGCGTCCGCGAGCAGCACGGCCACCGCCGCGCCCGCGACGATCAGGGCGGGCAGGATCGCCAGGTAGTCGATCGACCGGGTCATCGGGCCCCCAGGAGCGCGCGGACGGCACCGTCGGTGAGGGCGAGCAGCGTCTTCGGCCACAGCCCGATGAACAGCGTGGCGGTGACCAGCGGCGTCCAGGCCAGCAGCTCGTGCGACATGACGTCGGCGAACCGCACCTGCCGCCGGCGCTCGGTCACCGCACCGTGCGTGATCTTCGCCAGCATGCGGAGGAAGTAGACGGCGGTGAGCAGCGCGCCGAGCCCGCCGGCCGCCATGAACGCCACGAACGCCGGGCGCGGCAGGCCCGCGTGCGGCCGGAACGCGCCGAGCAGCGCGAGCATCTCGCCCCAGAATCCGGCCAGGCCCGGCAGCCCGAGGCTCGCCACCGCCGCGAAGGTCAGGATCGAGGCGAGGTAGGGCGCCTTGGCCAGCATGCCGCCGCCGAGCGCGTCCATGTCGGTGGTGCCGTATCGCTCCTGCACCGCGCCGGCGAGGAAGAACAGCAGGCCGGTGATGAGGCCGTGCGCGACGTTCGCGAACAGCGCCGCGTTCAGCCCGACCGGCGTGAGGGTGGCGATGCCGAGTGCCGCGAAGCCCATGTGCCCGATCGACGAGTAGGCGATCATGCGTTTGAGGTCGCGCTGTGCCAGGCAGGCCAGGGCTCCGTAGACGATGCCGATGACGGCGAACAGGCCGAGCCAGGGCGCCCACAGCCGAGCACCCTCGGGCACGGTGGGCACGGCGATGCGGATGAAGCCGTACGTGCCCATCTTCAGCAGCACCCCGGCCAGCAGCACCGAGCCGACCGTGGGCGCCTCGGTGTGCGCGTCGGGCAGCCACGTGTGCAGCGGCCACATCGGCGTCTTGACCGCGAACCCGAGCGCCATCAGCGCGAACGCCGCGACCTGCACGCCGTGCGACAGCCCCTCGCCGTGCCGTGCGGCCAGCGCGGTCATGTCGAGCGTGCCGGCCTTGACCGCCGGCAGCAGGATGCCGACCAGCAGCAGCCCGGAGCCGAGGAGCGTGTAGAGGATGAACTTGGTCGCCGCCGCCTGCGCCGTGGAGGCCGCGCGCGCCCGGGACGCCGCCGCCCGGCCCCGCGTGCCGCCCGGCGACCCCCAGTCGGCGATGACGAAGTACATGGGGATGAGGACGAGCTCGAAGAACACGAAGAACAGCACGAGGTCGAGGGCGACGAACGTGCCGAGCATGCCGACCTCGACCAGCAGGATCAGCCCGACCAGCGCCCGCGGCGTGCGCCCGTCGGGCAGCGTGCGCGCCGTGTAGACCATGCACAGGAACGTCAGCGCGGCGGTCAGCACGACCAGCGGCAGCGAGATCCCGTCGACGCCGAGGTGGAAGCGCAGCCCGATCGACCCGGCCCACGGCGCGTTCACGCCCAGTTGCGGCCCGCGCTGGCCGTAGTCGAACAGCGCCGCCGCCACGACGGCGAGGACGAGCGTGACGCCGGAGACGGCCAGGCCGTGCAGCCGCGCCAGCCGCGTCACCCGCCGCGGGCCGCCGGGCAGCGGCGTCAGCATCGCCAGCGCGCCCAGCAGCGGCACCGCGAGCATCGCCGCGAGGATCATGCGAACACCACCACCGCGACCACGATCAGCACCACTCCCGCGAACAGCCCCGAAAGATAGGTCTGGGCGTTGCCGGCCTCGGTCACGCGGAGCAGGCCGCCGAGCCGCCCCGCGGCCCGGCCGGCGCCCTCCGCGCCGGCGTCCACGATCCGCTCGTCGGCGCCGGCGACCAGCCGGGCCAGCGCGCGCACCGGCCGCACGAACGCGACGTCGTACGCCACGTCGACGTGAAAGGCGGATCGCAGCGCGGGCCGTGCCGGGCCGAGCAGGCGCACCGGGTCGAGCGCCGGGTCGCCGTTCCACACGAGGAACACCGCCCCCGCCCCTGCGACGGCGCACAGCAGCGCGAGCAGGCTCATGCCCCATTCGGGCCGCAGCGCGGCGCTGCCCAGGCCGGCCAGGCCGAGCAGCAGCGCCGGGACCGCCAGTACCGCGACCGGCCAGCGCATCAGCGGCGGTGCCTCGCTCGCCGGGGCCGGCGTCCGCCGTTCACCGAAGAACGTCACCAGCCAGGCCCGCGTCGCGTACGCGCCGGTGACGGCGACGGTGAGCAGGCCCGCGACCAGCACCAGCCACGCCGTCCACACCGGGACGTCCGGCACCGGCGGCCGCAGCCCGGGCGGCCGGGCGGACAGCACCTGCACGCCCCGCCCGTGCGCGACGGACGTCAGCGCGTACGCGAACCAGCCCTGTCCGCGCATCCTCGCCCCGTACGTGGCCCGCCACGCCTGGGACAGGATGGTGTCCTTGCTGAAGAAGCCGCTGGCGGGCGGGATGCCGGCGAGCGCCGCGAACCCGATCGTCATCGACCAGAACGTCACCGGCATGGCCAGGCGCAGGCCGCCCATCGCGCTCATCAGGTTGGAGCCGACCGCGACGATCACGCAGCCCGCGCCGAGGAACAGCAGCGCCTTGAACGCTCCGTGCGCGAGCAGGTGGAAGATCGCGCCGTCGCGCGCGCCGACCGCCAGCCCTCCGGTCATGTACCCGAGCTGGCTGATCGTCGAGTACGCCAGCACCAGCTTCAGGTCGTCCTGGGCCAGCGCGGCCAGCGCCGCCCCCAGCATGGAGATCGCGGCGAGCACGCCGAGCACGGCCAGCGACGCGGGCGCGGCCAGGAACGCCGGGTACAGGCGGGCGACGACGTACACGCCGGCGGCCACCATCGTCGCGGCGTGGATCAGCGCGCTGATCGGCGTCGGGCCGGCCATGGCGTCCGGCAGCCAGGTGTGCAGCGGGAACTGCGCGCTCTTGCCCGCCACGCCGGCCAGCAGCAGGAGCGTGCCGGCCAGCAGCGTGCCGTGCGACATCGACGGGACGTGCGCGAGGACGGTGCGCACGTCGAACGAGCCCGCGCCCGTGCCCACGATGAAGATCCCGAACAGGAGGCCGACGTCGCCGAGCCGGGTCACGACGAACGCCTTGACCGCCGCCCGCGACGTGCCCCGGTCGTGCCAGTAGTGCCCGATCAGGAAGTACGAGCAGGCGCCCATGACCTCCCAGCCGGCGTACAGCACGATCAGGTCGCCGGACAGCACGACGAGCAGCATCGCGGCGGTGAACAGCGACACGAACGCCGCATACGAGGCGTACCGCGGGTCGTCCCGCATGTATGCCACCGAGTAGATCTGCACCGCCAGGGCGACGCTGCACACGAGCAGCGCCACGACCGCCGACGTCCGGTCGACGGTCAGCGTGATCCCGATCGGCAGCGTGCCGGTCGGCACCTGCGTCAGCGTGTCGGCGCGCGTGCGCGGGTTCCCCCACTCCATTACCGCGAGCGCGGCGGTCAGGACGGTGGCGGCGGCGACCGGCAGCACGGCGATCAGCGCCGGGCCGTTCGCGGGCATCCGGCGGGCCACCACCCGCGCGCCCTTGCGCGCCACGCCGGGCCGTGGCCTGCGCAGGTCACGGACCAGCGGCGACAGCAGGTGCGAGACGGTGTGCCCGAACAGCATGCCGGCGAGCGCGGCGGCGAACGGGAGCAGGACCGCCACGGCGGCCAGGACGATCACCGGCGCACCCTTTCGTCGTCGGAACCGGCCCCGGCCGCGCCCTCGCCGGCCCTCACGACGCTCCTGCCGGCTTTCGCGGCGCCCCCGCCGGCCCCGGTCGCGGCGTGCCCGGCGGCGCCCCCGCCCGCCTCGGCCGGCCCCGGACCGGTGCCCTCCTCGGCCAGCGCGCGCAGCCCGTCGACGTCGACGGTACGGCGGTTGCGGAACACCAGCAGCACCAGCGCCAGGCCGATGCCGACCTCGGCCGCGGCCAGCACGATCACGAACAGCGTCAGGACCTGACCGCCGTGCAGCCGGTCCGCCCATTTCATGTCGAAGACGACCAGGTTGAGGTTGACCGCGTTCAGCATCAGCTCGACGGCCATCAGCACGAGGATGGCGTTCCGGCGGGCCAGCACGCCGTACACGCCGACGGAGAACAGCACGGCCGAGATCACGACCGGATACACCAGGTGCATCAGATCTCCTCGTCCACACGGGACAGCACGATCGTGTCCTCGTCGTCGGGCACGGCCCTGCGGCGCACGGCGCCGAACAGCGGCGGGCCGGGACGTGCCCCGAGGAGCGGCTTGTCGGGCTCGTCCGGCTCCGGGCCGGCGCCCCGGATGTCGGTGCGCGACAGCACGATCGCGCCGACCAGCGCCGCCAGCAGCAGCACCGACAGCAGCTCGAACGGCAGCACCCACGTGCGGAACAGGCTCGCGCCGAGCGCGTGCGACGAGCCCGTGCCCGGCCTCAGCCGGACGTAGGCGGTGCGGAAGCCGCGCACCAGCGTGGCGACCAGCACGCCCGCCGTCGCGAGCGCGACGACCAGCGCGACGATCCGGTTGCCGGAGTCCAGATCGTCGGACGGGCCGGTCGGCGCGCGGGTCAGCATGATCCCGAACAGCAGCAGCACCACGACCGCGCCCACGTAGATCAGCACCTGCACCCACGCGACGAACTCCGCCGCCAGCACGACGTACGCGGCGGCCAGCGCGCCGAACGAGACGACCAGCCACAGCGCCGCGTGCACGAGACGCCGCGTCGCGACGACGAGCACGCCCGACCCCACGGCGACCACCCCGAGCAACACGATGACGACGTCGGCCGAGGTCACCTGGCCTTCAGCTCCTTGGGCAGCTCCTTCGGCGGCTCCGCACCGGCCTCGTGCGCAGGCGGCGGCGGCACCGTCCACATCCACTCGCGCAGCCGGTCGCGCTCGTGCGTCAGCTCGGCGATGTCGTACTCGGCGTACTCGAACTCCGGCGTCCAGAACAAGGCGTCGAAAGGACAGACCTCGATGCAGATCCCGCAGTACATGCACAGCGCGAAGTCGATGGCGAAACGGTCGAGCACGTTGCGGGTACGGGGCCGGCCGCCGCCCTCCGGGGCGGGCAGCGTCTCCTTGTGCGCGTCGATGTAGATGCACCAGTCGGGGCATTCACGGGCACACAGCATGCAGACCGTGCAGTTCTCCTCAAAGAGCGCGATCACCCCGCGACTGCGCGGTGGCAGGTCGGGCTGCACCTCGGGGTATTGGCGCGTAACCGACCGCCGCGTCATCGCGCGCAGCGTCACCGCCAGTCCCCTCGCCAGGCCGGATCCGGGAAGCCTTGCCACGGGTCACCAAGTCGTAAGTCGGAAGCGGGTACCAGAACCAGACCGTATACCGGTACGCGGGGGTCATGCGCGCCGCCTCCGGTTGCCGGCGACGGCCCGTGATGCGGGCGGCGGGGGCGATGAGGGCGGCGGCCGGCGCGGGTGCCGTGCCGATGTCGGTGCAGGGCGGTGGAGGCGGCGCAGGGCGGTGCGGCGGTGCCGGCGACCTCAGCCGAGCGCGATCTTCACGACGCCGGTGATGACCAACTGGGCGAGGGCGAGCGGCACCAGGCCGGTCCACGCCAGCTTCTGTAGCTGGTCCTCGCGCAGCCGCGGGTGGCTCACCCGCAGCCAGATCACCACGAACGCCGGCAGCGCCACCTTCACTAGCGTCCACAGCCAGCCGAGCTGGGCGTCCATCACCGGGCCCTTCCACCCGCCGAGGAACAGCACGGTCGTCAGCGCGGACAGCACGACGATCCCGGCGTACTCGGCGAGCAGGAAGAACGCGAACCGCAGCCCGGTGTACTCGGTGTACGGACCGAAGATGATCTCCGAGTCGGCGACCGGCATGTCGAACGGCGGGCGGCGCAGCTCCGCCAGCCCGGCGACGAAGAACACCACTCCGCCGATCGCCTGCCACGGCAGCCACCACCAGCGCCAGTGCTCGACGATGCCGGACAGGTTCAGCGTGCCGGCCGCCATCGCCACCGACGAGGCCGCCAGCACCATCGGCAGCTCGTACGACAGCAGTTGGGCCGCCACCCGCATGCCGCCCAGCAGGCTGTACTTGTTCGCGCCGGCCCAGCCCGCCATGATCGCGCCGAGCACGCCGACGCCCACCAGCGCCAGCGCGAAGAACAGCCCGGCGTCGATCGAGACGCCGACCTGCCCGCCCGGCCCGACCGGGATCACGACCAGTACGACCAGATACGGGATCAGCGCCACCGCCGGGGCGAGCGTGAAGACCCGCCGGTCGGCCGCTGCCGGGATCACGTCCTCCTTCTGCGCGAACTTCACCCCGTCGGCGACGAGCTGCGCCCAGCCGTGGAAGGCGCCCGCATACATCGGGCCCAGGCGGCCCTGCATGTGGGCCATGATCTTGTGCTCGGCCTGCCCGACCAGCAGCGGCAGCACCGCGAACGCGGCGACGACCAGCAGCAGCTTCACGACGATCACGAGAAGGTCAGACATCGCCGCCGCCCTCGCCGTCGGGGTCGATTCCGCGCGCCCGCCGCCGCGACCCCGGCCGGCCGGCCGTGCCCCGGGCGCCGGACGCCCGGCCCGGACGCGTCTTTCCGGAAGGCCGATCCGGGGCCGCCTCGCCGGACGGCTCGTGCTGCGTCGCCGTGCCGGACGGCGCCTCCGGAGAGACGGTGCCGCGGCGTCCGGGACGGGGGCGGGATGCCGAGCGGGCGGCGGTCGCGCGCGCGGCCGGCCCCCAGTCCTGCGGCACGCCGGGCGGCAGCATCCGACGGCGGCGGCTCGGCGCGCCGGACTCGCCCGGTTCCTTCGCCCCCGGCCACGGCTTGGCCACCCGCGCCGCCAGCACGAACTCCTTGCGCAGCGGGTACCCCTCGAAGCCGTCCGGGAGCAGCAGCGGCCGCAGGTCCGGATGCCCGTCGAAGACCACGCCGAACATCTCGTACGTCTCCCGCTCATGCCAGTTCGCGCCCCGGTAGACATCGGTCGCGCTGACCAGCCGCGGGTCCGAGCGCGGCACCCGCGTACGGACGAGCTGGTGGTGCCCATGCGCGAGGGAATGCACGTGCGCGATGACGGAGAAGCCGCTGTCCAGTTCGTCCACCGCGCTCAGCCAGTCGAAGAAGCCGCAGTCCAGCTCGTCGCGGGCGAACAGCAGCGCCTCCTCCCACAGCTCGGGCAGAACCTCGACGGTCAGGATGCCGAACGCCTCGACGGCGCGCACGTCGTCGCCGAACCGCCGGGCCCACGCCGCCGACAGCTCAATCGTCATCACGCAGCCCCGGGATGATGTCGTGGTCGGTGTCGCCGTCGACGGGCGGTTCGGCCAGCCGCCGCAGCCGGCCGGCCAGGCGCCACTTCCGCCCGCGCCCGCCGTTCGTACGGTCGCCGACGGCCCGGGCGTCCTCCGGCGGCAGCAGGTCACGGGCGGCCGTCCCGCCCCCGGTGTCGGGACCCTCTGTCCCGTTCCGCGATCCGCCCGTCCCGGCCTGCGAATCTCCGGTCCCGCCGTCCTTCGTCCCGCTCCCGTGATCCTTCGCCCCGGCCGGTTCGGGCACCGGCGGCAGGACGAGCGGGCGGCGGAGCACGGCGGGCGTCGGCGGCTTGCGCGGCACCTCGGGTGCCGGCACGACCGGCTCACCAGCGCGCGTGTAACGCTCCCCCAGCGACTCGGCGGCGATCTTCTCCTGGAGCTTGACGATGCCCTGCAGCAGCGCCTCGGGCCGCGGCGGGCAGCCCGGGACGTACACGTCAACGGGGATGATCTGGTCGACGCCCTTCGTCACGCAGTAGGAGTCCCAGTACGGGCCGCCGCAGTTGGAGCAGGCACCGAACGAGATGACGTACTTCGGCTCCGGCATCTGCTCGTACAGCCGCTTCACCGCCGGCGCCATCTTGTCGGTGACCGTGCCGGAGACCACCATCAGGTCGGCCTGCCGCGGCCCGGGCGCGAACGGGATCACGCCGAGCCGGATGAAGTCGTGCCGCGACATCGACGTGGCGATGAACTCGATCGCGCAGCAGGCCAGGCCGAAGTTGAAGACCCAGAGCGAGTACCGCCGCCCCCAGTTGAGCACGAACTTGATCGGCCGCGGGGCGAGCTTGGTCACCGGGCCGACGCGCGGCTCCGGGAGATCAACGGCACCCATGCGCTCCATTCTTACGTGTGCGCCATGGACGCCCGGCGACAAGGTCGACCCGGCAGGACGCCCGTCACCGACGCCCGTCCCGCCGTTCAGACCCAGCCGAGCACGCCCTTCTTCCAGGCGTAGGCGAGTCCCGCGGTGATCACCGCCAAGAAGACGAACATCTCGCCGAGCGTCAGGGAGCCGAAGCCCCGCGCGGACAAGACCGTCGCCCACGGGAACAGGAACACCGCGTCGACCGCGAACACGACGTACAGGTAGGCGAAGACGTAGTAGCGGACGTAGGACTGCGCCCAGCCCTCACCGACCGGGTCGACGCCGCACTCGTACGTCATGAGCTTCTCCGGCGTCGGACGGGCCGGGCGCAGGGCGCGGTTGACCAGCAGCGCGCCGCCCACCATCAGCGCGCCGATGACGAACAGCGCGAGGATCGTCAGGTAGTGCCCGTAGTAGCCGTTGCTCGCCGGTGCCGCCATGCGTCGCACTGTAGGCGGCCCGCGGCACCCGCGGTCACACGGGGTCCGCGGTCACACGAGGCCCACGCCGCGGAGCTCAGGGATCGCCCTACAGATCACTCGACTGCGTTGTCACGTCTTTGGTGGCTTGTCAGGCTCAAGGTGGTCCGGTGCCCGTCCGCCGCCCCGCGGCCGGTCGCCCCCGCTCAGACCGGACGGCGCGGAGCAGGCCGTGCCGGGCACCGCGCGCGCCCCATCCGCTCACCGGCGTGCTCCCCGCCCCGTTCCGCGTCCCTTCGGCAGCACGGCCGTGCCTCGCCCCTCCCTCGCCGCGTCCGTGGCGCCGACGCACTCTCCGCGTCGGCCGGCCTTGGGCGCCCACACTCGCCCGACCACGAGCACGCGACGCATCCGCGAGGCCACGCGCAGGTAACAGAAATCCCCAGCCGCCTTGTCCGGCGTACCGGTCGATCGTAAGGTCACGGCGACGAAGGTGATGCGAGGGGAAACCAACGGCATGGACGCACAGGGCGGTCGGGAACCACGGTCCGGAGGGTCCGGGCGGCCCGGCACGTGGGCGCCGCCCGCGCCGCCCGGCAACCGGTCGCCGACGGCGGACGAGCCGCCGCCCGGCGCGTCCTGCGACCCCGGCGGTACCCCGCCGTTCCCCGCCACTCCGGCGGCCGACCCTACGGCCTCCGTCCCGGCCCCTACGGCCCCCTTTCCGGCCGGGACGAGCACCGGCGACGCGGGTCCCCCCGCAGCCGCCGGCGAGGGCGGCCCGCCCGCCGCCCCGGGCGGTGCGGGCGATCCACGCGCCACCGCCGCGCCCGGCGCCGCCGAAGACACCGCCGCGTCCCGAGACGAGGCCGCGGGCTCGGGCGGCACGGGCCCGCACCATGGCGCTGCCGCCGGGCCGTACCACGGCGCGGCCGGGTCGGCTGTGCCTACGCCGTGGGGCGGCCCGCCGCCGTACGGCTTCGACGCTCCGCCGCCGAGGCGGACGAACAGCGGATTGGTCGCCGCGCTGGTCAGCGGCGGCGTGCTCGTCGTGATCCTGCTCGTGCTCGGCGTCTCCACGCTGGGCGGTTCGGCCGACGACCCGAAGAAGATCTCCGGAGAGGCGGCGATCCAGGCCGGCACGGCGCTCGGCACGGCGCCGGGCCTGGCGCTCAGCGGCACGTACGCCGGGGGCCGGGCGAGGTTCGACGTCACCCGCGCGGGTTCGGCCCTCGGCTCCTACACGTCCGGCGGCGTGCGGGTGAGCCGGGTCGACATCGACGGCGTGACGTACCTCAAGGCGAGTTCGTCGTTCTGGACCGCGCAGGGCGTCTCTTCGGTGCGCGCCGGCAAGGCCGGCGGCACGTGGACGAAGGCCCCCGACTTCACCGTGGAGCTCAACCTGCCGGACCTGTCACCGGAGCGGCTGGCGCAGGTGCTGAAGGGAGCGGGCGACGACCCGCTCGCCACGAAGACGACGGTGGACGGCGTGCAGGCGATCAAGATGACGGCCGGCGGCCGCACATACTACATCGCCGCCACGGGGGCGCGCCGCCTGCTGCGCATCGCCGGCACCACGGATGCCGGCGCGTTCTCGTTCGACGTGACGCCGCTGACGGCGTCCGGCATGGGTGCGGTGTTCGCGGCGCTGCGTACGGACGTGCGCGGCCTGGCGAACGCCTACGACCCGGCGGTCTCCGTGGTGCCGACGAGCAAGCTGCGGTTCGGCGCCTGCGACGAGCCGGGCTGCACGGTGAGCGTCGACGTGCGCCCGTCGGCGGTGGACCAGTCGACCGGATCGGTGCGCGTGTCGATGAACGTGGCCTTCCGCGGCTCAGCGGGCACGGTGTCGACGTGCTCGGATGTCGCGACGGCCAGGATCGGCCGGCAGCGCACGCTCAGCTGCCGCACCGAAGGGCACGTCTGGTCGTCCTGGTACGGCTCGCAGAGCGGGCGGTTCGTGATCCACGCCGGGGCGACCTTCTCCGCGAGCGTGAACTCCGCGAGCGACGTGGCGGCACTGCTCGACAAGCTGACGCGGGAGCAGCGGGGCGGCTGACGCGGCCACGCGGCCACACGACGTCACGAGGGAGCGACGGCGCGGGGGCGACCGCGCGAGGGAGCGACGGCGCGCCGGTCCGGGTGCCACGCCACGACCGATGGATCCGCCGCACGGCGGCGAGGCCACCCCGTCCGGGGCACGCGCCGGGACATGCCGTGCGTGTCCCGGTTGAGGCGCGCTCCAGATCGAGCACATATAGTTCGGGACGTGTCCGGTCCCCTGCTCGTGTCCCGCCTGCACGTCGACCTGTGCCGGTCGGCGAGCGCGCTGTGTAGGAACGCGGCGGCTTGACGTGGCCGTTCCGGCAGCCGCCGTGAACCGCCGTCGTGACGCATGCGTCTTCCTCGATGAGGGAAGTCATTACGAGGGCGTGACGCCTACGGGGGCGGCCGGCGGTCGCTGCGACGCATCTCACAGCTCTTGTCAGCATTTTCGGTGCTGCAATAACCACGTGATCCGGGACGTAGCATGAAGGTAAGCCCAAGTGGCGCTTCGGACGCCTCCATTCGCCGGAGTGCCGCGCGTCGGGGAGGTCCTGCCCTGTGACCAAACAGGTCCGTCAACTCGACCGCGTCATCATCCGTTTCGCCGGTGATTCCGGTGACGGCATGCAGCTGACCGGCGACCGTTTCACCCAGGAAACGGCCGCCTTCGGCAACGACCTGTCGACCCTGCCCAATTTCCCGGCCGAGATCCGCGCCCCGGCCGGCACGCTGCCCGGCGTGTCCAGCTTCCAGCTGCACTTCGCCGACCACGACATCCTCACCCCCGGCGACGCGCCGAACGTCCTGGTGGCGATGAACCCGGCCGCGCTGAAGGCCAACATCGCCGACCTGCCGCGCGGCGCCGACGTCATCGTCAACACCGACGAGTTCACCAAGCGTGCCCTGGCGAAGGTCGGCTACACCGACAACCCGCTGGACGACGGCTCGCTCAGCGAGTACCGCGTGCACTCGCTGCCGCTGACCTCGATGACCGTCAAGGCCCTCGAGGGCTTCGACATCTCCAAGAAGGACGCCGAGCGGGCGAAGAACATGTTCGCGCTCGGCCTGCTGTCGTGGCTGTACCACCGGCCGACCGAGGCGACCGTCCGCTTCCTGGAGACCAAGTTCGCCAAGAAGCCCGAGATCATGAAGGCCAACATCGCGGCCTTCCAGGCGGGCTGGAATTACGGCGAGACGACCGAGTCGTTCTCGGTGTCGTACGAGGTGCGGCCGGCCACGCTGCCGCCGGGCACGTACCGCAACATCTCCGGCAACCTGGCCCTGGCGTACGGCCTCATCGCGGCGAGCCGGCGGTCCGGGCTGCCGCTGTTCCTCGGCTCGTACCCGATCACGCCGGCCTCCGACATCCTGCACGAGCTGTCGAAGCACAAGCGGTTCGGCGTGCGCACCTTCCAGGCCGAAGACGAGATCGCGGCCGTGGGCGCGGCCCTCGGCGCCGCGTTCGGCGGCTCGCTCGGCGTCACCACGACGTCCGGGCCGGGCATCGCGCTCAAGAGCGAGACGATCGGCCTCGGCGTGGCGATCGAGCTGCCGCTCGTCGTCATCGACGTGCAGCGCGCGGGCCCGTCCACCGGCATGCCGACCAAGACCGAGCAGGCCGATCTGATGCAGGCGATGTACGGCCGCAACGGCGAGGCGCCGGTGCCGGTGCTGGCGCCGTGCACGCCGTCCGACTGCTTCGACATCGCGATCGAGGCGGCCCGCATCGCGGTGAAGTACCGCACGCCGGTGATCGTGCTGTCCGACGGTTACCTGGCCAACGGCTCCGAGCCGTGGCGCATCCCCGACGTCGACGCACTGCCGCGGATCGAGCCGAACTTCGCGCAGCCCGGGGACGAGGACTTCCAGCCGTTCAGGCGCGACCCCGACATCCTCGCCCGCCCGTGGGCGGTGCCCGGCACCGCGGGGCTGGAGCACCGCATCGGCGGCATCGAGAAGGCCGACGGCACCGGCAACATCTCCTACGACCCGGCCAACCACGATCTGATGGTCCGGCTGCGCCAGGCCAAGATCGACGGCATCGCACGCGACGTCGCGCCGCTGGCCGTCGACGATCCCTCCGGCGAGGCCCGCGTGCTCGTGCTCGGCTGGGGCGGCACGTACGGCGCGATCGCCGCGGCGGTGCGCCGCGTCCGCGCCGCCGGCGGCAAGGTCGCCCAGGCGCACCTGCGGCACCTGAACCCGTTTCCCGCGGGCACCGACGAGGTGCTGCGCTCCTACGACAAGGTGCTCGTGCCGGAGATCAATCTCGGCCAGCTCGCCACGCTGCTGCGTGCCCGCCACCTCGTCGACGTGATCGGTTACAACCGCGTCCGCGGCCTGCCGTTCAAGGCGGAAGAGCTCGCGAACGCCATCCAGGATGTGATCAGCTGATGAGCGATCCGCTCGCTCTCGTGCCCAAGGAAACCGCCCGGCAGACCGCCAAGGACTTCAAGACCGACCAGGAGGTCCGGTGGTGCCCGGGCTGCGGCGACTACGCGATCCTCGCCGCCGTGCAGGGGTTCCTCCCGGAGCTGGGCCTCAAGCGGGAGAACATCGTCTTCGTCTCCGGCATCGGCTGCTCGTCGCGGTTCCCGTATTACATGAACACCTACGGGATGCACTCGATCCACGGCCGCGCGCCGGCGATCGCGACCGGGCTGGCCTCGTCCCGGCCCGACCTGTCGGTGTGGGTGGTCACGGGTGACGGCGACGCGCTGTCGATCGGCGGCAACCACCTGATCCACGCGCTGCGCCGTAACGTGAACCTGAAGATCCTGCTGTTCAACAACCGGATCTACGGCCTCACGAAGGGCCAGTACTCCCCCACCTCGGAGATCGGGAAGATCACCAAGTCGACGCCGCTGGGCTCGCTCGACCGCCCGTTCAACCCGATCTCGCTGGCGCTCGGCGCGGAGGCATCGTTCGTCGCGCGGACCATCGACTCCGAACGCAAGCACCTGCAGTCGGTGCTGCGCGCGGCGGCCGAGCACAACGGCACCGCGCTTGTAGAGATCTACCAGAACTGCAACATCTTCAACGACGACGCGTTCGCGCCGCTGAAAAACCCGCAGACCCGCGACGACGTCACGATCCGGCTCGAACACGGCGAGCCGATCGTGTTCGGCGCGAACCGCGACAAGGCAGTGCGGCGGTCGGCGTCCGGCTCTCTGGAGATCGTCCCGGCCGACGCGCCGGACGTGCTCGTCCACGACGCGCACGACCCGGACCCGTCGACGGCGTTCGCGCTGTCGCGGCTGGACTCCCCGGCGTTCGAGCACACCCCGATCGGCATCTTCCGGCAGGTGGAGCGTCCCTCGTACGACGAGCTGCTGCGCGCTCAGATCGACGAGGCCGTGGCCCGGGAAGGCGCGGGCGACCTCGCCGCGCTGCTCGGCAGCGGCGACACCTGGCGCGTCGACTGACCCGGAGAGGCGAGTCGACGAGCGAGCGGAGCGGCCGGCGAGCGTAGCGAGCCGTCCGCGCAACGAGTGAGGAGACGATCCCCGCCATGCCGGCCGGAGCCGGGATCATCGGGCTGGAACGGCGCGGTGCGGTGATCGCGCCGTTCCTCGCTTCGAAGATCCACGGGAAGGTGTGACCCATGAGTGTGCGGGTGGAGAAGCACGGTCCGGTGACGACGGTGATCTTGAGTCGTCCCCAGGTGCGCAATGCGGTGGACGGGCCGACGGCCCGCGCGCTGGCGGATGCCTTCCGCGCGTTCGACGCCGATGCGGAGGCGAGCGTCGCGGTGCTGTGGGGCGAGGGCGGCACGTTCTGCGCCGGCGCGGATCTCAAGGCGATCGGCACCGAGCGCGGCAACCGGGTCGACGCGCCGAGCGTGGGCGCCGCCAGCCACGACCCGTCGCACTCCGCCGAGGGTCCGATGGGCCCGACCCGCATGCGACTGTCCAAGCCGGTGATCGCGGCCGTCAGCGGGCACGCCGTCGCCGGCGGCCTGGAGCTGGCGATCTGGTGCGACCTGCGGGTGGCCGAGGAGGACGCCGTGTTCGGAGTGTTCTGCCGCCGCTGGGGCGTCCCGCTGATCGATGGCGGCACCGTGCGCCTGCCCCGGCTGATCGGGCAGTCGCGCGCGATGGATCTCATCCTCACCGGGCGGCCCGTGTCCGCTGCGGAAGCACTGGAGATCGGCCTGGTCAACCGGGTCGTGCCGGTCGGCCGGGCACGTGCGGCGGCGGAGGAGCTGGCCGCGCAGATCGCCGGCTTCCCGCAGGACTGCCTGCGGCACGACCGCATGTCCGTGCTCGAACAGCAGGGCATGGAGGAGGACGACGCGATCGAGACCGAGTTCCGCCATGGCCAGGCAACGATCGAGGAGACCGGGCTGGCCGGCGTCGAGCGCTTCCGCGCCGGCGCGGGCCGCCACGGCGCCTTCTGATCGAGCCCGTCCGCAGGCTCGGCGTGCCCCGGCCGGCCCGCAGGCCGACGTGCCCTAGCCGGCCCGTAGACCCGCGTGGTCCGGTCGGCCCGCAGACCCGAGCGGTCCGGCTGGTCCGGAGGGTGGCGTACCTCGGTCGACCTTCGGGCCGGCATCCCTCGGCCGGTCCGCGGGCCGGCCGTGTGCCTCGGCCGGCCTCGGGCCGGCGGACGATGCTCAGGCCGGTCGGGTCGCCGTCGGCGTCCCGGACGGCGGTGTGGTCGTCGCGGTCGCACCCGCGGGCGGTGCGGTGGTCCCGGTCGCACCGCCAAGCGGTGCGGTGGTGGCCCCGGTCGGGCCGCCGGTCGCTCCTGGCGTGCTCGACGGCGTCGACGTCGCCGGGGCCGTAGGCGGCGGCGCGGGCGCGATCGACGGCGTCGCCGGGGTGGGGGTCGGGGGCGGGATCTTGCCCTTGAGCCGGTCGACGATCTGCTGGGCGTCGCTGCGGGTGAGGTTCCCGCTGATCAGCACCCGGCCCTCGGTGATCGGGGCGTCGACGCGGGGGGCGGCCACCACCTGGTCGCGTACGGTCAGCGCGTAGGGCCGCCCGGCCGCGTTCTGGGTGAGCCGCTTGAGCGCGCGCCCGTCGGCCGGGATGAGGCTGATCGAGACCGCGTACCCGCCGGTCTTGGCCCGCTCGACGTGGATGTCGTTGACGCGCTTGATCGTGATACCGGTGGTCAGCTCGTAGCAGGTGGTGCCCGCGGTGCTCTGCGAGGTGACGCCCTGTGTGCCGGGCGGGCACGGCCCGACCAGTTCCTGCGTCACGGGGTAGACCTTCAAGGGTGCGGCGAACCGCGCCGGGTGCTGCTGGGAGAACGCGGCGATCAGCGTGCCGGTCAGCGCGATCGCGGCGATCAGCACCCATAGGACGATCACTACGGCGATCAGTCCCGGCCGCCCGCCCGGGTGCCGCGCAGCGCGCATCTCCGCCCTCCGTTCCGTCCGTCTCGCAGAAGAGGACGGCTTCGGCGGCAGGGGGGTTGTCGTCCGGTCAGGGGCGTGACGGGGGGATCGTCGGGGGGCGAGTCGGATCATGGGGATGCGGGGCGCCCGAGCTCCGGGGCGCCGTTCCCTCCTCGGGTGGTCGCTGGCGTGCGGGGATCGGGGTGACGGGGGCCGCGCGGGCGGAGCGCGGCCGTCTCCCGCGCCGGGTCGCCACCGGGCGCACCGTGTGCCCCGCCGCGGCGCGGCGCGGCTCATGGGCGGGCGCGGCCCACGCCGGACGCCGGATCGCGAACCGCATTGGACGCTCAGGCGCGGCCCGCCCCGGCTCACGTCCGGGCGCGGCCCACCACGCCGAGCACCGGGCCGCAGACCGCACCGGACGTCCGGACACAGCCCGCCGTGTGCCGCGCCGGTCCGCGGGTGCGGGTGCCGCAGCGGCCGCGGCCGGGCGTGTGGTGCACGCCGGCACCGCCGGGCGTGCGGGCCGAACCTCACGTTGTCTCCTCCGTGTTCAGGACCGACCGGAGCCCCGCCGTGGGCGGGGATGGACATCGATCGGCCCCATCGCACCACGCGAGCGCGCGCGGCGCCAGAGGCGCGGATCGACGATGGGCCCGGCGGATCGGACGGCGAAGGTGTTTCCCCTCGCCCGGGCCGGGTGGGCGGGAGGTCGGGACGCGCCGCGATCGGCCGGTCACCGGTACAGCGGACCGGCGGCAGGCCGGAGACGGGGCGGCGACGGGGCGGGCCGGTGCCCCGGGCACGGCACCGCTGCGGCCGATCGGCCGCAGCAGCGCGGCGGTGAGCGTCATACCGGGCGGCCGGGTCGGTACCGTCCGCGCCGGCGTCCTGCGGTGTCGTTGCAGCCGTCCGGCGAGTGCACCGCGATGACCAGTGCCGCGCGCGTGCGCGGTGCAGACGAGCCGGACCTGGAGAAGCTGCTGGGCGACCCACGGTGCCGCGCGCGTGCGTGGTGCAGACACCTGCTGGGCGTGTCGACCCAGCGGGTGGACAAGCTGGTCGAGCAGTTCAGGATCGCCCACATCTCCGAGAGCGCCGCCGCGGCCGGGGGCCGGGCCCGGCGTCCCGCGGCCCGTCCGCGGCGGACGAGCGTACCGGCGATCGGGCCTGCGGAGAGCCCGCGAGCGTCGTGCACACCAAGATCGCAACCGAATGTCATGACACGTTCCCCGCGATGTCCGCGGTCTGTGGCACGCCAGTAGGGTCTGGGCCATGAGACGGGGACGGTGGGGGGCGGCCGCAGGTATGGCCGCCGTGCTGGCCGGCGGGCTCACGTGGGCGGCGGCGAGCGGCGGCGCGCCCCCGATCCGCTCCTCCGACCAGCGGATCACGGTCGTCGACGGTCCGCGGAACGACCAGCGGATCGGCCTGGACACCACCTTCTTCACGCCCGCCCGCACCGGACGTTTCCCGGCCGTGCTGCTCGCGCACGGCTTCGGCGGCAGCAAGGACGACGTCCGTGCCGACGCCGAGCGGCTGGCCCGGCACGGGTACGCGGTGCTGACGTGGTCGGCGCGCGGATTCGGCGGCTCGGGCGGCCAGATCACGCTCGACTCGCCCGACTATGACGTTAAGGACGTCCGGCAGCTCATCGACTGGCTGGCCCGCCGGCCCGACGTGCGCCTCGACGCGCCCGGCGACCCGCGCGTGGGCATGGCGGGCCAGTCGTACGGCGGCGCGATCGCGCTGATGGCCGCCGCGTACGACCGGCGCATCGACGCGATCGCGCCGCAGATCACCTGGTACGACCTGGCGGACGCGCTGTTCCCGGACGCGACCGGGGCCGGTCCCGAGCACGGCGTGTTCAAGAAGGTGTGGGCGGGGATCTTCTTCACCGGCGGCGTACCGTCCACAGCCTGTGGACGATTCCTGCCGCCGCTGTGCGCGATGTACCAGAAGGTCGCCGAGACCGGGCGGCCGACGCCGGAGGCGATCGCCACGCTGCGCCGGTCCAGCCCGTCGTCGGTGGCCGGCCGCATCCACGTGCCGACGCTGCTGGTGCAGGGGCAGTCCGACTCGCTGTTCCCGCTCGACCAGGCCGACGCCAACGCCCACGCGATCACCGGCGCCCCGGTGAAGGTCGTCTGGTACCAGGGCGGCCACGACGGCGGCGACCCGGAGACCGCGCGGGTACGGGACCTGGTCACCTCGTGGTTCGATCGCTACCTCAAGCGCGGCACCGGGGGCGCCGGCGGGGCGGGCGGCTTCACCGTCACGCGCTCCGGCGGCATCGACTCCTCCACCCAGCGCGTCGTGATCACCGCCGCGACCGCGCCCCGCTACCCCGGCCTGTCCGGCGCCGAGCACCGCACGGTGCCGCTGAGCCGGGACGAGCAGGTCGTGCGGAACCCGGCCGGCGGATCCCCCGCCTCGATCTCCACGCTGCCCGGCCTCGGCGCGCTGGGCGGGCTCGGCGACCTGGGCGCCGGCGGCCTCCAGGTCGACCTGCCCGGCCAGTCGGCGGCCTTCGACTCCGAGCCGTTGACCGCGCCCATCCAGCTCACCGGCGCGGCCCGCGTGCGCATCCGCGTCCGCGCGCTGCCGGCCGGGCCGGACACCCCCGGCACCGCCCCTGCGGCGCCGAACGGAACCGTCCTGGGCGGAACCGGTACCGGGACGCCCGGTCCGGCCGGCCGGCGCGGCGGTGCGGGCGGACCGGCACCGACGGGTGGAACCAGAACGAACGAACCCGGTGCCGCCGGCGGGCCGGCGACGCTGTTCGCGAAGCTGTACGACGTCGGGCCGGACGGGCGGGCGACGCCGGCGCGGCCGCTGGTCGCGCCGCTGACCGTGAACGGCGCGGCGGAGGTGACGCTGCCGGCCATGGACCACCGCTTCGACGCCGGCCACCGCATCCGCGTGGTGTTCGGCACCACCGACATGGGCTTCGCATCCCCGGCGCAGCCGGCCGCGTACGCGGTGTCGGTCGACTCGCCGCTCACCGTCCCGGTCGACCCGGCGCTGCGCACGCCGCCGGCGCCGCTGCCCTGGTGGGCGTGGGGCTTCCCGGCGATCGCCGTGGCGGCGGCCGTGGTGCTCGTCGCGACCGGCCGCGGACGGCAGGGGCGCGGACATCGCGGCGGCACGGGCGACCCGGAGACGCCGCTGGAGATCGTTGGGCTGACCAAGCGCTACCGGAACGGCCACCTGGCCGTGGACGACCTGTCCTTCCGCGTCGAACGCGGCCAGGTCTGCGGCCTGCTCGGCCCGAACGGCGCGGGCAAGACGACGACCCTGCGCATGCTCATGGGCCTGATCCACCCCGACGCCGGCGAGATCCGGATCTTCGGTGAGCCGGTACGGCCGGGCGCGCCGGTGCTCGCCCGGCTCGGGTCGTTCGTCGAGGGGCCGGGCTTCCTGCCGCACCTGACCGGACGCGCCAACCTGGAGCTGTACTGGAAGGCGACCGGACGCGGCGCCTCGCACATGGAGGAGGCGCTGGCCATCGCGGGCCTCGGCGACGCGGTCGACCGGCCCGTGCGCACCTACTCGCAGGGCATGCGGCAGCGGCTGGCGATCGCGCAGGCCATGCTCGGCCTGCCCGACCTGCTCGTGCTGGACGAGCCGACCAACGGCCTCGACCCGCCGCAGATCGCCGAGATGCGCGAGGTGCTGGTCCGGTACGCGGCGCGGGGCCGTACCGTCATCATCTCCAGCCACCTGCTGGCCGAGGTGGAGCAGACCTGCACCCACGTCGTCGTGATGCACCGGGGCCGGCTGGTCGCCGCCGGGCCGGTGGCGACGATCGCGGGCCAGGACGGCTCGATCATCGTGGGGACGCCCGAGCCGGAGCGCGCGCTCGCGGCGCTGGCCGCGACGGAGGGCATCGACGGCGTCAAGGAGGACGCCTCCGGCGTGCTGGTGCGGCTGAACGGCTCCGCGCCCTCCGCGGTCGTCGCGGCGCTGGTCGCGGCCGGCGTTCCGGTCGACCGCGTCACGCCGCACCGGCGCCTGGAACAGGCGTTCCTCGCCCTGATCGGAGAAGAGTCATGACCCGGCGTCGGGAGACGGACGGCCGGTCCCCGGCGGGAACGGCGGGCGCGGTGGCCCCCGGCGACGGCACGGTCCCGGACCGGCGGGCCGCGCGCAAGAGCGTGCGCAAGACGCTGCCGCTACGGGTCGAGGCGGTCCGGCAGTTGCGTCGGCGGCGCACGTGGATCGCGTTCGGCATCCTGCTCGTCCTCCCGTGGATTCTCGCCACGGCGTTCAAGCTCGGCGGCGCGCCGTCGAACAGCGACGGGAACACGCCCGGCCTGGTCGTCGTCGCGACGAAGGGCGCGCTGAACTTCACGATGTTCACGCTGTTCGCCTCGACCGGGTTCCTGCTGGTCGTGGCGGTCGCGCTGTTCTGCGGCGACACTGTGGCCAGCGAGGCCGGCTGGGCGTCGCTGCGCTACCTGCTGGCCGCGCCGGTGCCGCGGGTCCGGCTGCTGAAACAGAAGCTGATCGTGGCGCTGGCGTACGCGGCGCTGGCCGTGATCAGCCTGCCCGCGATGGCGATGATCACCGGGATCTACGTGTTCGGCTGGGCGCGGCTGCGGCTGCCCCCGGACGACGTGGCGCTGCCGAACGACACCGCGCTGGTCCGGCTGCTGGTCGTCGTCGGGTACGTGCTGGCGTCCGAGCTGGTCGTGGCGGCGCTGGCGTTCCTGCTGTCGGTGACGACCGACTCGCCGCTGGGCGCGGTGGGCGGCGCGGTCGGCCTGGTCATCGTCAGCAACATCATCGACGCGGTGACCGCGCTCGGGCACTGGCGGGAGTTCCTGCCGACGCACTGGATGTTCGCCTGGACCGACGCCCTGCAACCGCACGTGGAGTGGACCGGCATGATCAAGGGCATCGCCCTGTCCGCGTCGTACGCCCTGGTGCTGATCGCGCTGGCCGTGCGACGCTTCCGCCGGAAGGACATCGTCAGCTGAGGCACGGTCGGGGCGACCACAGGCCGCGAAGGAGACGGGAGGACGCGCGGATGGCCGGTCCGGACGAAGATGAGCTGCTCGTGTTCGGCGGATCCGGCAGCCCTCGCCTCACCGCGGCGATCTGCCGGTGCCTCGGCGTGGAGCCCGGAAAGAGCGAGGTCATCCGGTTCTCCGACGGCAACCTGTTCGTCAAGGTGAACCAGAACGTACGCGGCCGGCATGTGCATCTCGTCCAGTCGACGGTCTTCCCGGCCAACGACAACTTCATGGAGCTGCTCTTCTGGATCGACGCGTTCAAGCGCGCCAGCGCCGCATCCGTCACGGTCCTGATGCCGTACTTCAGCTACGCCAAGGCCGACAAGAAGGACGAGCCGCGGGTGTCGATCCGGGCCCGGGTGTGCGCGCAGTCGATCGAGGCGGCCGGCGCGGACCGGGTCGTCACCATGGACCTGCACGCCCCGCAGATCCAAGGCTTCTTCACGCTGCCGGTCGACGACCTGTACGCCCTGCCGGTGCTCGCCGACGCGATCGGCGGCTCCGGCGACCTGGTCGTCGTCTCGCCCGACGCGGGCTTCGCCAAGCAGGCGCGCAAGTACGCCCGGCGGCTCGGCGCGCCGCTGGCCATCGCCGACAAGGAGCGGGTCGATCACACTGAGACCGCCCGCGTCATCGACCTGATCGGGGATGTGCGCGGCCGCGACGCGGTCATCGTCGACGACTTCACGATCACCGCGGGCACCCTGGCCGAGGTCGCCGAATGCCTCGTCGAGCACGGCGCCCGCAGCGTGCGCGCAGCGGTGACGCACGGCGTGTTCACCGGCCGGTCGATGGAGCGCCTGGAGGCGAGCCCGATCTCGCGGCTCTACGTCACCGACACGGTGGAGAACCGGCCGGTCGCGCTGTCGCCGAAGGTGCAGGTCGTCTCGGTCGCTCCGCTGTTCGCCGAGGCGATCGGCCGCATCCACCGCCGCGAGAGCATCAGCGTGCTGTTCGAGTCCTGAGGATGCGGCAGCGGGGCGTTCGTGCTGGCGCAGGCGGGCCTGCTCGACGGCCGGCGCGCGACCACGCATTGGCCGGCCTGCCGACGCGCGCGGGCGGCGGGACGGTCGCAGACAATCTAATCCATACGGTCGAGAGGCTGCTGGTGTCCGAGGTTCCGGTGCGTACCCGGCCGGTTCGCATCGCCATGCGTTGCGGGCTACCCGCGGCGCCCGCCGCGTACCCGCGCCACCAGCCCGGCCAGCACAAGGGCCTGCCCACGGCACCGCCTGCACCGTCGGTCGCACCACCTTCGGACCTGTCGCCCACAAAGGGGCCATCGGTTCCTTCTTGTCACACTGGTCACCGAGGTGACTCCAGCCCCTTTGGCCAGACCGGCGACGCCCCGCCCCTCACGGCCTCTCATCCCTCCTGATCTGGGGAAAGTCCTCTACCGTCTATATCCCGGAGGGAAACAAGGGAGGCAGGGATGGCGGACGAGCTGACGCGCTTGACGGACTTCGCCTACGAGATGGGGCTGCTCAAGCGCTATCCGCGTACGGGCTGGCTCGTCGCCGGGGTCAGGGAGCCGGAGAGCATCGCCGACCACTCGTTCCGGGCGGCGGCGCTCGCCGGCGTCCTCGCCGCCATGGAGGGTGCCGATCCGCAGCGCGCCGCCCTGCTCAGCCTCTTCCACGACAGCCAGGAGACCCGGCTGACCGACATCCCGTACCTCGCCAAGCGCTACGTCACGCGGGCGCCGAACGGAGAGGTGACGGCGGGCCAGACGCGCGGTCTGCCGGAGCCGGTGGCGGACATGGTGCGCGGCGCGGTCGCCGAGTACGAGCAGAAGGCCAGCCCGGAGGCCCGCTGCGCCCGCGACGCCGACAAGCTCGACTGCCTGCTGCAGGCCGTCGAGTACCGCGAGCAGGGCAACGAGAACGTCCAGCCATGGATCGACAGCTCGCTGGCCGCCCTGCAGACCGCGTCGGCCAAGCGGCTTGCCGACGAGGCGCTGTCGCGGCGGTCGCTCGACTGGCTCGACCAGGCGATGAACGGCGGCGAGCCACCTCTGGCCGATTAGCACGTTCCCGGCCGCACGGCCAGCATCGCGTAGCGTGAGGTTTGTTACATACCTGTGATTGTCAGGCTGCGTTAGCGTCCAAGTTAGCTGCTCAATACAGCTATCTGAAAGAGGAGGACGCCGTGTGCGGCATTGCCGGCTGGGTGGACTACGACCGCGACCTCACCGCGGAGCGGGCGACCGCCCTCGCGATGACGCGGACGATGGCGCTGCGCGGCCCCGACGACGAGGGCCTGTGGATCGACCCGCACGTCGCCCTGGGGCACCGCCGGCTCGCGGTGATCGACATCGAGGGCGGCCGGCAGCCTATGAGCGAGGGCCCGGTCACCCTGGTCTACAGCGGTGAGACGTACAACTTCCGCGAGCTGCGCCGGGAACTGGAGTCCCACGGCCACCGGTTCCGCACGCGCAGCGACACCGAGGTCGTCCTGCGCGCCTACCTGCAGTGGGGCACCGGCATGGTCGACCGGCTGAACGGCATGTACGCGTTCGCGCTGTGGGACCGCCGCACCGAGGAACTCCTGCTGGTCCGCGACCGCATGGGAATCAAGCCGCTCTACTACGCGCCGCTGCCGAACGGCGTGCTGTTCGGCTCCGAGCCGAAGGCGATCCTGGCCAACCCGGCCTTCCCGGCCAGGCTCTCCGAAGAGGGCCTGTACGAGCTGCTCACCAACTGCAAGACGCCCGGCCACGCCGTCTTCCACGGCATGTACGAGGTCGTGCCCGGCCACGTCGTGCGCGTCTCCCGGGCCGGCGTGACCGACCACCGGTACTGGGCGCTGACGGCGCGCGAGCACACCGACGACGTGCCCGCGACCGTACGGCACGTGCGCGAACTCCTCGACGACATCGTCGAGCGGCAGCTCATCTCCGACGTGCCGCTGTGCACGCTGCTGTCCGGGGGGCTGGACTCCAGCGCGCTGACCGCGCTGGCCGACCGCGCGCTCGGCACCGAGCACGTGCGGTCCTTCGCCGTCGACTTCACCGACGAGACCGGCGGTTTCGTGCCCGACGACATGCGCGACACCGCCGACGGCCCGTACGTCCACGACGTCGCCGAGCACGTCGGCTCCCGGCATGCCGACGTCGTCCTCGGCACCGACCAGCTCGCCTCACCCGGCGTCATGGAGGCCGTCCTGCGGGCCCGCGACCTGCCCGGAATGGGCGATATGGACAGCTCGCTGTACCTGCTGTTCGCCGAGATCAGGAAGCACTCGACGGTTGCGCTGTCGGGCGAGTCCGCCGACGAGGTGTTCGGCGGGTACCGCTGGTTCCACGACCCCGCGGCGGTGGCCGCGGACACGTTCCCCTGGACGACGGTCGCGCTCGGGCAGGGCCGCGAGCTGCTCGACCGCGGCGTCGACGAGGGCGCCGCCGCGTACATGGCCGTCCGCTACCGCGAGGCGCTCGACGAGGTGCCGCACCTGCCCGGCGAGAGCGGCCACGAGCGGCGCATGCGGGAGATCTGCTATCTGCACCTGACCCGGATGGTGCGGTTCCTGCTCGACCGCAAGGACCGCATGAGCATGGCCGTCGGCCTGGAGGTGCGGGTGCCGTTCTGCGACCACCGGCTGGTCGAGTACGTCTTCAACACACCGTGGTCGCACAAGACCTACGACGGGCGGGAGAAGAGCCTGCTGCGCGGCGCGGTCGCCGACGTGCTCCCCGAGTCGGTCGTACAGCGCCGCAAGAGCCCGTACCCGGCGACGCAGAATCCGAGCTACGAACGCGCCATCCGGGACCGGATCGAAGACATCATCGCCGACCCGAACGCGCCGATCCAGCCCTACATCGACGCCGACGCCATCCGTACCGCGCTGAAGCGCCCGATCGGCGCGGCCAGCCTCCAGCAGGACCGCATCGCCCTCGAACGCACGGTCACGCTCAACGACTGGCTTTCCGCTTACCGCCCGGAACTGATCTGATCGGCGACCTGACGCGACCACACGAGTACGAGGCGGCGCTCGACCACGCCGCGTAGCCGGCCCTTCCAAGGTCCACGGCGGCTGGACGACATCGCCGTCGAAGCCCTCGTTGATCACTGTCCGAGTCATCGCCTCGCGGCCGCGGTTGCCTGCCCGCTGACCGACAGCCGTGGCCGGGCGGGACCACCTACTGGAACGGTTCCGCCAGGTGGAGGAACGCCTCGAACCGATCTTCCGGCGCAGTTTCGCGAACGCCTCCGGCTGCGGCCTGCCGACGATCGTGCGTACGACCGGGGTTCGTACGTAACACCGAAACAGATGGGTCACGACGGGAACGCCGGATGGCCGAGCTTCTCGTTCATCGGTCCGTACCATGGTCGGTGTTCAGCCACGTAGCAGCCT
>JBEHYF010000049.1:0-35261 GCA_048498315.1 Actinomycetota bacterium
GTGAGCAGCCACTCGGCGAGCAGCGCGATCACCGTGATGATGATCATCCCGGCGTAGATGCCGGCCGAGTCGAACGTGCCCTGCGCGTGGTTGATCAGCAGGCCGAGGCCCTTGTCCGCGCCGCTGTACTCGCCGACGATCGCGCCGATGATGGCGAAGCCGAACGCCGAGTGCAGCGAGGCCAGGATCCACGACGTCGCGCTGGGCACCACGATCGTGCGCAGCACCTGGCCCCGGCTCGCGCCGAGGATGCGGGCGTTGTTCACCAGGTTGCGGTCCACCTCGCGGGCGCCCTGGAAGGCGTTGAAGAACACCGCGAAGAACACCAGCACGAACGCGGTCGCCACCTTCGACGACATGCCGAGTCCGAACCAGATCACGAACAGCGAGGCCAGGATGATACGCGGGATCGCGTTGGCGGCCTTGATGAACGGCGCGCACACGTCGGACAGGAACCGGCTGCGGCCGAGCACGATGCCCAGCACCACGCCGCCCACGCTGCCCAGCGCGAAACCGATCAGGGCCTCTTCGAGCGTGTAGGCGATCTGCTGCCAGATCGAGCCCTGCGAGGTTCCGGCGGTGAACCAGTCGGCCAGCCTGATCCAGATCGCGCTCGGCTTGGAGTAGTAGAACGGGTCGATCCAGTAGGTCGCGGCCAGCTCCCACGAGCCCAGCGCCGCGACCACGAGCAGCAGCCGCACGACGTTGATGCCGGCGCGCCGGCGCCGGTGCGCGGCGCGGAACTGCGCGACCGCCGCCGGCTGGTCGTCGTCGGCCGGACGCGTGCTCGACTCAAGCAGCATGGCCGGCGCTCCTCTCCCGTGTGATCTGCACCTCTTCGCGCAGCGACTCCCACACCTCGCGGTAGACGTCCAGGAACTCCGGCGTCAGGCGGATCTCCTCGGCGTGGCGCGGGCGTTCCAGCGGCACCGGGAACGATCCCTTGACGGTGGCCGGCCCGGCCGTCATCACCACGACCCGGTCGGCCAGCACGACGGCCTCCTCCAGGTCGTGCGTGACGAACACGACGGCGGCGCCGCTTCCGGGCGCCTCACCCGCACCGCCGCCGGGCCGGTCGCCGTCCGCGCCGCCGGAACCGCCGGCGTCCGCCGGGCCGCCGGAGTGCGGGGAGCCGCCAGAGCGTTGCGGGTCGCCGGAGTCACCCGCCCACAGGCGCAGCAGCTCGTCCTGCATCAGGCCGCGGGTCTGCACGTCCAGCGCGGAGAACGGCTCGTCCATCAGCAGGATCGATGGCTCGCCGACCAGCGTCTGGGCGAGCGCGACGCGCTTGCGCATGCCGCCGGACAACTGGTGCGGGTAGTACTCCTCGAACCCGCCGAGCCCCACGCGGCGCACCCACTCGCGGGCCCGCTCCCGCGCCTCCCTCTTCCCCGCGCCCCGGTAGCGGGGACCGGCCGCGACGTTGTCGAGCACCGTGCGCCAGGGCAGCACGGCGTCGGTCTGGAACATGTAGCCGATCCCGTCCGGGATGCCGTCCACCGGGCGGCCGTTCACGACGACCTCGCCGGCGGAAGCCGGTTCCAACCCGGAGATCAGCGACAACGTGGTGGACTTGCCGCATCCGGTGGGGCCGACGACCGCCACGAACTCGCCGGCGCGTACGGTCATGTTCAGGTCGCGGACGGCCGTGTGGATCCCTCCGGACGACGAGCGGAAGCGCTTCGTCGCGCCGCGCAGCTCGATCACGGGGCCACCGGGAGGTGCTGGGGTAGCAGGCATGGCGCCAGAGGTTACGAGCGCGCCGCCGGGCCGTTAACCCTTGGCCGCGATCTGCTCGAAAGCCGCGTTCACCTCGTTCAGAACGTTGCCCGCGTTCTGCGCGTTCTGCTCACGACCACGCTGGGCGGGCCGCCATCGGCTCGGTTAACGTGCGGGTCATGCCCCGCGGTTCCCGGATCCGTTTCGCCCACCAGGTTCTCATCCTGCAGATCGGCGTCGTGCTGCTGGTCGCGGTGACCGGGTACGGCCTCGCCGCCTGGGTGCTGCGGAACGAGCTGCGACACCAGTACGGCCAGCGGGCGCTCACGCTCGCCCGCACGGTCGCCGCGGATCCCGGGCTCGGCGACATCGTCGCAGCCGGGGATCCCCAGCACGTCGTCGACCCCCGCGCCGAACGCTTCCGCCTCGCGAGCCACGCGGTGTTCGTCGTCGTCACCGACCGGCGCGGCATCCGGCTGTCCCACCCGAACCCCGCCCGCATCGGCCACGAGGTCAGCACCGACCCGTCCGGCCCGCTGTCCGGCCATGAGGTCGTCAACATCACCACCGGCACGCTCGGGCCGACCGCCCGCGGCAAGGTGCCGCTGCGCGACCACAGCGGCGCGATCGTCGGCGAGGTCAGCGCCGGGTTCTCCACCGCCGACATCACCCGCCGGACCCGGCGCACCCTCGGCACCGCAGCCGCCTTCACCTCCGCCGCCGTGCTGCTCGGCGTCGTCGCCTCCGCCGCGGTCGGGCGGCGGCTCAAACGGCAGACGCTGGGGCTGGAACCGTACGAGCTGGCCGAGCTGGTGCAAGAGCGCGAGGCGGTGCTGCACGGCATCAACGAGGGCGTGCTCGCCGCCGACGCCGCGCAGCGGGTGACCGCCTGCAACGCCGAGGCGGCCCGGCTGCTCGGCGCCGCGCCCGCGTACGGGCAGCCGGTCGAGGCGCTGCCCGTCGACGGCCGGCTCAAGGCGGTGCTGACCGGCCCGGACGAGGTGCGCAACCGGTTCGTCGCCACCGACGACCGGGTGCTGGTCGTCAACCGGCGCGAGGTATGCCACGACGGGCGTCGGCTCGGCACCGTCACCACCCTGCGCGACCGCACCGACGTCGAGTCGCTGGCCCGCGAGCTGGACGCCGTGCGCACCCTGTTCGACGCGCTGCGCGCCCAGCGGCATGAGCACGCCGGCCGCCTGCACACACTGTCCGGCCTGCTCCAGCTCGGCCACTACGAGGAGGCGGCCGAATACATTCACGCCCTCACCGGCGCGCCCGCCGCCGGCGAACCGCCCGGCTCGGTCGACGACCCCTACCTGCGGGCGTTCCTCGCCGCCAAGTCCGCGGTCGCCGCGGAGAAGGCGGTCAGGCTGGAGGTCGCCGGCACGAGCTGGGTCCAGGGGCGGATCCTCGAACCCCTCGATGTCACGACCGTGCTCGGCAACCTCGTCGACAACGCCATCGAGGCGGCCAGGCTCGGCGCCCGCCGGCCCGCGCGGGTCGAGGTCGAGCTGCTCGGCGACGGCGCCGACCTGCACGTCACCGTCTCCGACACCGGCGAGGGCGTTCCAGCGGAACTGCGGGAGGCCGTCTTCCACAACGGCGTCTCCACCCGCGAGCCCGAGGCCGGCCGCCCCCGCGGTCTCGGCCTGGCCCTCGCCCGCCACGCCGCCCGCTCCCGCGGCGGCGACGTCACCCTCGCCGACCCCGCCGTCGCGTCGCCCGCCGGCGCGGCCACCGACCGCGGCGGGATGAGCGGATCCGGTGCCGCGACCGGCGCGGAGACCGATCTTGTGGCCGGTGTGAACCCCGACTCCGCCGATGGCCGGGACGTCTCCGCCGGCGGGCCGGGCACGCGCGGCGCCTGCCGCCCGCCTTCGGGAGCTCGGGGCCACGCCGGCGCGCCCGGTCACGGCGACGGCACCGACGGGCCCCGCCGCAGCGGGATGACCCCGGACGAGGCGGGCGAGTTCGGCGCGGTGTTCGTCGCGCGCCTGCCGGGGGTGCTGCGGTGATCGACGTTCTGGTGGTCGACGACGATTTCCGGGTCGCGCGGGTGCACGCCGGGTTCGTCGAGCTGGTGCCCGGGTTCCGGGTGGCGGGCCGCGCGCACACCGCCGCCGACGCGCGGGCCGCCGCGGCGGCCGGGGTCGACCTCGTGCTGCTCGACGTCTACCTGCCCGACGAGTCCGGCCTATCGCTGCTGCGCGACCTGTCGGCCGACGTCATCATGGCGACCGCGGCCAACGACCCCGAGGCGGTGCGCACCGCGTTCGCGCGCGGCGCCCTGCACTACCTGGTCAAGCCGTTCACCGTCCGCGATCTGGGTGAACGCCTGCAGGCGTACGCGCGGTACCGGGAACGGCTGGCGACCGGCGGCGAGCTCACCCAGGCCGACGTCGACCGGGCGCTGGCCGCGCTGTACGCGGGGGCCCGCGACGATGCCGGGAGGCGCGGCCGGTCGCCCATCACCGCCCGGCTCGTCGCCGATGCCCTGCGCCGGGCGGGCGGGCCGCGCTCGGCCGCCGAGATCTCCGACGAGGTCGGTATCTCACGCGCCACCGCCCAGCGCTACCTCGCCTCCCTCGCGCAGACCGGCCGGGCGCACGTCACGCTGCGGTACGGCACCACCGGCCGTCCCGAGCACCGCTATCTGTGGAAGGACCCCTGACCGCGTCAGAGACGTTCGACGTTGTCGGCGACGGGCAGCACGCCACGGGTGTCCAGGAGCAGCGGCGCCCGCTCGGCGAGCAGGTCCAGGTCGAACGCGCGGTGCGGCTGGAGGAGGATCGCCAGGTCGGCGCCTGCCAGCGCGCGGTCGAGGTCGGGCTCGCACCGCACATCGAGCCCACCGGACCGCCAGTCGCCGACGAGGGGGTCGACGTAGCTCACGCTCGCGCCGGAGGCGAGCAGCCGCCGCGCCAGCGGCACGGCCGGCGACTCGCGGTCGTCGGCGATGTCCGGCTTGTAGGTGACGCCGAGCAGCACGATCCGCGCCCCGCTGACGCAGCGCCCGTGCCGGTGCAGGAGCCGACCCGCCCGCTCGGCGACGTACGCGGGCATCCGGTCGTTGATCTGCTGGGCCAGCTCGGCGAACTGGAACTGGTAGCCGAGCCGCCGCACCCGGTGCGACAGGTAGGTCGGGTCGATCGGGATGCAGTGCCCGCCGACGCCGGGACCCGGCCGGAACGCCTCGTACCCGAAAGGCTTGGTCGCCGCCGCCGCGATCGTCTCCCACACGTCGATGCCCAGCTCATCGCAGAACATCGCGATCTCGTTGACCAGCGCGATGTTGACCTGGCGGTAGGTGTTCTCCAGCAGCTTGGCCATCTCGGCCTCGCGGGTGCCGCGCACCGGCACGATCTGCTCGACGAACTTGCCGTAGAAGGACATGGCACGGTCGAGGCAGGACGGCGTCAGCCCGCCGACGATCTTCGGGGTGTTGCGCAGGCCGAACGCCGGGTTGCCCGGGTCGATGCGCTCGGGGGAGTAGGCGAGGTGGAACTCGGTGCCCGCCGACATCCCGCTCTTCTCCAGCAGCGGTCGCACGACCTCCTCGGTCGTGCCCGGCCATGTGGTCGACTCCAGCACGACCAGCGTGTCGCGGCGCAGGTGCTCGGCCACCATCTCGGCGGCGGCCGTCACCGCGCCCAGGTCGGGCCGCCGGTCACGGTCCAGCGGTGTCGGCACGCAGATGACGATGGTCTCCGCCGACGACAGCACCCGGGGGTCGGTGGTGGCGCGGAAACCCTGCGCGACGAGCCCGGCGACCTCGCCGTCGGGGATGTCGTCGACGTGCGAGATGCCCGCGTTGAGCCGGTCGACGCGGCGTTCGTCCACGTCGATCCCGATGACGCGCATCCCGCCGCGCGTGACCTCCCGCACGATCGGCATCCCCACGTACCCCAGCCCGATCACAGCGAGGTCCCATTCGACCACCCGATCGCCTCGCAGTTGATCCATCGCGCCCCCCAGCCGATGTCACTCACAGTGATCAGATCGACTCTAAGCGCGGTGGTCGTGTCCGACGTGACCGACACGCCAGCGGCCGCGATCTCGCACCCGGCGTTCCACCCCATCCCACCTGCGCGGACGCCCCGCGGTCCGCGCTGGCGGGGTCACAGGACGATGCCGATGTGCCCGGGCTCGCCGGAGGAGTCACGGTCCGCGCGGGCGGGGTCGCAGAGCGGACGCGGCGCGGACACACGGGCCGGCGCCGGCACGGGGGCGGACGCCGCGCGGGTGCAGGTGCGCCGGGCCTTCGGTGCCGCGGTGGCACCTGTACGCACGCCCGGGGCCGCCGGCCGGGGAGCGGCATCATGGGCGCATGTCCACCCGTGATCTGCTCGTCCTCGGCACCGCGAGCGCCGTGCCCACCAAGGCCCGCAACCACAACGGGTACCTGCTACGGTGGGACGGGCACGGTCTGCTGTTCGACCCGGGGGAGGGCACGCAGCGGCAGATGCTGCACGCCGGCGTCAGCGCGCACGACGTCACGTGGATCTGCCTCACCCACTTCCACGGCGACCACTGCCTCGGCGTGCCCGGCGTGGTGCAGCGGATCGCCCGCGACGGCGTCTCCCATCCGGTGCGCGCGGTATTCCCCGCGAGCGGCGAGACGTACTGGCGTCGGCTCCGCCACGCTGCCGTCTTCCGCGACACGCCGGTCATCGAGGAGCATGCCCTCGCCGGGGACGAGGTGCGCCTCGACACCGGAGACGCGCCGTTCACGCTCACCGCGCGGCGCCTCTCGCACGTCATCGAGTCCTACGGCTACCGGCTGGCCGAGCCGGACGGCGTCACGATGCTGCCCGACCGGCTGGCCGCGGCCGGGATCTCCGGGCCGCTGGTCGGCACGCTGCAGCGCGACGGCCGGGTGACCGCCCCGGACGGCCGCACGGTCACGCTGGCCGAGTGCAGCGCCCCCCGGCCCGGGCAGAAGGCGGCGTTCGTCATGGACACCTGCGTGTGCGATGCGGCCGGAATGCTCGCCGACGGCGCCGACCTGCTCGTCATCGAGGCCACGTTCCTCGACGCGGACGCCCGCCTCGCCGCCGAGTACGGGCACATGACCGCGGCGCAGGCCGGACGGCTCGCCGCCCGGTGCGGGGTGCGCCGGCTCGTGCTCACCCACTTCTCCGAGCGCTACCCGGCCGCGGACATGCCGCGGTTCGCCGACGAGGCGGGCGCGGCGTTCGGCGGCGACATCGTCCTGGCCCGCGACCTGGATCGCATCGCCCTGCCGTCCCGTCGCCGCCCGGCCTGAGCCGTGCCCCGGCGTCCGCCCGTTCCGGAGCCGCTCCGGTGTCCGCGGTGCCTCAGGCCGCCGTGCGCGGGGCGTCCCGCGGCGCGTCGCCGAGCGTCCGAGACCGGCGTCCGGGCCGGGCGAAGGGTCGCCGGCGGTCAGGACGCGGGGACCGGTGGCGCGGGCTGCGCGCGGAACCAGGCGACCGTACGCGCCAGGCCCTCCTCCAGGGGGACCGCACGCACGCCCGGGAAGAGCCGCCGCAGCCGCCCGTCGGCCGCCTGCGAGTCCCGTACGTCGCCGGTCCGCGGCGGCGCGTGCCGCACCTCGACCGGCGTGCCCAGCACCCCGGCCAGCAGCTCGGTCAGGCGCAGGATCGACACCCGCGTGCCGAACGCCAGGTTGACCGGCTCCGGGTGCGTGACGCGCCGGAGCACGGCCTCGGCGAGCACCGCGACGACCGTGCCGACGAACGTGAAGTCGCGAGTCTGCCGGCCGTCGCCGTGCACGACCAGCGGCTCGCCGCGCAGCGCGGCGTCGATGAACGCCGGGATGACCGCCGCGTACGCGTGCCCGGCCGGCTGGAGCGGGCCGTAGACGTTGAAGAACCGGAACGCCAGCGTCGGCAGCCCGAAGGCCGGGCCGTAGGCGAGCGTGTACGCCTCGGCCGCCAGTTTGCTCGCCCCGTACGGGCTGAGCGGGCGGGTCGCCAGATCCTCGTGCTTGGGCAGGGCGGCCACCGACCCGTACACCGAGGAGGACGAGGCGGTCACGACGTGCGCGCCGGTGCGGCGGCAGGCCTCCAGGACGTGGACCGTTCCGGTGGCGTTCGCGTCGTGGCTGGCCACCGGGTCGGCCAGCGACCGTGGCACCGAGGGCCGGGCCGCGAGGTGGACCACGGCGTGCACGTCCTTCACGACGCGGGACACCAGCACCGGGTCGAGGATGCTTCCCTCGATCAGCTCGACGGCGGTGCCGTCGAGGTTGGCGGCGCGGCCGGTGCTCAGGTCGTCGAGCGCGATGACTTTGTCGATCTCGGGCCGGTCGGCGAGCGCGCGGCAGAGATTGGCGCCGATGAAGCCGGCGCCTCCGGTGACCAGGATCCTCACCGTGGAACCCCCCTTGTTCCGACTGCCGCCCTGCGCATTCCCCAGCGTGACGACGTGATCACGGAATGTATCGACAGGGTGGGCGGGCCGCAAACACCGGCGGCCGGGCCTGCGCCGCGCTCGCGCGAACAGATGGGCGGGGACGCCATCGGCGGGTGGCCGGCCGGCGTGCCCCGGCGAAGCCGCTGGTGCGGTGGCCACATGGGTCGACCGGGTCCGGTCCGGAGCCGGCCGGTCCCGGGGGGCTTACCGAGCTCGTTCCCTCAGCAGGAAATTTTTCCTGCTGAGGGAAGGTTCGCGCACGAGACACCGGCCGCCGGCGTGGCCGCTGTGGTGGCCCCGGCCGTCGCCGCCGACCCGGTGCACGTTCGTGGACACCCCACTAGCGCGAACGGCGCGATGCGGGCGGGCCGGCGACGCAGGGGATGCCGCGCCCGCGCGGGCCGGCGACCGTCACCGCCTGCGCGACGCGCGCCGGCCGCAGCGCGCCGCGCCGCGCGGGTCGGGCGACCGCGCTCACACCCGCGCGAACGGCGTGTCGTGGGGACTACCGTTCTGCAACGCCGCGCAATACTCGGTGAGGAAGGCCGTCCGCGCGGCCCGCATCCGCTCCCGCGCGTAGCGCCGCGCGACCCGGAGGTTGCGGGCCGAGTCCGCGGCCATCGCCGCCGGATCGGCGAGCAGCGCGGCCAGCCGGTCGGCGAGCCGCCCGGCGTCGCCCGGAGGCGCGAGCCGGTCCGCCGGCAGCAGCTCAGGTACGCCGCCCACCGCGGAGGCCACGCACGGCACCCCGCGTGCCATCGCCTCCAGCAGCGCGCGCGGCATGCCCTCGGTGCGCGACGGCAGGACGAACACGTCACAGGCGTCGAGCGCGGCGCGCACCTGCTCCGTGCCGACCTCCCCGAGGAAGGCGATGTCGGCGGCGGCCGGCGAGGCGGCCGCCCGGGCGCGCAGCCAGGGCTGGTGCCGGCCGCCGCCGATGAGGGACAGCCGCGCCCGCACGCCGCGCTCGCGCAGGATGGCCAGGGCGTCGATGAGGACGTCGTGGCCCTTGTACCGCTGCGTGTGGGTGCCCACGGCCAGCAGGTGCGGCACCGGGGCCGGGCGCGGCGTCCGGGCGGCCGCCGCGAACGCCTCGTCCGGAAGGTCCACGCTGGAGTAGAGACCCTGCGCCGGTCCCGGGCACGGATAGCGTTCGCGCAGGTGCTCGGCGACGTAGGCGGCCGCGGTCGCGCGGGTGCAGACGCGGGCCATCGCGCGGCCGGCCGGGCGGGCGAGCAGCGGCCCGGCGCCCGGCACGACGCCGCTGCGCAGCACCTCGGCGGCGTCGCCGACGACCTCGACCGCGTACGGCATGGCGCGGTCGGCGAGGAGCCGCGACGCCAGCCCGGTCAGCAGCCCGGGCGGCCGGAGCAGCCAGGCGGTGTCCGGCACCGCCATCGCCGCCAGCAGGTCGCGTCGCACGGCGCGCCGGGCGCGCGCGAACGCGGGCAGCCCGAGGTAGGACGTGACCGGCTGGACGCGGACGCCCGGCCCCTCGACCGGCGCGCACGAGGCGGGCACCGGACCGGGTACATCGCGGACGCGTGCCACCACCGTCACCGAATCGAACGGGCCGCGATAGGCGGACCACAGCGGATAGGCGTTGGCGCCTCCAGGCGACAGGACGGTGTCGTCCGGCCCACGGAAATACCGTGCTTCGGTAACGATTGCCAAGCGCATGCGTCAACCCCGGTTCGCTCATCGGCCGTATCGATCACTCGTAGTAACGTTAACAACGCGTTCTGTGAGACGACCGTGATGTGCCGAGCGTGTCGGCCGCGTGATGGCGTCGGCCGGGATCGGGGGATGCGTGGAACTGTCGGGCAGTTGCGTTCTCATCGCCGGAGGTACCGGGTCGTTCGGCCGGACAATGGCCCGTCGGCTGGCCGGCTCCAATTGCGGCGAAATTCGAATATTCAGCCGCGACGAGGCTAAACAGGATGCGATGCGGCGCGAGTTCGACGACCGCAGATTGCGCTTCCATATCGGCGACGTACGCGACCCGGAAAGCGTCGATCACGTCATGCGCGGAGTGGACTACGTCTTTCACGCCGCCGCGCTCAAACAGGTGCCCTCGTGCGAGTTCTTCCCGCTGGAGGCGGTCCGCACCAACGTGCTGGGCAGCGCGAACATCATTCACGCGGCCGAGCGGTACGGGGTGCGCTCGGTCGTGTGCCTCAGCACCGACAAGGCGGTCCGCCCGATCAACGCGATGGGCATGTCGAAGGCGGTGATGGAGAAGACGGCGCAGGCGTTCGCCCGCGGCCGCCCCGACGCCGAGCCGGTCGTGTCGGTCGTCCGGTACGGCAACGTGATGTACTCGCGCGGCTCGGTGATCCCGCTGTTCGTCGAGCAGGTGAAGGCCGGCCGGCCGCTGACGCTCACCGATCCGTCGATGACGCGCTTCATGATGTCGCTGGACGACGCCGTGGCACTGGTCGAGCACGCCTTCGCCAACGCCCGCCCCGGCGACCTGTTCGTGCGCAAGGCGCCGGCATGTACCATCGAGGACCTCGCCCGCGCGGTGTGCAACCTGTTCGGCGTGGAGTTCGCACCGGTGCGGATCGGCACCCGGCACGGTGAGAAGACCCACGAGACGCTGGCCAGCCGTGAGGAACTGCTGCGCGCCGAGGACACCGGTACGTACTTCCGGATTCCGGTCGACGCGCGCGGTCTCGACTACGAGGTGTACTTCGCCCAGGGCGAGCCGTCGCCGTCCTGCCTGGAGGACTACACGTCGGCGAACACCCGGCGCCTCGATATCGCGCAGGTCGAGGAGCTGCTGCTGACCATCCCGGAGTTCCGCGCCGAGCTGCGCGCGGCGGGCGCGCTCACGCCGGTGGACGCGGGGGTCACGTGATGACGCGCGTCGCGGTGACCGGCGCCGGCGGCTTCGTCGGCTGGCACCTACGCTGCCGCGCCCGGGCGGCCGGCGGCCCCGACGTCGTCCCGCTCGGCCGGGCCGACCTGGCCGACGCGGACGCGCTCGCGGCGCGGCTGGCGGGCGTCGACGCGGTGGTGCACCTGGCGGGCGTCAACCGCGGCCGGCCCGAAGAGGTCGAGAAGGGCAACATCGCGCTCGCCGAGACCCTGGAGACGGCGCTGAGCCGCTGCGGAGGCGCCCCGCGCGTGGTGTACGCCGACTCGATCCACGCCCGCAGCGACACGCCGTACGGCCGGGCCAAGCGGGCGGCCGGCGAGATCCTCGCCGGGTGGGCGGAGCGTTCCGGCGGCGGGTACTGCGACGTGGTGCTGCCGAACCTGTTCGGCGAGCACGGCCGCCCGTTCTACAACTCGTTCGTCGCGACGTTCTGCCACCAGCTCGCCCACGGGGAGACCCCGACGGTCGTCGAGGACCGGCCGGTCGAGCTGCTGCACGTGCAGGACGCGGTCGAGGCGCTGCTGCGCGCGGTCACCGACGACGCCCGCTGGGTGGCCCCGGCGGGGCGGACGCACCGGGTCGGCGAGGTGCTGCGCCGGCTGGAGGAGTTCGCCCGCGTCTACCACGACGGCCGCATCCCGCCGCTGGCGAGCCGCTTCGACGTGCGGCTGTTCAACACCTACCGGTCCTTCCTGTTCCCCGGCGCCTACCCGATCCGCCCGGTCCGGCACGCCGACGCAAGGGGGCACCTGATCGAGGCCGTCAAGCAGGACGGCGGGCCGGGCCAGGTCTTCTACTCGGTGACCCGCCCGGGCGCGACCCGCGGCGACCACTTCCACCTCCGCAAGATCGAGCGGTTCCTCGTCATGAGCGGCACCGCGGAGATCGCGCTGCGCCGGCTCGGCACCGAGGAGGTCGTCCGGTTCACCGTGTCGGGGGAGACGCCGGCGATCGTGGACATGCCGGCGCTGTGGGCACACTCGATCACCAATACCGGCGCGTCCGACCTGGTCACGCTGTTCTGGTGCAACGAGGTCTTCGACCCGGCCGACCCCGACACCCATCCCGAGCCCGTCGAGGTGACCGCGCCATGAGGGTGGTGACGATCGTCGGCACCCGCCCGGAGGTCATCCGGCTGTCGCGGGTGATCGCGCGGCTCGACGCCGCGGCCGACCACATCCTCGTCCACACCGGGCAGAACCACGACTACGACCTGAACGGCGTGTTCTTCGACGAGCTGGGCATCCGCCCGCCGGACCGCCATCTCGGCGTCGACACCTCCTCGCTCGGCCGGGTGCTGGGCGAGACGCTGATCGGGACCGAGGCGGTGCTGGAGGAGACGCGCCCGGACGCCGTGCTGGTGCTCGGCGACACCAACAGCTGCCTGGCCGCGGTGATGGCCCGGCGGATGCAGATCCCCGTCTACCACATGGAGGCCGGCAACCGCTGCTTCGACGCCAACGTGCCCGAGGAGGTCAACCGCCGGCTCGTCGACCACGTCGCCGACTTCAACCTCGTCTACACCGAGCACGCCCGCCGCAACCTGCTGGCCGAGGGCATCGCGCCGCGCCGCATCCTGCTCACCGGATCGCCGATGCCGGAGGTGCTCCGCCACCACGAGGCCGCCATCGCCGCGTCACGGGCCACGGCCGCGCTGGGCCTGACGCCCGGGGAGTACTTTCTGGTCAGCGCCCACCGGGCGGAGAACGTCGACGACCCCGCCCGGCTGCGCGGGGTGCTCGACGTGCTGGCCGCACTGTACGAGCGGTGGCGGCTGCCGATCGTGGTGTCCGCGCATCCGCGCACGCGGAACCGGCTGGCCGCGGCCGGGCACCGCGACCTGCCCGGGGTGGTCTTCCACCGCCCGTTCGGCTTCCTCGACTACAACCGGCTGCAGCTCGACGCCCGCTGCGTGCTGTCCGACAGCGGCACGGTCAGCGAGGAGGCGGCGATCCTCGGCTTCCCGGCCGTCACGCTGCGCGAGTCCATCGAGCGGCCCGAGGCGCTTGACACCGGCGCCATCGTGATGAGCGGCCTGGACCCGGCCGCCACCCTCGACGCGGTCGCCCTCGCCACCGCGGCGTTCGCCGCGGGCGACCGGCCGCCGGTGCCCGCCGAGTATCAGATCGGCAACTGCGCACAGCGGGTCGTGCACTTCATCCGGTCCACCGTCGGCGTCCATCACGCCTGGGCGGGCATCCGCCGCGCCGCGCCGGCGGCCGGATCCGAAACCGGGGAGGCGCCGGCGTGCGCATCGGCCTGATCTCCCACTTCTACGCCCCGGAGCCGCTGGCCATCCCGGCCGGTATCGCGGCGGGCCTGCGGGACCGCGGCCACGACGTGCGGGTGCTGACCGGCTTTCCGAACTATCCCTCCGGACGGCTCTATGACGGATACCGGCTCCGCCCCCGCCGGCACGAGGTGATCGCCGGGGTCGGCGTCACGCGGGTGGCCGTCTACCCGAGCCACGACCGGTCGGCGGTCCGCCGGGCCGCCAACTACCTGTCCTTCGCGGCCGGCGCGGCCACGCTCGGCCTGGCCTCGATCCGGTCCGCCGATCTCGCCTACGTCTACTTCTCCCCGGCCACCGCGGCCGTGCCGGCGGCGGTGCTGCGCGCGCTGCGCGGCACGCCGTACCTCCTGCACGTCCAGGACCTGTGGCCGGAGGCGGTGCTGGAGTCCGGCATGCTCGGCTCCCGTGCGGCCCGCCTGCTGGGGGAGCGGCTGCTGGCGCCGGCCTGCACTGCGCTGTACCGGCGCGCCGCAGCGGTCATCGCGATCGCCCCGACCATGCGGGAGCAGCTCGTGGCGCGTGGCGTGCGGCCCGACCGCGCGTACGTCGTCCCGAACTGGACGGACGAGACGCTGTTCCGCCCGGTGCCCCGCGACCCCGCCGCGGCCGCCGAGCTCGGCACGGCCGGCCGGTTCACCGTCATGTACGCCGGGAACCTCGGCGAGTACCAGGGGCTGGAGACGGCGGTGGCGGCCGCGGCTCGGCTGCGCGACGTGCCGGCGTTCCAGCTCGTTCTCGCCGGGTCCGGCGTGGCCGAGCGACGGCTGCGCGCGCTGGCGGCCTCGCTCGGTGCCGCCAACGTGCGGTTCCTGCCGCACCGGCCGCCCGAGCGGATGGCCGGCCTGGCCCGCGCCGCCGACATCCATCTGGTCAGTCTGCGCGACCTGCCGTTCTTCGCCGGCACGATCCCGAGCAAGACGCAGGCACTGCTCGCCGCCGGGCTGCCCGTGATCGCGGCGGTGCCCGGCGACGCGGCGGACCTCGTGCGCCGGGCGGGCGCGGGGATCGTCTGCCCGCCTGAAGACGTGGCGGCGCTGGAGGCGGCGTTCCGGCACGCGGCGGCCCTGCCCGCCGACCGGCTCGCCGAGATGGGCCGGCGCGCCCGGGCCTACTACGAGGAGAACCTGTCGATGCGCACCGCGATCGAGGAGATCGAGATGATCGTACGGACGGCCACCGGTCCCTCACGCGTACGGCAACCGGTCCCGTGAACACGGGCGACCGGCTGCGGCGGCCGGGCGCGCGTCCCGCCCCGGACCCGCGTCCGTACGGTGGGGGCACGCCGCCGTCTGAGCCACCGGGAGGAACCAGGGGCGGCGCCGATCGGCCCGGAACCACCGTCACCGCGCCCGCCGTCACCCTGACCGCCGTCACCGGGGCCGGCGACGGCGGCCGTCCGCGGGTCTGCCTGATGATCGGCCGGCTCGGCCTGGGGGGTGCCGAGAAGCAGGTCGTGCTGCTCGCCCGCGGCCTGCACGAGCGGGGCGTGCCCACGACGGTGCTGACCATGGTCGACGGCGGCGAGCGCGAGGCGGAGCTGACCGCGGCCGGGGTGCCGATCGTCCACCTCGGCTTCCGCACCCGCGCGGCCGGCTGGTGCCGGTGGCCGGCGAACCTGGCCGCGTTCGTCCGTACGGTGCGGTGTCTCCGCCGTATCGAGCCGGGCGTCCTGCACGCCTTCCTGCCGACCGCGCTGCTGGCCGCCGCACCGGCCGGCCGGCTCGCCGGGACGCCCGCGCTCGTGGCCGGCCGCCGCGGTCTCGGCGACCACGACAGGAGGGGCCCGCTCCGGCGGATGGCGGGACGCGTGGCCGGCCGCATGGTCGACCTCGTCGTCGCGAACGCCCAAGCCGTCGCGGACGACGCCCGCGTCCGCGAACGCATCCCGCCGCACCGGCTCGTGGTGGTCCCCAACGGGCTGCCGGAGCAGGCGTTCGCGCCGGCGGTCCCGGCCGAGCTCGACACCGACTCGCCCGTCGTCCTCTGCGTCGCCAACTTCTGGCGGTACAAGGGCCACCGCCACCTGCTCGACGCGATCGCGCGGCTCCGCGACGACGGGCTCTCCTGCACGCTGGCCCTGGCGGGCACCCGCGCGGAAGGCGACCCGTCCTGCCGGGACGCGATCGAGCGGCAGGCGCGGCGCCTCGGCGTCGACGTGCGCTTCCTCGGGCAGCGGACGGACGTGCGGCGGCTGCTGGCGCGCGCCGACGTCTTCGCGCTGCCATCGCTGACCGAGGGCATGAGCAACGCCGTCATGGAGGCGATGGCGGCGGGCCGGCCGGTGGTGGCCACCGACGTCGGCGGAACGCGCGAGCTGCTCGGCGGATGCGGCGTGCTGGTGCCGCCCGGCGACCCCGGCGCGCTCGCCGCCGCGCTCGGCGCCGTTCTCGGCGACCCGGCGCTCGCCGCCCGGCTCGGCGCCGCCGCCCGCGCCCGGTGCCGCGCCCGTTACCACGTCGACGCGATGGTCGACCGGCACGTTCGCATCTACCAGACGCTGTGCGCGACCTGCGCGCCGAGCGCGGAGCACTGAACAGGAGGCGGCGTGGTCCAGCGCTTTTCCGCACGAGGCCCCGGCGATGAAAGAGCAGGCGCATGTGTGGCATAGCGGGCATCGTGTCGACGCGGCGGCCGGACCCGGAGCTCGCGCGCCGCATGTGCGAGGTCCTGACGCACCGTGGCCCGGACGGCGCCGGCTTCCATGACGACGACCGGTGCTCGCTCGGCATGCGACGTCTCGCCATCATCGACGTCGCCGGCGGCGGCCAGCCCGTCTACAACGAGGACCGCACCGTCGTCGCGGTCTTCAACGGCGAGATCTACAACTTCGCCGAGCTGCGCGCCGACCTGACGCGACGCGGCCACCGGTTCACCACGGCGGGCGACACCGAATGCCTCGTCCACCTGTACGAGGAAGAGGGCGACGAGCTCACGCATCGGCTGCGCGGGATGTTCGCCTTCGCGGTCTGGGACTCGGCCCGGCGCCGCCTGCTGCTGGCCCGCGACCGGGTCGGCAAGAAGCCGCTGTACTGGCGGGCCGACGGCGAGTCGCTGTCGTTCGGGTCGGAGCTGAAGGCGCTCGTGCAGGATCCCGGTGTGCGGCGCGAGGTGGATCCGGTCGCGCTGCACCACTACCTGACCTACCAGTACGTGCCGGCCCCCTGGTCGATCTACGACGGGGTGCGCAAGCTGCCGCCGGCGCACCGGCTCACATGGCAGGACGGCCGCGTCGAGGTGACCCGCTACTGGCGGCTCGACTGCACCCCGCGGCGGGTGGGGCCGGTGGAGGAAGAGGCCGCCCGGCTGCGCGAGCACCTGCTGGACGCCACCCGCGTCCGCATGGTGAGCGAGCGGCCGCTCGGGGCCTTCCTGTCGGGCGGGGTCGACTCGTCGGCCGTCGTCGCGGCGATGGCGCGCCAGACCGGCGATCGGGTCAAGACGTTCAGCATCGGCTTCGCCGAGCACGGGTTCGATGAGCGGCGGTACGCCCGCATGGTGGCCGAGCGGTACGGCACCGACCACCACGAGCTCGTCGTCACGCCCTCGGCGCTCGACGTGCTGCCCGAGCTGGCCTGGCACTACGACGAGCCGTTCGCCGACTCGTCGGCCATCCCGAGCTACTACGTGGCGCGCATGAGCTCGGCGCACGTAACGGTGGTGCTCAACGGCGACGGCGGGGACGAGAGCTTCGGGGGATACCACCGGTATCTCACGATGGCCCGGATGAGGCGGATACCGGCGCCGGCCGCGCTGCGGTCGCGCTTCGACCGGGCGGGAACCGCACTCATCGGGCGTACCACGCCGCACACGGCGTCGCGCGCCCTGGGACGGCTGCTCACGATGCTCGGCCGGCCCGTGCCGCACGGGTACGGACGGCTCGTCTCCTACTTCGGACCCGAGCAGAAGCAGGCGCTGTACACCGCCGCGATGCGCGAGCGCGTGGCCGCCGTCGACAGCTACCGGCTGCTGGAAGAGGCGTTCGCGGCCTCGCGCGCCCAGGCGGACGTCGTACGTCTCATGGACGTCGACGTCAACACGTACCTGCCCGGCGACCTGCTCGTGAAGATGGACATCGCCACGATGGCCAACTCCATCGAGGCGCGCTCGCCGCTGCTGGACCACCGGCTGATGGAATGGGCGGCCGGCCTGCCCGCCGGCCTGCGCATCCGGCGGGGCCGGCAGAAGTTCCTGCTGAAGGCGGCCGTCGCCGACTGGCTGCCCGCGGAGCTGATCCACCGGCCCAAGATGGGGTTCGGCGTGCCGCTGGCCGAGTGGCTGCGCACGGACCTGCGCGAGCTGTCGTGGGACGTCCTGACCGATCGCACGGCCCGCTCCCGCGGCTTCTTCGATCCAGCCGCGGTGACCCGCCTGCTGCGCGAGCACGCCGCCGGGCAGGACCACGGCTGCCGTATCTGGGCACTGGTCCAGTTCGAGCTGTGGCACCGGATGTTCGTCGACGCGCATCGCCCGGCCCCGGCGACGGATCCCCGGCACGAACCGGAGCGTGGCCGATGACCCCGGCGCAGAGGACGCTCGGCGCGCCGGCGCCGAGGGCCGCGGCCGGACCGGCGCGCATTTCGCCGTCCGCCGGGGTGCTCGACATCGACGCTGCGGGGACGCGGCCGGGGCGGCGGCCCGCCGACCCGGCGTGCCGCGGGCACGACGTGCCTCGATGACCGCGAACACCCGCCAGGTCCTGCACACGCTGGGGACCCGCGCCGCCATGTTCGCGGTGAGCGGCGTCGTCGGCATCATGCTGGGCCGGATGCTGCATCCCGCCGGGCGCGGCCAGTACTACGTCGTCGTCACGGTGGCCACCACCGCTCTCATCCTCGGGCACCTGTCCGTCGAGCAGGCCCAGGTACGGCTGTGGATGTCGGCGCGCGACCGTGACGGTCTCGCCGCCAACAGCGTTGTGCTCGGCGCGTCGCTGGGCGCGGCGGCCGCGGTCGTCGCGATGGTGACGGCCGTGCTCCTGGGATCCCGAGTCCTGCCGGTGCCCGGCTATGGGCTGCTCGCCCTCGCGCTGGCGGCCCTCCCGGGCGCCATGACGGTCCTCTACCTCAACAACATCCTGGTGCTGCGTGCGCGGGCGAACGTGGTGAACCAGGGCGCGCTGCTGTCGTCGGCGCTGATCTTGGCGGGGCTCGTGGTCCTCGGCTGGACCGGGCGGACTTCGGTGGGCTCGGCGGTATTGCTGTGGACGGCGTCCATGGTCGTCCCGCTCACCCTGCTGCTTCCGGCGGCGCGGCCCGATCCGGGCCGCCGCGACGCCCGGCTCGCCGTCCGGACGCTCGGCCTCGGGCTGCGCTACCACACCGGCCTGGCCTCGCTCTACCTGCTGTTCCGCGCCGACATCCTCATCCTGAACGCGCTGACCTCGCCCGCGGCGGTGGGCCTGTACTCACTGGCGGTCAGCCTCATCGAGGTGGCGCGCGCCGGCACGGACGCGGTCTCGCAGGTGGTGCTGCCGCGCCAGATGGAGGCCGACCATGACGCCGCCGCGGAGCTCACCGCCCGCATGGTGCGCGTGAGCGGGCTGCTGTCGTTCGGCGCGGTGGTCGCCCTCTGCGTCGGCGGCCGGCTGGCCGTCCCGATCGTCTACGGGCAGGCGTTCGCCGGCAGCGCGGCGGCACTCGCCGGCCTCGCACCCGGTCTGTGCGCCCTCGGGATGACGCGTACGGTCGGTGCCTTCCTGCTCCGCCTCGACCGGCCGATGGCGATGTCGGCCATCTCCGTCACCGCGCTGCTGCTGAACATCGGCCTGAACTTCGCGCTGATCCCCCGGTTCGGCATCGTGGGGTCGGCCGCCGCCTCGAGCGTGGCGTACGTGGCGCTCGCGGCGATGCAGGCCGCCTGGTTCCTTCGTGCATCCGGGCTGCCGGCGCGCCGGCTCGTGCCGGGCCCGGCCGACGTCGCCGCCCTCATGCGGCTGTGCCGGTGGCCGGTGCGCGGCGCGCGCGCCTGAGCGCGGGACCGGCAGGAGCCCGTATCCGCTCCGGACCGTGCGACGGCCGGCCGGGCGGTTCGGCCGGGCCGCGCCAGGATCGGGCGGCGTTGGCCTGGTCAGCGCGCGGTGATGTTCCGCACGCGCTCGAAGACGTACTCGTTGCAGCCGAGACCTCCCCCGCAGGTTCTCAGGTGGCGCAGCTCGAAACCGCGGCTGTGTACGAAGGAGAAGACGGCCTCCGGCCTGGCGACCTCGAACGGGAACCCGCCGACCCAGTCGATGAGATCGTGGCGCGCGGACATTCCGCGCGCGGGTGACCGCACCGGCGCGCCGCTCCTCCCGCGGAGCAGGCGGACCGCGCGCGCCACGGGCCGCCAACGGTAGAGGTAGGCCCGGCAGCCGGCCACGATCAGGGCGCGCGTCACGGGGCCCGAGGCGTTGTAACGGCGCTTGACGCGCCACCAGACCCGGCTCGCCCTGCCCTGGTCGTTGTAGATGGACACGTACAGCAGCCCGCCCGGCGCGACCAGCCCCGTTGCGGCGCGCAGGGCGTCCCAGAGCCGGCCCGTGTGGTGCAGCACGCCCCACGCATAGACGACGTCGAAGCGCCCGAGCCCGGCCACGTACGGCTCGTCGAGGATGGAACCCTGCTCGATCGTCCAGTCGGCCCCGGGCGCGAAGCGCGCGCGCAGTTCCGCGGCGGCGGCGACCGACTCGGGGTCGAAGTCGAAGGAGTGCACGCGTGCGCCGAGCCGGTGCGCGGCCAGGGAGAACAGCCCGCTGCCGCAGCCGACGTCGAGGAACGAGCGGCCCGGCAGGGCGGCGGTGCCCAGCGCGGCCACCAGCGACCGGGTCGCCGCCTCGATGCGCGTGTCGTCGACCAACGCGATGAACGACCGCCAGTTGCTCCCGAACTCGAAACGGTCACCGTGGCGGATCTCAGCCATGATGTCCGGCATTCACGCTTTCCCTTCTGCGAGCGGCGCGACTCCCGGGCCGCCGGCGCCCCACCGTGCCGCGGACCAGGCGAGCAGGCATCCCAGCGCGGTCCAGAACGGAGCGGACACGACCTGGTTCGACAGGAGATTGGCGAAGAGCAGCCCGACCGAATAGGTGATGACGACGGCGCGGCCGACGGCGACCCCGCCCCCGCCGGCGGTCCGCACGCCGAGGACGAGCAGCAGGACGAACACGCCGAGGGCGGCGAACCCCGTTTCGGTGGCGAGCCTGAGGTAGTCGTCGTGCACCGCCACATAGGTGCCCAGCCCCGGCGAGTCCGCAGCATACCCCGGGAACATGCCGTACCCGATGCCCCGGAGCGGGTGGTCGAGCGCCGCGCGTGCTGCGAACCCGGCCGCCCGTTCCCGGACCTCGCGGCTCTCCGCGAGATCGGTGACGGGCCGGTCGCCGGCCACCAGGCGCTGGACGCCGGCGAGGGCTCCGGAGAACGCGACGGCGAGCCCGCCGGCCACCAGGAGGGCGCCGACCTGGAAACGAGGCGACCGGCGCTGCGCCGCCACCGCGACGAGCCCCGCCGCCGCCGACACGAAGGCCCCGCGCGACTCGGTGGCCGCCATCCCGGCGAGGCACACGGCGGCCGGCAGCAGCCAGAGCGGGCGGCGGGTGGCGCGGGCGAGCCCCACGGCGGCGACGAGCGACAGCGCCAGCAGCGTCCCGAGATAGTTGGCGTTGAGCGTCGGCACCTGCAGGCGCCCGTCCGCGTGGCCCCCGGCGGCGAGCGCGTACACGCCGGCCGCGGCTCCGACGAGCGCGATGGCACGGGCGACCGTCCACGGCCCGGGCGCGCATGCCGCCGTGACCGCGAGAAGCGCCAGGCCGGACAGGACGCCGTGCAGGTCGGCGAAGCGGTACGCGTGATCGGCGAAGCCGGTCGGCGTCCCGGCGGCCGGGTAGGCGTAGGCGACCACCAGGAGCACCGACAGCAGGCCGATCCAGCCGTGCGCGGGACGCAGCGGCAACTCGCCGGTCACCACACGGAGCGCGGTCGCCGCCGTCACCAACACCGTCCCGCCGATGAGGACGAGCGAGCCCTGCGCGAGCATCCCGGCGAGGCTCAGCCCGACCAGGAGGACCGGTGCCATGCGAGGCCGCAGCACCGTGCCGGCGCCGAGCGCGGTCGCGGCCACCGCGTACGCGGTCGGCTTCGGATGGGCCAGGGCAACGTACACCAGCACCGGCGCGGTGCCGACGGCGGCCACCGGGAGGAGAACCCACCGTCGCGCGGACGGTGTCCCCGCGAGTGACCCCTCCGCGGCGCCCGGTCCGCGCGGCTCGCTCACGCTAGGAAGAGACCGGCGCGGCGCCTCGTACCGGCCCGGTGTCTCGTACTCGTCCGGCACGCCGCACCGGCTCACCGCGCGCATCGGCGATCGCGTCGGCGAGAATGTCACCGAGCCGGTAGCGCGGTTCCCATCCGGTCAGCGCGCGCAGCCGGCTCGTGTCGGGCACCCGGCGCTGCATGTCCTCAAAGCCCGGGCCGTACGCCTGGTCGTACGGGACGAAGTGGATGGGCGATTCGCTGGCGCACCGATCGATGATCATCTGTGCGAGCGAACCGATGCTGACCTCGTCCGACGAACCGATGTTGAACGTCTGGCCGATGGCTGCGGGCTCGTCGAGGAGGCGCAGCAGCGCGTCGACGACGTCGAGCACGTGCGCGAAACAGCGGGTCTGCCGGCCGTCGCCGAAGACCGTCAGCGGTTCGCCGCGCAGCGCCTGTTCGATCAGCCGGGGGATCACCATGCCGTACGCGGAGCTCTGCCGGGGGCCGACGGTGTTGAACAGCCGCACCACGAGCGTCGGCAGGCCACGCTCGCGGTGATAGCAGCCGGCGAGGATCTCGTCGACCGCCTTGGCCGTGCTGTAGGCCCACCGCACCACCGACGGGGCGCCGAGCACACGGTCGGCGTCCTCCGGCAGGGGGCCGCGGGAGTTCTTGCCGTAGATCTCCGAGGTGCTGGCGAGCAGGATCTTGCGGCGGTACCGGTGGGCCGCCTCGATGACGACCTGCGAGCCACGGATGTTCGTGGTCAGGGACTTCAGCGGCTGCTCGATCACCAGCCGCACGCCGACCGCAGCGGCCAGGTGGACGACTACGTCGCACTGGTGCACGAGCTCGTCGACCATCAGCTCGTCGAGGACCGAGCCGTGCACGAACCGGAAGTCGGGATGCCCGTGTGCCTCGTCCAGGTTGGCCAGGCGCCCGGTCGTGAGGTTGTCGAGCACCACGACCGCGTCACCGCGGTCGAGCAGCGCGGTGGTCAGGAAGGAGCCGATGAAGCCGGCTCCACCGGTGACCAGGTATCGGGTCTTCGTCGTCCTCTGCACGTCCCACTCTCCCCGTGACCGACACGCGCCGCGGCGGGATGTCGGATCGTGTGCCTGCCGGCGGATGCCGCCGGGCGGTTCATGCGGTGCGCGCTCGCGTCGAACTCCGGACTCGCGGCGCGGCCGCCGGGCGCGGGGCACCGCCGCCGATCGGGGCGGGCGGGCCGCCCGCCCCGATCCGCAGATCGTGACCGGTCGCCGCGCGAGGGCGGCGTCACTCTTCGGATCAGCCCGTGCAGCCGGCGACGGCGCCCGCGGGCGCGCAGTCGCCCGGCGTGTTGAGCGTGACGAGGCTGCTGCGCAGCGTGACCGTGCCGGGGCCGACGAGATCGAAGATCCCGCCGCCGGTGGCGGCCGTGTTGCGGGTGACGAGCGTCCTGGTCAGCACGGCGCTGCCGCCCCTGCCGTTGTACAACCCACCCCCGTTGCCGGTGGCGGTGTTGTTCCTGAGGGTGGACTGCCGGATGTCGGCGAAGCCGCCCTGTTCGTTGTAGATGGCGCCGCCGTTGCCGGATGCGGTGTTGAGCTCGGCGATGGACCCGTACATGAACAGGCGACCGTCGCTGTAGATGGCGCCGCCGTTGCCGAAGGGCGCCGTCCCGGTGGTGGTGTTGCTGTCGATCAGCGTCGCATCCAGCGCGACGTCGCCGCTGTCGTTGGCGAGCGCCGCGCCGGTGCCGGCTGTGTTGTTCGCGAAGGTGACGTGGATGGTCCGCACGACGCCGCGGGCACTGAGGAGGCCTCCGCCCGGCCGGCGCCCGGCGTCGCCGCCCTCGACGAACAGCGACTCGAGGGTGAGGCGGGAGCCCGCCAACACCTCGAAGACGCGGAACGCCGGCGCGGTGGATGCGCGGACGATCCTCGTGGAGCGCCCGCCGATGATGGTGATGTCAGCCCCGATGATCAGACCGTCCGGGCCGCGGGTGCCGTTCCCTGCTGCGGTGGTGAGGCTGTAGGTGCAGTTCGACTGCAGGATCAGCGTGCCCGACCCGGCGGCGTTGGCCGCTCTGACGTCGGCCTGCAACGCCCTGCCGCCACCGCTGCACGGCACCACCACCTGTGCCCGGGCCGCGGCCGGCGACGCGATGGCCGCCGCCGCGCTGGCCAGCGCGGCGGCTATTCCGCCCGCTGTTCTCGCAAATGAACCCATGAGGTTCTCCCCGAAAAGAAAAGGACATTTCTCTTGTCGGTGGCGAATCGCCGTCACGGCACCGCCGACATCAGCTAGAGAAACATCGCGGAGGCTACCATGCGGCTATGGTGCGGCCTCGCTGTCATTCCTTTGCCGTAGCCTGCCGGTATTTTCCGCGACTTTCTCTGCCGTCGCTCGAAATCCGGCGGGCGCCCACGTATCTCATGACGGATGAGCCGACGCTCCCGGCCGGGTTCCGTGCCTGGTCGGGCCGTGTCCGCGGCGACGGCGTACGGCGGGACGGCGGTTCCGGCGACATCGACGCCTCGACCGACGAAAGGCGGAAAATCGCCCAATGGACCTCATCTACTATGCGGATATTCTGCGCCGCAGATGGATTCTCGTCGCATTTTCGGTCGGCCTGGCGGTCGGCATGGCGATCCTCGTCACGGCGCAGATGACGGCGCGCTACGCGGCGTCCATCACGTTCATGGTCTCCGCGCCCACCGACGCGGGCGACGGCGCGTCGGCCTACAACGCGTTTCTGCTCTCCCAGCAGCGCGTGAAGTCCTATGCCGACCTGCTGCGCAGCCGCCGGGTCGCCGAAGGGATGGCCGCCGCCCTCCACGACGGCTCGACCGCCGACGACCTGCGCGGCCGGATCAGCGCCAAGGCCGTGCCGGACACGGTCCTCATCCAGGCCACCGTGACGGATCGCTCGCCCGAGCGGGCGCAGCGCCTCGCGTCCGTGCTGGGCGCGCAGTTCACCCGCTTCATCGACGACGCCGAGCGGCCCGCCCCCGGCAAGGACCCGGGCGTCCGGATCACCGTCACCGACGACCCGGCCCTCCCGTCGCGGCCGGTCAGCCCCCGGCCGCTGCTCAACCTGGCGGTCGGCGCGCTCATCGGCCTGGTCGTCGGCACGGTCGGCGCGGTGCTCCGGGAACACTCCGACACCTCCGTGCGGTCGCGGAAGGTTCTGCGCGAGGCGACCGGCAGTGCGACGATCGGCGTCATCGGCCATGACCGCGGTGCCGGCCGCAGGCCGCTGATCGCCTGCTCCGGCGCCGACTCGCCGGCCGCCGAGGCGTTCCGTTCCCTCCGCACCGTGCTGCAGTTCGCCGACGGCGGCCACCTGCCGGCGTCGCTCGCGATCACCAGTTCGGTCGCGCGGGAGGGAAAGTCGACGGTCGCCTGCAACCTCGCGGTCACCCTGGCCGAGGCCGGCTGGCGGGTCGTCCTCGTCGACGCCGACCTGCGGACGTCGCGCGCCGCCGGCTACCTCGGCGCCGACGGCTCGGTGGGCCTGTCGGACGTCCTGCGGGGCACGGCGCGGCTGGACGACGCGCTCCAGGAGTGCGGACCGGGCGCGTTGTCGGTGCTGCCGGGCGGACCGATCCCGCCGAACCCGAGCGAGCTGCTCGCCTCGGAGGAGATGCTGTGGGTGCTCGACGAGCTGCGGAGCCGCGCCGACATCGTCCTCGTCGACACGCCGGCGCTGCTGCCGGTCACCGACGCGGCCATCCTCGCCAAGGCCTGCGCGGGCACCGTGCTGGTCACGCGGTACGGCAGGACACGACGCGAGCAGGTGGTGCGGGCGGTCGAGCAGCTTCGGGCCGTGGACGTCACGCTGCTGGGCACCGTGCTCAACGGGGTCCCGGCCGGGGAGCCCGACGCCGACCGCGGCGGCGCGCGCCGCGCGGCGGCCGTCTGGCCTCGCGTCGCCGCCGGGCGGCCGTAGCACCGCCGGTCACGACCCGGCCGGGACGCGGGTCATGATCCGGCCGTGCTCGCGGGTGAGGACCCGGCCGGGACCCCCGAGCGGTACAGCCGCGTCACGACGTCCTCGATGTCGGGCTCGCGCAGCGCGATGTCGTCGACCGCGTACCGCGCCGCGACCGCGGCGACCACCGCCGCGGCGTTGACCTGCGGCGGGACCGCAAGCCACTGCCGCGGCCCCTCCGCGCGGACGAACCGGGCGCCGTCCACCTCGATCGGCGGCGACGGGCCGGCCAGGTCGACGAGCAGGACCCGCTCGGCGTCGGCGGTGGCGCGCAGCTCCGCCAGTGATCCGTCGTAGGCCAGCCGCCCGTGGTCGATGACCATGACGCGGCGGCACAGACGCTCGATGTCCCCCAGGTCGTGCGTGGTCAGCAGGATCGTCGTGCCCCGCTCGGCGTTCAGCCGGGCGAGGAAGCCGCGCACGGTGGCCTTGCTGATGACGTCGAGGCCGATGGTGGGCTCGTCGAGCACCAGCAGCGGCGGGTCGTGCAGCAGCGCCGCCGCCAGGTCGCCGCGCATCCGCTGGCCGAGGCTGAGCTGCCGCACCGGCGTGTCGAGGAACGCGCCGAGCTCCAGCAGCTCGGTCAGCTCGGCCAGGCGGGCGCGGTGCGCGGCCGGGTCGACGCGGTACAGGTGGCGGATGAGCGCCAGGCTGTCGCGCAGCGGCAGGTCCCACCACAGCGTCGTGCGCTGGCCGAAGACCACGCCGATCCGGCGCGCGAGCGTCGTGCGCTGCCGGGACGGCTCGAGGCCGGCCACCCGCACCCGCCCGGACGTCGGCGTGAGGATCCCGGTGAGCATCTTGATCGTCGTTGACTTCCCGGCGCCGTTCGGCCCGAGGTAGCCGACGAACTCGCCGGCCGCGACGGTGAAGGAGATCCGTTCCACCGCGACGGCGACGGAGCGGTCGCGCCGCCACCGCCCGGCGCGGCGCCGGACCGTGAACGACTTGGTCACCTCGTGCACCTCGATCACGCGCTCAGCTCCCCGTGGATCGGTAGTGCCGCAGGCCCGTGCGCCAGGCCAGCGCGGCGAGGACGGTCAGCGCCGCCCCGACGAGCGGGGAGGCGAAGCGGAACACCACCGGCAGGCCCAGCGGATCGGGACGGCCGAGGACGTACAGGGCGGGCTGCCAGTTGACGAACGCCAGCGGGACCACCCAGGTCAGGCCGCGCAGCAGATCGCGACCGTAGATGCTCAGCGGGTACTGGGCGAGGTACGCCCCGCCGTAGGTGACGGAGTTCATCGCCTGCCGGCCGTCGACGACGGCGAACTGCCACGCCGCGGTCAGCACCCACAGCGCAGCGAAGATCCACACGCCGCTCGCGAGCATGAGCGGCACCATCACGACGCGACCGGGCGTCCACCGCACGTGCAGCCGGGCCAGCGCGAGTACGAGGACGGCGCCGGTCGGCACCAGCTTGCCGAGCCTGCGCGGCGAGAACTCCTCGGTCGCGAGCTGCACCAGCGGGCTCACCGGCCGTACGAGCATGGCGTCCAGGGTGCCGAGGCGGATGTGCTCGCCGAGGGTCTCGGCGGTGCCGAAGGTCAGGTCGGCGAGCGCGAACGACACGCCCGCCGTCCCGTACAGGAACATCACCTCCGGCAGGGCGAACCCGCCGAGCCGCGACGTGTGCCCGAAGATGATCAGGATGGCGGCCAGGTCGAGTGACTGCACGACCGCCTGCGTGACGATCAGCATGAGCATGGACGCGCGGTACTGCGCGGCCGCGCGCGTCCAGGTGCCGGCCAGCAGCGCGTAGTCACGCACCGGCGCGGCCACGCCGCTACGCCCGGGTTCAGCCACCGTTGATCACCAGCCTCCGCCGGGCGGCGGCCGTGAGCAGCCGTCCGGCCAGCAGGAGCGCGGCCGCCCACGCCGCCTGGAAGCCGTACACGGCGAGCAGGTCGGTGCGTCGGCCGAGGAAGACGTCGGCCGGCAGCTGCACCAGCGCCGACCACGGCAGCATCTCCGCGGCGGTGCGGAGCGGCCCGGGAAAGGTCACCAGCGGGGTGATCATGCCGGAGAAGAACAGCGTCGTGACCAGGGAGACGGCGTGCACGCCCCGGTGGTCGTGCAGCCAGAACACCGCCAGCGACGTCAGGTACCGCAGCCCGAACGAGACCAGCACCGCCAGCAGCACGGCCACCGCGAACGCCGCCCAGGCGGCCGGGCCGGGCCAGCGCAGCCGGAACAGCAGCCCGCCCGCTGCCAGCGGCAGCACGCTCCGCGACACCAGCGCGAAGCCCGCCCGGCCCAGGTCGTCGGCGAACCACCAGCCCTGCAGGTCGGCCGGCCGGTGCAGGTCGACGGCGACGTCGCCGTTGCGGATGCGCTCGGTCAGGTCGAGGCTGCCGCCGAACACCCGCACCGGCTCGATCAGGGCCTGGGTGAGGAAGCTGAACGTCACCGCGTCGGTCACGTCGTACCCGCCGAGGGAGGGCCGCGCGTGCCACAGCGCGGTCAGCACGTACGCGCGCAGGAACCCGAAGATCGTGTTCGTGAAGGTCGCCGAGATCGCCGCCGCCCGATAGGTGCTGTAGCGCCGGAACGCGTACGCCGCGATCCAGGCGTAGGTTCGCACCGTGACCTCCTCATCACCGCTCGTAGCGCGAATGGGCGCGCGCAAGCACCCCGCACGCGGGGGCGTACGGGGTGGCGAACTCATACGGTACGGCGAGGGAGCAGCGGCGGCCAGTGTTTTTCGGCCGTCCCCGGCCACCTGAAGACGACACCGGCGACGGCGTCGACGCCGTCGCCGGTGCGATCGGGAAGGCGGGTCTCACCCGGCCGGTCGGCTCTGCGGCAGGGCCGGCTTGCCGGGGGACCAGAGCCAGGTCTGGAAGAAGGAGTCGAGGTCCCGGCCCGAGATCCGGTTCGCCAGGGCGGTGAACTGGCGGGTGCTGCCGTTGGCGTACTTGTGCTGCTCGAACCACGTGTGCAGCAGCGCGAAGAACGCCGTGTCGCCGATCTTCTCGCGCAGGAACTGCAGCACCATGGCACCGCCGCTGTAGACCCGATCGTGGAACATCGTGTCCCGCTTCGGGTCGGCGATCACGACGTTCCACCACGAGTCGGTGGACGGATGCCGGTTGTAGACGGCGAGGGCCTGGTCGTGCACGCTGAGGCCGCCCTGGTCCTGCGCCCACAGCCATTGCGCGAACGTCGCGAAGCTCTCGTTGAGCCACACGTCGCTCCAGTCCTGGACCGACACGGCGTCGCCGAACCACTGGTGGGCCAGCTCGTGCGCGATGGTGTTGGAGCTGCGCACGTCGGAGTAGAGCGGCCGGGTCTGCGTCTCCAGGGAGAAGCCGATCGCCTTGCCGTTGTAGGTCGCCAGGTCGGCGATGGCGCCGGTCGAGTCGAAGGCGAACTTCCCGAACGTCTTCGACCACAGGTCCGTGACCTGCGCGGTGGTGTCATAGAAGAACGCCATCGGGTCCGGATGGTTCGGGTCCCGGCCGATGAGCTTCGGGTCGACCGCGACGGTCTCCGGGATCCCGGACGGCGTCCGCCCGTTCTTGAACTGCCACTGGCCGATGTCCGCCGTGGCCAGGTAGGTGGCCATCGGGTACGGCTCGTTCCAGACGAAGGTCGCCTTGTCGCCACGGGTGCGCTGCGACAGCAGGCGGCCGTTCGCGATCACCGACAGGTTCTTCGGCACCGTCATGCGGAACGTGTACGACGCCTTGTCGCTCGGGTGGTCGTTGCACGGGAACCAGGTGGAGGAGGCGTTGGGCTCGTCGCCCATGAACGCCCCGTCGTCGGTGTGCACGAAACCGTACGGGGAGCCGAACACGACCGGCGAGCCGACGATCGTCTGCGGCACGCCGCCGTACGCGACCGAGACCGCGAACCGGGAGTTCTTCCGCAGGCCGTGCCGCGGTGTGATGATCAGCTCCTGGCCGTCGTGCCGGAAGGCGGCCGCATGCCCGTCGACGGTGACCCGGTGCACGGTGAGCTGCTGCAGGTCCAGGTCGAACCGGGACAGGTCCTGGGTGGCGCGCGCGGTCATCGTGACCACGCCGTCGAGCCGGCCGGACGCCGGGTCGAAGCCGAGGTCGAGGTCGTAGTGCTGGGCGTCGTACCCGCCGTTGCCCTCCAGCGGGAAGTACGGGTCGCCCACGCCGGGGGCGCCCGGCGTGTAGTGCGGGCGGGGGCCGGCGGAGGCGGCCGGCCCGAGGGCCGCCAGGCAGGCGATGGCGGTGCCGACGGTCACGAGCCGCGATGTTCTGCGCATGTGGGGGTACCTCGTGCAGAAGATCAATTAGGACGTTGCGACTCTCCCCCGCCGGTACGCCCGTTGTCCAGGCCTTGGCCACAAAGGGCTACAAGGGCTACCGCACCGTGCCGGTGCGGACACGGGTGAGGCCGCTGCCGGAATCGGCCACAGCCCGCGACGGCGTACCGGTGCCGGACGCGCGCGTCGGCGGCGCCGGCAGCGGCGCGCGCCGCGGTGCGGGGACACCGGAGGCGTGGCGGAGGTATGGATGCGCGTTGTGGCGCTCGACACGGGCGCGCGTCGTGGTGCGGATATGGACGCCTGCGTCGCGATGCCTGAGCCGACGTCTGTCGTGGTGGGGATACCGGCGCGCACCGTGGCGCGGACGCGAACGAGCGGTGGCCCCCGGCAACTGCCGGGGGCCACCGCTCCGACCTGGATCTGTCGTTCCTCAGTGAGCCGTGACGAACTGTTCCTCCTCGGTGGAGCCCTTCAGCGCCACCGTGGAGGAGTCCGGCGAGATCGCCGTGCTGACCAGGTCGAAGTAACCGGTGCCGACCTCGCGCTGGTGCCTGGTGGCGGTGTAGCCGTGCTTCTCCGCGGCGAACTCCGCCTCCTGCAGCTCCACGTAGGACGTCATGCCGTCCTCCGCGTAGCCCTTGGCGAGGTGGAACATCGAGTAGTTCAGCGAGTGGAAGCCGGCCAGGGTGATGAACTGGAACTTGTACCCCATGTGGCCGAGTTCGCGCTGGAACTTGGCGATCGTCGAGTCGTCGAGGTGCTTCTTCCAGTTGAACGACGGCGAGCAGTTGTAGGCGAGCACCTGGTCCGGGTACTCGGCCTTGATCGCCTCGGCGAAGCGCCGGGCGACGTCGAGGTCGGGCGTGCCGGTCTCCATCCACAGCAGGTCCGCGTACGGCGCGTATGATAGGCCGCGGTCGATGCACGCCTCCAGGCCGTTGCGCACCCGGTAGAAGCCCTCCGCGGTCCGCTCGCCGGTGACGAACTTGCGGTCGCGCTCGTCCACGTCGCTGGTCAGCAGCGTCGCGGCCTGGGCATCGGTCCGCGCGATGATCAGCGAGGGGACGCCGCAGACGTCGGCGGCGAGGCGGGCGGCGTTCAGCGTCTTGATGTGCTGGCCGGTCGGGATGAGCACCTTCCCGCCGAGGTGGCCGCACTTCTTCTCGGATGCGAGCTGGTCCTCCCAGTGCACACCGGCCGCGCCCGCCGCGATCATGCCCTTCATCAGCTCGAACGCGTTCAGCACACCACCGAAACCGGCCTCGGCGTCGGCCACGATCGGCGCCAGCCAGTACGGCGCCTTCTCGTCGCCCTCGGACCAGGTGATCTGGTCGGCACGCAGCAGCGCGTTGTTGATGCGGCGCACGACGGCCGGCACCGAGTTGGCCGGGTAGAGGCTCTGGTCCGGGTAGGTCTGCGCGCCGAGGTTGGCGTCGGCCGCGACCTGCCAGCCGGACAGGTAGATCGCCTTCAGGCCGGCGCGCACCTGCTGGACGGCCTGGTTGCCGGTCAGCGCGCCGAGCGCGTTGATGTACTCCTCTTCGTGCAGCAGCTTCCACAGGCGCTCCGCGCCGAGCCGGGCGAGGGTGTGCTCCTCCTGGACCGAGCCGCGCAGGCGGATCACGTCCTCGGCGGTGTAGGTCCGCTGGACGTCCTTCCACCGCGGGTCGGTCTGCCACTGACGCTGCAGCTCCTCGGCTGCGCCCTTGAGGCGACGGTCGCTCATGGATACTGCCCTCCTATGTCGTCCCCTGGGTGCTTGTGTTCTACTTTCTGGCCCCCAACGACCGATGGGAACCGATGAGTAATAAGAAGAACTGGAAAAGTTCCTCTATCATGAACTCATGACAGGGTTTCAAATTGAAGAAGTGCCGAACTTGACGAATGGTCTAGACCTCGTGACGTTCGGCCAGCGGCTCCGCTACCTGCGGAGGGCGCGCGGCTACACCCTCTCCGACCTGGGAGAACGCGTCGGCCGGGCGCCCTCCCAGCTCTCGCTGCTCGAGAACGGCCGGCGTGAGCCGAAACTGTCCCTCCTCCAGGCGCTCGCCGCCGCGCTCGAGGTTCCGATCGAGGAACTCCTCCGCAAGCAGCCGCCCAACCACCGCGCCCAGCTGGAGATCGCGCTGGAGGAGGCGCAGCGCGACCCGGTGTACCAGGCGCTCGGCCTGCCGCACCTGAAGGTCGGCAAACGGGTGCCCAACGACGTGCTCGAACACCTCCTCGCCCTGTACGAGGAGGTCAAGCGGAGCCGCACCAAGCCCACGGCCAGCCCGGAAGACGCCCGCAAGGCCAACGCCGAGCTGCGCCGGCAGATGCGCGAGCGCGGCAACTACTTCGGCGAGATCGAGCAGGTCGCCGCCAAGTCGCTGGAGGCCGCCGGGTACCGGTCCGGGGCGCTTTCCCAGGGCATGCTGCTGGCGCTGGTCACGCACTTCGGGTTCACCCTGCGCTACGTCCAGGATCTGCCGCGCTCGGTCCGGTCCGTCACCGACCTGCGCAACCGGCGCATCTACCTCGAACGCGAGCAGCTCGGCATGCACACGCCGCGCACCATCCTGCTGCAGACGCTCGGCCACATCGCGCTGGAGCACGCGGTGCCGCGCGACTTCGCCGACTTCCTCCGCCAGCGCGTCGAGGCGAACTACTACGCCGCGGCCACCCTGCTGCCCGAGCGGACCGTCGTGCCGTACCTCAGGGAGGCCAAGGCCAACCGCGATCTGTCGATCGAGGACCTGTCCGACGTCTTCGCCGTCTCGTACGAGATGGCCGCGCACCGCTTCACCAACCTGGCCACCCACCACCTCGGCCTGCCGGTGCACTTCGCCAAGAACGACGAGAGCGGCATCATCTACAAGGCCTACGCCAACGACGGCCTGGTCTTCCCGGCCGACGAGCACGGTGCCATCGAGGGCCAGCGGATGTGCCGGCAGTGGGCCGGGCGGCGGGTGTTCGCGGCCGAGGACCGCTTCTCGGTCTACTATCAGTACACCGATACGCCGACCGGCACGTACTGGTGCCTGGCGCACATCGACCCGAGCCACGAGCGCGACTTCGCCATCACCCTCGGCGTGCCGTTCGAGCACTCCCGCTGGTTCCGCGGCCGTGACACGAACCGCCGGGTCAAGTCGTCCTGCCCGGACGGCGACTGCTGCCAGCTCCCGCCCGCCGAGCTGGCCCAGCGCTGGCAGGGGTACGTCTGGCCGTCGGCGCGCGCGCACTCCCACGTGCTGGCCGTGCTGCCGCCCGGCGCCTTCCCCGGCGTGGACGAGGCCGACGTGTACCGCTTCCTGGACCAGCACGCCGACGAGTGACCCGCCCGCCGTCTCCGCCGACGGTCCACGCGGGCGAACGGGGTCCTCGTGGGCGGTCAGCCATGTGACGGAGGCGCCATGATCCCGCCGAACGTCGGGTCCGGGTTCGCGCCGCCCTGCTGCGTCTTCGTCCCCGGCCCGCCGCTCTTCGGAGCCGAGCCGGAGCCGTACGCGTCCGGCGGCGGCGGCACGACATCGTAGTGGGTCGTCGCCGCGGTCAGACCCGACGCGTCCAGGGCGAGCGCGCTGAGCGGCGCGCCCAGGGCGTTCAGCGGCTTGAGCAGCGTCTCGCACTGCTTCGGCGGCGCGCCCAGCGAGTAGGCCAGCGAGCACAGCCACATCGCGATGTTCTGCGACTGCATGAGGTTGAGGCGGGCGTGCAGGGTGCCGTCCTGGGCGTCGTAGACCTGCATCGCGTTGGTCGCCGCGACGGGGGCGTTGTCCAGGAACTGCTCCAGGCCCTGCTTCTCCTTGACCAGGATGCCGGTAACCTGGGCCAGGCCCTGGACGTTCGCGGCCACCTCCGACTTGTTGTCCTTGACGAACTGCGAGACCTCCTGCAGCGCGACCGTCAGGCTCTTCAGCGCCGCGCGCAGCTCGGCACGCTCGCCGTTCAGCGAGCCCGACACGGTGGCGAGGCTCTGGGAGAACGCGCGGATCTGCTTGTCGCTCTCCGCCATCGCTTGGGTGATCTTGGCGAGGTTGCTGATCGTCTGGGTGGTGTTGCCGCTGTTGTCGGCGAGGATGCGGCTCACCTCGGACAGGTCCTGGAGAGTCTGCTTGAAGTTCGCGCCCTGCCCGTTCAGCGTCTGCGCGCTGTTCTTCAGCAGCCTGGACAGCGCGCCCTGCGCGTTCGCGCCCTGCGGGCCGAGCGCCTTGGCCAGCTCGTTGACGGCCTGGTTGGCGTCGTCCAGCTCCACCGGCACCTCGGTGTTCGACAGCGACAGCGTCGCGCCGTCCTTCAGTGCGGGGCCTCCGCGATAGACCGGGGTGAACTGGATGTACCGGTCGGCGACCAGTGAGGGCACGATGATGACGGCCTGCGCGTTCGCCGGGATCTTGCGCTTGGCGTCGTAGGCCATCGTGACCTCGACCATGTTGCCCTCGGGGGTCACCTTGGTGACCTTGCCGATCTTGACGCCGAGGACGCGGACCTCGGTGCCCGGGTACACGCCGGTCGCGCGCTCGAAGTACGCGGTGACGTGCGTCTGCGGGTTCGACGGCCAGAACACGGCGATCAGCGACGCGACCAGTACGACGGCCAGCACCGTGGCGCCGAAGAGCAGCACACGGCCGTGGCGGGCGTCCCGACGACGGGGGGAATCGGGCAGACCCACTCAGACTCCCGTTCTTATCGGCGTGATCAGGGGGACCGAAGGGCAGACGGCGACAAAAGTTACCTCGTACGCCCCCGGCAGCGTACTCGGTGTTACCCCCTCGTAACAGCCCCGCCGGCCACGTGTGGATCGCATCCTGGTCGTGCTGTGACTCTGGCCATCCTGTTACCGCTAGTAACACTCGACCGGTTATCTTAAGAGACGTCGAGTCCAATAGTGCTGCCACGGACGGCGTGGCGTGCTGAACGGAGGAACCATGCCGGACGACGGCGCCTCGGGCTTCTCGCTCGAACTCAACGACGACGTTCGAGACGTCCAGCAGTGGGTGCACGAGTTCGCCAAGGACGTCATCCGCCCCGCCGGCCAGGAATGGGACGAGCGCGAGGAGACGCCCTGGCCGATCCTTCAGGAGGCCGCCAAGATCGGGCTGTACTCGCTCGACTTCTTCGCCGGCCAGTGGATGGAGCCCTCCGGCCTCGGCATCCCGGTCGCCTTCGAGGAGCTGTTCTGGGGCGACGCCGGCATCGGCCTGTCGATCGTCGGCTCCGGCCTGGCCGCCGTCTCCGTCGCCGCCACCGGCACCAACGAGCAGATCGGCGAGTGGGTCCCGCAGATGTTCGGCAGCACCGACGACATCAAGCTCGGCGCCTTCTGCGCGTCCGAGCCCGACGCCGGCTCCGACGTCGGCTCCATCCGCACCCGCGCCGTCTACGACGAAGCCAAGGACGAGTGGGTGATCAACGGCACCAAGACGTGGGCCACGAACGGCGGCATCGCCGACGTCCACGTCGTCGTCGCCTCCGTCGAGCCCGAGCTCGGCACCCGCGGGCAGGCGAGCTTCATCGTGCCGCCGCGCACGCCC
>JBEHYF010000050.1:0-34979 GCA_048498315.1 Actinomycetota bacterium
CTATGAGACCGGCCTGACCCAGCCGGGTCAGGGTTAGCCGGTCGGGCGTCGTCCGTCATCTCGCAGGAGGAGCCGCGGGGCGGCGCTCCGCCTGCGGGCCGGCCGGCTGGTCGACCAGATGACCGACCCGACCGCCGAGAAGGTGCTGGAGCGCATGAAGGGCTTCGAGCTGCCGGGTGTCGGCTCCCAATGATCGCGAAGGTGACCCTCCGCAACGCCAGGTCACCCGTGCCGTGCTCGGCGAGGCCGCCGGCGTGGGCGTCGTCGGGTCGACGCTCGGCCTGGCGGTCGGGCTGCGTGCGCTGTTCAAGGCGTCCGGCGCGGACCTGGGCGGTGGGCCGACCTTCACCTGCAAGCCGGTGCTGTGGTCGTACGTCGTGGGCGTCACGGTGACGGTCGTGGCGGCCTACTTCCCGGCCCGCCGGGCCGCGAAGATCCCGCCGGTGGCGGTGATGCGCGGCGACGTCGAGCATCCCCACGCCCACGCTGGTCGGCTACCTGGTGCCGGCGGCGCTGATCGGCGTGCTCGCCGCGCTGTGGCCGGGGTGGCGGGCGTCCCGCCTCGACGTGCTCCGGGCGATCGCGTTCGAGTAGCACGTCGTCTTTTGAGGGGCGCCGGTCCGCGGAGCGGCGCCCCTCCCACGCGCCCGGTGCACGCTCCGGGGCGCGATCGCTCCAGCGGCTCCGGCGTACCGGAGCCACGCCCGCTCCCGCATCCGGGGCGCCGACTTCCACGGGAGACGCCGCCCGCGCGGGTGCCGGGGCCGGCCGGACCCCCGCCCCGGGACGCCGGCGCCGACCGCGCCGGGTGGCCCGCCCTGGCGCGGCGAGGATCGGCCGGCCCGGGCCGCCCCGGCCGATCCTGAAGCGGTGTGCATGGCGCGGCGCGCATGGTGGACGGCCCCGGCGCGGTGGGGTTGTCGGCGCGGAGCGGTGTGCATGGCGCGGTGTGCGCCGGCGGCTCAGCGGCGGGCGGTGCCCAGCGAGGCCAGGTCGTACATTCCGTAGGCGGGCTGGACGTAGACGTTGCGCAGGGTGTCCGGGCGGTACAGGACCGTGCGCTCGTCGACGAGCGGCAGCAGCGCCGCGGACGCCATCACGGCCTCGTCGGCGCGCGCCCACAGCTCCGCGCGGCGCCGCGGGTCCGCGGCGGCGCGGGCCTCGGCGAGGAGCCGGTTCACGGCGGGGTCGTCCAGCTCCGCGAGATTCCGGTTGTTGAGCTTCGTGACCGGGCCGGTGAGCGGGGCCAGGAACGCCTCGCCGGTCGGCCGGTACGCGGCCCAGGCGTCGATCACGATGCCGATCCCGTGCGCGCGGACATAGGCGGGCGAGCCGGCGGTGCTTCCCCATTTGAACGAAGACAGCACCGTGACGCGGGCGCGGATGCCGACCGCGGCGAGCGAGGCGCTCAGCGCGCGGGCGGCGGCGACGTCTCCGGGCCGGTCGGAGCGCACGGCGATGGCGGTGCCGAACCCGCCGGGCCGGCCGCAGGCGCTCAGCTCCCGGCGTGCCCGGTCCGGGTCGCGGGCGAAGCCGGCCGATTGCCGGTGGCCGAGCACCGTCGGCGGGAGGACGCCCGTGGCGATGGCGCCGGCGGCGGGCCCGCCGTACGCCGCCTGTATCGCCTGCCGGTCGGCGGCGTAGCGCACCGCGAGCCGGCAGTGCAGATCATCGAAGGGCCGCACGCGGGTGGACAGGGCGGCGTAGTGGAGCAGGCCGGTGAACGGGTCGTCGGCGCGGGCGCGCCGCTGCGCGGACGCCAGGATCGCCCGGCGCGTGGCGGGCAGCACGCCCGCGCCGGACAGGTCGGCGTCGGCGCTGCCGGCCAGCAGGCGGGCGTCGACGTCGGCGGCGGCGACCCGCTCGGTGACCTCGATGCGGTCGGGCAGCGCGGCCCGATTCGGGTCGTCGTGCCAGCGCGGGTTCCGTACGAGCGTGAAGTCCCGGCCGACGTCGTGCCGCAGGAACCGGTACGGGCCGGTCGACAGCGGGTGACGCTCGTAGTTCAGCCGGGTGTCCCTGGCACGCGGCACCGGCGCGGTGTCGGGGCCGGCGACGAGCGCGTCGAAGTCGTGGTCCGGCCGCTTGAGGTGGAACACGACGGTGCGGTCGTCGGGGGTGGTGATGCCGGTGAAATGGCCGAGGTCGGGGTCGAGGTAGGGGCCCCGGTAGAGACCGGCGAGGGCGTCCCGCAGCTCGTGGGGGCCGTTGGTGAGCTGGGCGCTGTAGTTGCTGCGCGCCACCGCGTACTTGACGTCGGCGGCGCGCACCGGCGTGCCGTCCTCGTAGGTGAGGCCGGGGCGCAGCCGGTAGGTCCAGGCGCGGCCGCCGTCGCTCGGGCGGCCGAGGCCCTCGGCGAGGTCGGGGACGAGGCGGAGCCCGGCCGCGCCGGGGGTCGGTGCGTAGGTCACGAGAGACCGGGCGTAGAGGCGGGCGAGGTCGGCCTCGTAGGCCAGGCCCATGTTCCCCGGGTCGAGCGACTCGGGGGCGTCGGTGAGCAGCAGCCGGAGCGTGCCGCCGGCGGCCGTGGAGGCGTGGACGATCCGGGCGGAAGCCTCGTCGAAGGACGTGTCCGGCCGCGGTGCGGGCCGCCCGCCACCGCCGCAGCCGGCCAGGACGAGGGCGAGCGGCAGGCCGAGGGCGACGAGTCTCACTCTCACGGAGAAATCATTGCAACCAGTGCAGGATTGCACCAAGCGCAGGGAGTGAGACGTTCACCACCCGGCCGGAGGGCGGACACGCGACCACGTTCGCCCGGAAAGCGTCCCCGGTGCGCGGGCGCGTTGCCACGGCCGCCGCCGGGGATGCCATACCGGGCGCCCCACCGTTCGGTGGTCGCGCCGCCGGCGCCGTTCGCGTCGCGGTTCGCTCCGGGCGCGGGGTCCGCGCGGGACGGCCGGAGCGATCGCCACGCCGGCGGACCGGCCAGGTACGGCCGGGCCGGCCATGCACCGCCATCCCGACGGCGCCATCGCCGCCAGGGCCTCGCACCGGACGCGAGGCCCCGGGTGTCTCACGCGGAGTCGGGCAGGGCCGGATGACATGCCGCACGCCGGATGGCCGGCAGGATCCCGGGAGAAACCGGACGCGGGAGGAATGACGTCACCACCCGCCGCCTTTGCACAGTAAGGTACCGGCCTGCGCCGAGGGCGGACCGACGCCGGCGTCAGTCGGGCAGGGATGCCTGCCGCGCCGCCTCCTCGGCGGACTCGGCGGCCTTCGGCGTCTCGCCGGCGGTGGCGTTCTCCGGGAAGTGGCAGGCCACCCGGTGCCCCGGTGTGATCTCGACCAACGGCGGCTCGACCGTGCCGCACACCTCCTGCGCCTTCCAGCACCGGGTGTGGAACGGGCAGGCGGGCGGCGGGTTGATCGGGCTGGGCACGTCGCCCTGCAGGCGGATCCGCTCGCGGTTCCTGCGCTGCGACGGGTCGGGGATCGGCACCGCCGACAGCAGCGCGACCGTGTAGGGGTGCATCGGCGTGGCGTACAGGTCCTTGGCGTCGGCCTGCTCGACCATCTTGCCGAGGTACATGACGCCGACGCGGTCGGAGATGTGGCGCACCACCGACAGGTCGTGCGCGATGACGACGTACGTCAGGTCGAACTCGTCCTGCAGGTCCTCCAGCAGGTTGACGACCTGCGCCTGGATCGACACGTCGAGCGCCGACACCGGCTCGTCCGCGACGATCAGCTTCGGCCGCAGCGCGAGGGTGCGGGCGATGCCGATGCGCTGCCGCTGGCCGCCGGAGAACTCGTGCGGGTACCGGTTGTAGTGCTCGGGGTTGAGGCCGACGACGTCGAGCAGCTCCTGTACGGCCTTTTTGACGCCGTGTTCGGTCTTGACGCCCTGCAGGTGGAACGGCGCCCCGACGATCGCGCCGACCGTCTTGCGCGGGTTCAGCGACGAGTACGGGTCCTGGAAGATCATCTGAACGTCGCGGCGCAGCGGGCGCAGCTCGCGCTGGGACATGTGGGTGATGTCCCGGCCGTCGAAGACGATCTTGCCGTCGGTCGGCTCGATCAGGCGGGTGATCATTCGCCCGGTGGTGGTCTTGCCGCAGCCGGACTCCCCCACGAGGCCGAACGTCTCGCCCGGCCGCACCGAGAAGTCGACGCCGTCGACCGCCTTGACCGCGCCCACCTGGCGCCGGAACAGCACGCCCTGGTGGATGGGGAAGTGCTTGCGCAATCCGCGGACGTCGAGGAGTGCCTCGCGCTCCGCGCCTCCGGCCTGAGGCTGCGGGGCGGCGGCGCTGTCGGGTGTGGTCACGATCTCTCCGCTCACAGCTTCGGCCGGATCTCTTCGTTCCAGATGCGGTGCCGGTCCTCCCTGCTCAGGTGGCAGGCGACCTTGTGGCCCGGGGCGACCTCGCGCAGCTCCGGCCGCTCGGTCTCGCACCGGCCGCCGTTCAGCTTCGCATAGGCGCAGCGCGGATTGAACGCACAGCCGGGCGGCACGTTGATGAGGCTGGGCGGGGAGCCCTTGATGGGCAGGAGCCGCTCGGCGCGGTCCCGGTCGAGGCGCGGCAGGGAGCCGAGCAGCCCCCACGTGTACGGGTGCTCGGGCGCGTGGAAGATGTCCTCCACTCCCCCGTACTCGACGCAGCGGCCGCCGTACATCACCAGGATGTCGTCCGACAGCTCGGCAACCACCCCGAGGTCGTGGGTGATGATGATGACCGCGGAGTTGAACTCCCGCTGCAGGTCGCGGATCAGGTCCAGGATCTGCGCCTGCACGGTCACATCGAGCGCCGTCGTCGGCTCGTCGGCGATGAGCAGCTCCGGGTCGCACGACAGCGCCATCGCGATCATCGCCCGCTGCCGCATGCCGCCGGAGAACTGGTGCGGGTAGTCGTCGACGCGCCGGTCCGGCTGCGGGATGCCGACGCGCCCGAGCATGTCGATGGCGTGCTTGCGCGCGACCTGCTTCGAGACGTCGTTGTGCAGCCGGTACGCCTCGATGATCTGCTTGCCGACCGTGTAGTACGGGTTCATCGAGGTCAGCGGGTCCTGGAAGATCATCGCCATCTTCTTGCCCCGCGCCCGGCGCACCTGCTCCGGGCTGGAGCCGACCAGCTCCTGCCCGTCGAGCCAGATCTCCCCGGAGACCCGCGCGTTGTTGCGGTTGTGCAGGCCCAGGATGCCGAGGCTGGTCACGCTCTTGCCCGACCCGGACTCGCCGACGATGCCGAGCGTGCGGCCGCGTTCGAGGCTGAAGGACAGGCCGTCGACCGACTTGACCAGGCCGTCGTCGGTCGGGAAGTGGATCCGCAGGTCGCGGACGTCGAGGAAGGCCGTCGGCGCGTGCGTCGCGACGGTCGCCTCGGCGGGACGGTCGTCCTCGATCATGTCAACCTCACCCTCGGATCGGCGACCGCGTACAGGATGTCGACGACGAGATTCGCCAGGACGACGAAGAAGGCGGTGGCCATCGTCACACCGAGCACCACGGGCAGGTCGCTCTGGTCGATCCCATCGATCGCCAGCCGGCCGAGCCCCTGGAGAGAATACGTCGACTCGGTGAGCACCGCGCCACCGAGGAGCACGCCGATGTCCAGGCCGAAGATCGTGATGATCGGCGTGAGCGTGGCCCGCAACGCGTGCTTGATGATGACCGCGCGTTCCGGCAGGCCCTTGGCCCGCGCCGTTCTGATGTAGTCCTCCGACAGGGTCTCCAGCATGCCCGCCCTGGTGAGCCGCGCGTACATTGCGGCGTACAGGAACGCCAGCGTCACCCACGGCAGGATGAGGTTGTAGGCCCATTGCACCGGATTCTGGGTGAACGGCACGTACTGCGACACCGGGAAGAGGTGCAGGTTGTAAGCGAAGATCCCCAGCGACAGCAGGCCGGTGAAGAAGATCGGCAGCGACACGCCGGCCAGCGCGACGCCCATGGAGAGGCGGTCGGCGAAGCTGCCCTTGCGCAGCGCCGAGATGACGCCGGTGGTGACGCCGCCGACCAGCCACAGCACGGCCGCGCCGATGGCGATCGAGAAGGTCACCGGTGCGCGCGTGACGAGCAGGTGCCACACCGGCACGTTGCTGCGGAATGAGTAGCCGAAGCACGGAGGCGGACAGTACGTCTTGTCGGTGCCCGTGTCGTAGTGCGCGCCGACGACCAGACCCTTGACGAAGTCCCAGTACTGCACGATCAGCGGCTTGTCGAAACCGAGCTTGGCCTTGATGCCCGCGAGGACGGCGGGGGTGATGTCACGCCCCGCGTACCGCGCCGCCAGATCGTCGACGGACTGGCCGGCCAGCCTCGGCACGAGGAAGAAGATCGCGAATGTGATCGCGGTGACGATGAGCAGCAGCAGAATCGCGCTGAGCAGACGCCGGACGATATATGCGAACACGGGAGACGGCCCGGATGGCCGGCACGGCGTTTGTGGCGCCGTGCCGGCCACCCATGCCTTTCACCTGCCTCTTACTTGGTTGCCTTGACCCCGATATTGGCGTAGTCGTACATGCCGAAGCCGTCGTTGACGTAGATGTTCGTCAGGTTCGGCGGCCGGTAGAGCAGCGGCTTGACGTAGACCTCGGGAACGATCGCCGCCTGCTGCATCACCTGCTGGTTGATCTGGGCGTATATCTGCGCCCGCTTGTTGGCGTCGGGCTCCTGCACGACCTTCTTGAACAGGTCGTTGATCGTCGGGTCGTCCAGGCTCGACACGTTCGAGTTGCCGGCCTGCTTGATCGCGGTGCCGTCGAACACCTGCGACAGGTAGCCGAAGCCGGTCGGGAAGTCGGCGCCCCAGCCGTACGTGGCCAGCCCGATGCCGTTCTTCTTCATGAAGGACGGCGAGCCGATCTGCGCGTTGGTGTAGGTGTTGGACGGGTAGCTGACCAGGTTGACCTTGATGCCGATCCGGGCCAGCGACTGCTGCGCGGCCTGCGCGACGGCCTTCTCCTTCGGCCGGTCGGCGCGGAAGGCCATCGTGGTCGAGAAGCCGTTCGGCTGCCCGCACTGCTGCAGTTCCTGCTTGGCCTTGCCGACGTCGCCCTTGTTGCCCGGCGTCGGGTAGTCGTCGAACTTCTGGCCGCCCGGGATGTTGATCGGCAGCGCCGTGGTGGCGACGTCACCGCCGGTCGGGCCGCCGTAGGCCGCCTGGAAGAGGGTCTTGTCGACGCCGTACTCGATCGCGCGGCGGCAGTGCACGTTGTCGAACGGCTTCACCTGCGTGTCGATCGGGATGTACCAGATGAAGGTCGTCAGCGGGTCGTCCAGCCGGGACTTCAGCGTCGGGTTCGTGAGCACCTTGGCGCGCGCCGCGGCCTGCACGCCGCTGCCGGCGAGGTCGACGTCGGCCTGGCCGTTCAGCAGCCGGTTGTCGACGTCGTCCGCCTGGACGTTCGCCTGGAAGGTGATCTTGTCGACGAGCTGCTTGCGGTTCGGGTCGGTGCTGGGGTCCCAGTACGGGTTCTTGCTGAGCGTCGCGCCCTTCCCCGGCTCGTAGCTGTCCAGCTTGTACGGGCCGGTGGACACGACGTGCTGCTGGTAGCTGTCGCCGGTGTCCTTGGCCTGCGGCACGGGCGCCGTCTGCGGGATCGAGACGAGGTTGTCGAACTCGGCGAACGGTTGCTTCAGGTGGAAGACGACCGTGCTGTCGTCAGGGGTCGTGACGCCCTTGAAGTCGTCGAGGTTCTTGTCCTTGTACGGACCCTTGTAGTTGTTCGGGTTGATCAGGTACTGGGCGAAGTATGTCGGACCCTTGTTGAGCACGTCCGGCGCGTAGTTGCTGCGCGCCACGGCGTACTTGACGTCCTGCGCCTTGACGGGCGTGCCGTCGTCGTACTTGATGCCCGGCTTGAGGTGGTACGTCCAGGTCTTCAGGTCGGCGCTATGCTGCCCCAGCGAGGTCGCCAGGTCGGGGACGAGCGTCGCCTTGCCCGGTTGCGACTTGAAGGTGACCAGCGGCCGCGCGTACAGGCGGCTGAAGTCCCAGGCGAACGCGTAGTACATGTTGCCCGGGTCCATGGAGTCGAAGTCCGAACTGTCGACGAACCGCAGCGTGCCGCCCTTGGCGTCGGACGGGTTCACGATCTTCGTCACGCCCTCGTTGAACGAGGTGCTCGTGCCAGACCCGTTACCTCCCCCGCCGCCGCCGCACGCGGACAGCGCCAGGCTCCCCGCCGCGGACAGGGCGATCAGGCCGATCGCTCTGGTCCTAGTCGATCTCTTCATAGGTGTACAGCACTCCTCCTGGTAGGACGGAAGGGAAAAACGCCGGGTCCGGCTCAGCGATTGACCCGCGGGTCGAGGGCATCGCGAAGGCCGTCACCGAACAGATTGAACGCCATCACGGTGATGAAGATGGCCATGCCGGGAACGACCACGAAGTGCGGCGCGATGGTGTACACCTGCACCGCGTCCGACAGCATCCCGCCCCAGGTCGGCGTCGGCGGGTTGATGCCCACGCCGAGGAACGACAACGCGGCCTCGAACAAGATGTTCGTCGGGATCAGCAGCGTCGAGTAGACGAGGATCGGCCCGACGAGGTTCGGCAGCAGCTCCTTGAACAGGATGTAGGACGGCCTGGCACCCAGCGAACGCGCCGCGTCCACGAACTCCCGCTCCCGCAGCGACAGCGTCTGGCCGCGGATGATCCGGCCGATGTACGGCCAGCTGAAGAAGCCGATGACGAAGATCAGCACGAAGATCCGGAGCACGTTGCCCTGCAACCCGAACGCCTTGTTCGGGATGACGCCGGCCAGGGCGATCGCGAACAGCAGGATCGGGAAGGCCAGGAAGACGTCCATCGCGCGGGCGATCAGGGTGTCGATCCACCCGCCGAAGAACCCCGCGATGACGCCGAGCAGCACCCCGATGACCACCGACAGCATCGTGGCGAAGAAGGCGATCAGCAGCGAGTACTGGGCGCCGTCGACCACGCGGGCGAACAGGTCGCGCCCGTTGACCGGTTCCAGGCCGAACGGGTGCTTGAGGCTGATGCCCGAGTGCAGGAACCCGCTCTTGGGCCGGCTGAGCACCGGGTCGATCAGGTCGGCGTGGTAGGCGGTCGGCGAGGGCACGACGTGCGGCCCGATGACCGCCCCGATGACGAGCAGCAGCACCACGATGCCGCCGCCCATGGCGGCCTTGTCGCGCCGCAACCGCATCCACGCGATCCGGCCCAGGGAGCGCCCCTGGATCCGTTCGGCGGGGAGACCGGCCCCCGGCTCCTGACTGAGCTCGGCGCCGGTGACCTCGATCGGTGCGGTCACGACAGGTACCTCCCACGTTCGGCCGCGTTGCCGTCATTACGGACCCGGCGGAACTCCCAACGAGGGAACTCCGGCGAACAGGCCCACCGGAGAGGGAACCTACCTCCCCGGGACGACTCTCACGTCCGCGGGGTGGCCACCGCTAGTACCCGTGTCTCGATTGTGATCTCGTCGTCATCAAGGCCACATGCGTTGTCACGCGCACATGACGACGCGAACGCGGAGCGTCACATCAGGCGGCTGTCTTTGCAGGTCATCAGCTGATGCCACGGTTCTTCAAGATCTTCTCGACCTCGGCGAGATCGGGGTCGGCGGCCGCTCCGGCGCGCTCCACGGCCCCCTTCGCGGGCGTCCCGGCGGCGCTCCTGCGCTCCGGCGCACCCTCGGCGCTCCGGCGCCCGCCGCCGCGGCGCAGCATCACTCCCGAAGCCATGTAGAGCACGGCCCCCAGCGCGAGCACCGCGACGCCGGTCCACTTGACCGGGCTGAGCGCCAGGTCCGCCAGGAACTTCGTCAGGCCGGTGAGATACGCGCCGATCGGCACCAGCGACCACGCCGCGCCTCGCATGCCCGACGCGGCCCCGCGCCGCCGGTAGGCGGGCCAGCTGCCCAGCAGGCCCACCACCGTGACCGCCAGGCTGATCGTGAAGAGGAGGACATCGCTCATCAGGCACCTCGCCCCGTCTCGCGGCCGGCCATCCGGCCCCTCCGGCCCGGCCGGGCGTCGCGCCGGACCGGCCCCGTCGGTCCGTCCCCTCCATGGTGACACGTCATTACGCGATTTCCACTCCTCCGCGGGTACCGTCCGGCCTACTCCCCCGGCAGGACGCGTCCCCTGACCCCCGCGCCCGGGATCCGGGGCGGGCGGGCCGGGGCCCGGCCGTCCCGGCCGGTCAGGCATCGTCCGGGAGGCGCCCGGCGGTGAGCGCGTCGCCGAGGGCGGTGCGCCGATAGCGCACCTCGTGGCCTCTGCGCCGCCCGGTGGCCAGGCCCGCGTCGCGCAGGGCGGTCAGGTGGGCCGACACGGTCGACGGCCCCAGCCCGTGCCGCGCGGCCAGCACGGACGTCGAGACGGGCTCGGCCAGGTCGGCGAGGAGCCGCGCCCGGGTGCGGCCGAGCAGGCGGGCCAGCGCGGCGGGCGCCGGCGGACGCTCCGCACGGCCGCCGAGCAGCGCCCCGATGCCCCGCGCCGGATACGCGAGCGTCGGCTGCCACGGCTCGTCCACGACGACCGCCACGCCGGGCCACACGAACGCACTGGGCATGAGGACGAGCCCCGCGCCGCCCAGGTCCCGCGTGTGCGACCGTCGCGACTGGACCGTGATCGCCGTGCCGGTCCAGCGCACCCGCTCGTGCAGGCCGGCCATCACCGCCGCCAGGCCCTGCTCGGCCAGCAGCCGTGACCGGTAGGTGACGTCGGCCTCGATCAGCTCGCGCACCCGAGGCCACCAGGGCAGTACGAGGGCACGCCAGGCATCGTAGAGCTGATCGGCGAGCCGGTCGCGGGCGGCCTCCGGGTCGTCGAGCATGCGGTCGATGAGGGCACGCGCCCGCGGGTCGGCCTGGGCGTCCCGGCAGCGTGCCAGCTCCGCGGCGACGTGCCCGGGCGCGGTGGCGCAGACCTGCACGAGCTGGTCCTCGATCCGCGGCGCGGGGCGGTCGGGCGGCAGGCAGACGAAGTCGGCACTGTAGGAGCCGAGGGTCTGCACGGCCAGCAGTTCGCCGGCCGGCGGCCGGTCCCGCACCGACTCCCACCAGGGCCGGACGTAGGAGCGGACGCGCGGGTCGATGAAGGCGCGGGCCGCGTTGACCGTCTCCCACAGCGGGGACGTGGCGAACCGGCACCGCACCAGGTCGGCGCCGCTCACCAGCAACGTCGTCACGGCCAGCCTTCGCTCCTGAACGAATCACTGGCCGCCCACGATACGGCGGCGGCAGCGTCGGCGGCATGGCTGGATCGACCGAATCGCACGCAGCGAACGGGCGGGGCACGGGGCGCGGATCGGCGGCACCAGGCGGGCTCGGCGGACCGGACGGGCAGGGCAACAGGCGGGGCTGGGTCCGCGGGCCGGCGGGACCGGGCGGGGCGAGCGGTCCCGCGGCGTTCCGTGCGCCCGGCCGGTACCGCGACGCGCTCGCGTCCGGCGAGTACCGCGCGCTCGCCGGCGCGTTCGTCGTCTCGATGCTGGGCAGCGTCGTCGCCGGGCTGGCGCTGACCGTCCTGATCTACCGGCAGACCGCGTCGTCCCTGCTGTCGGCGTTGGCGTTCGCGCTGACGTTCCTGCCGTACATGGCGGGCGGCACACTGATGTCCGGGCTGGTCGACCGGGTACGGCCGCGGCGGCTGCTGGCCGGCTGCGACCTCGGCTCCGCCGTGCTCGTCGCGGCGATGACCCTTCCGGGACTGCCGGTCGCCGCGCTGCTGGCCTTGCAGTTCGCCCTGGGGCTGCTGGCGCCGCTGTCGGCGGGCGGGCGTGCCGCGCTGCTGCCGGACGTACTGCCGCCCGCAGCGGTGGTGCCGGGACGCTCGCTGCTGCGGGTCATCGCCCAGGGCGCGCAGATCGCCGGGTACGCGGCGGGCGGCGGCCTGCTCGCCGGTCTCCCGCCGCGCGCGGTGCTCGCCGTCGAGGCCGGTGCGTTCACCGCGTCGGCGCTGCTCCAGCGGACGTTCCTGCGCCCGCGCCCGGCCCGCGACGCGACGCCGCCGCCGGCCGGCGTCCGGAACGGCGGTGTGCGGTGGCGGATCCGTTCCGGGAATCGCCGAGAAGGCGGACGGCCGCTGGTCCGGGACTCGCTGAGCGGTGTGCGGGACGTGTTGCGGATCCGGCCGCTGCGCCGGACGCTGCTGCTCGGCTGGCTGGTGCCGTTCCTCGTCGTGGCACCGGAGGGGCTGGCGGCGCCGGCCATAGCGGCGCGCGGCCTGCCGCCGTCGGCCGCCGGCTGGTGGATGCTGGCGCTGCCGGCCGGCACGGTCGCCGGTGAGCTGACCGGCCTACGGCTGATCCCGGCGGCCCGGCGGGGGCGGCTGGCCGCGCCGCTCGCGGCGTGCGGGTTCGTGCCGTTGCTCGGCTTCGCGGCACGGCCGCCGCTGCCGGTGGCGCTGGGCCTGCTGGCGGTGTGCGGGCTGTGCGGCGCCTACCTGCTGGGCATCGACCAGCTCCTGCTGGAGACGAGCCCGCCGGAGCTGCTGGGTCGCGTGTACGCCGTTCACTCGGCGGCGCTGATGACCGTGCAGGGCCTGGGGTTCGCCGGGGCGGGCGCGCTGGCCGAGGCGCTCCCGCCGGACCTGGTCGTCGCGACGGCCGGCGCGGCCGGGATGGCCTGCGTCGCGCTGCTCGGCCTGCGCCGCCGTTCCGGCGTCAGCGTCCCGCCGCGGTGCGGCGGGGACCCGCCGGCGCCGTGATCGCGGCCGGCGGCCGTGCCCGCGCCGCGGCGCCTTCCCTCCGCGGCCGTCGCGGCCGGTCGCCGCCGGTCGGCGTCGGTCGGCGTCGGTCGGCGTCGCCACGGCACGTCACGGTTCCCGACGTCGCCGCCGTTCGCCCATCGCCGCCGTTGCCGCCGCTCACCACCGTCCGCGACGTCGCCACGTTCGCACGTCATCGCCGGTTTCCGTCGTTCGCGACGTCGCCGCGGGTCACGCCGTCACCGCGTGCGCGCAGGCACCGCGTTTCGGTCCTTCGCCACCGCGCGCCGGCGCCGCGGTTCGCTCCATCGCCGCCACGCGCGCCCGCTCCGCGGTTCGCGCCGTGGCCGTTGCCGCGGTGGTCGCCGTCGTGCGTGACGAGGGCGCGCAGGCGGTCGACGTCGACCTCCCGCAGGGACGAGACGACCGTGCGCCGGGACGCCTCCTCGATCGGCACCACGTTGGGCACCGCGACGACGTGGCAGCCGGCGGCGACGCCGCTCACCGCGCCGCTCAGGGAGTCTTCCAGGGCGACGCAGCGGCGCGGGTCGACGCCCAGCAGGCGGGCCGCGGCCAGGTACGGCTCCGGGTGCGGCTTGGTGCGGGTGACCTCGTCGCCGGCGACGGTCACCGTGAACCGGTGCCGGCCCATGCCGTCCAGCGCGTGTTCCATCAGGGCACGGTGCGTGGAGGACACCAGCGCGGAGGGCAGCCCGGCCGCGCGGACGGCGTCGAGGAGTTCCACCGCTCCCGGCATCATCGGCACGTCGGCGCGCAGCCGGGCGGCCATGCCGTCGAGCAGCCGGCGGCCGACCTCTTCCGGCGGGGCGACCGGGCCGGTCAGCTCCAGCATGTAGGCGACGGTGCGGTCGAGCGACCCACCGACGAGGAACTTCTGATGCTGCGGACCCCATTCGCCGCCGAGCCAGGCCATGACCTCGGTCTCGACCTCCAGCCACAACCGCTCGGAGTCCAGCAGCAACCCGTCCATGTCGAACAGCACCGCCTGCAGCACCCGCGTCTTCTCCTTCGTCGCCCTGGGAAACGGGCAATGAAGCCTATGTCAGGCGCGCGGTGGCCCGGACCGGTCAGGTGTTGAAGTACTTGGCCTCGGGGTGGTGGACGACGATCGCGTCGGTGGACTGTTCGGGTGCGAGCTGGAACTCCTCCGACAGCGTCACGCCGATGCGGCCGGGCCGGAGCAGCTCGACGATCTTCGCACGGTCCTCCAGGTCGGGGCAGGCGCCGTAGCCGAGGGAGAAGCGGGCGCCGCGGTAGCCGAGCTTGAAGAAGTCCTCGATGTCGTCGGAGTCCTCCGCGCCGAACCCGAGCTCGGAGCGGACCCGGGCGTGCCAGTACTCGGCCAGCGCCTCGGCGAGCTGCACCGACAGGCCGTGCAGCTCCAGGTACTCGCGGTAGGAGTTCTTCGCGAACAGCTCCTGCGTCGCCTGGCTGACCTTCGGGCCGACTGTCACGAGCTGGAACCCGATCACGTCGGTGTCGCCGGACTCGCGCGGCCGGAAGAAGTCGGCAAGGCACAGATGCCGGTCGCGCCGCTGCCGCGGGAAGGCGAACCGGGTGCGCTCGGAGCCGTCGTCGTTCAGCACGACGACGTCATTGCCCTCGCTGACGCACGGGAAGTACCCATAGACGACGCCGGTCTCGACCAGACCCTCGGTCTGGATACGGTCGAGCCACATGCGCAGCCGCGGCCGGCCTTCGGTCTCCACCAGCTCCTCGTACGTCGGGCCGTCGCCGCTGCGTGCACCCTTCAGGCCCCACTGGCCCATGAAGGTGGCGCGCTCGTCGAGGAACGCGGCGTACTCGGCCAGCGGGATGCCCTTGACGACGCGGTCGCCCCAGAACGGCGGCTCGGGGATCTTGTTGTCGGTGGCGACGTCGGAGCGCGCCGGCATGTCCTCCGGCTTGGTGGTCTTCAGCTTCGCTCCCGCCGTGACGCGGCGCTGCCGCAGCGGCGGCAGGGTGGCGCCGGCCTCGCCGCGCTTGACCGCCATGAACGCGTCCATGAGCCGCAGGCCCTCGAACGCGTCGCGGGCGTAGCGCACCTCGCCCTGGAAGAGCTCCGCGAGGTCCTGCTCGACGTACGCGCGGGTGAGCGCGGCGCCGCCGAGCAGCACCGGCCAGCGGCCGGCCATGCCCCGGGAGTTCAGCTCCTCGAGGTTCTCCTTCATGACGACGGTGGACTTGACCAGCAGCCCGGACATGCCGATGACGTCGGCACGATGCTCCTGCGCGGCGTCGAGGATGGCGGACATGGGCTGCTTGATGCCGAGGTTGATCACCTCGTAGCCGTTGTTGGACAGGATGATGTCGACGAGGTTCTTGCCGATATCGTGCACGTCGCCCTTGACGGTGGCGAGCACGATGCGGCCCTTGCCGCCCTCGTCGCTCTTCTCCATGTGCGGCTCCAGGTAGGCCACGGCGGTCTTCATCACCTCAGCCGACTGCAGCACGAACGGGAGCTGCATCTGGCCCGAGCCGAACAGCTCGCCGACGACCTTCATGCCGTCGAGCAGCACCTCGTTGACGATCTCCAGAGCGGGCCGCTGCGTCAGCGCCTCGTCCAGGTCGGCGTTCAGGCCGTCGAGCTCCCCGTCGATGATGCGGCGCTTGAGCCGCTCCCACAGCGGCAGCCCGGCCAGCTCGGCGGCCCGGCCGGCGCGCATCGCGGCCGCGTCGACGCCCTCGAACAGCTCCAGGAACCGCTGCAGCGGGTCGTAGCCGTCGCGGCGCCGGTCGTAGACCAGGTCGAGGGCGACCTGCCGCTGTTCGTCAGGGATGCGCGCCATCGGCAGGATCTTCGAAGCGTGCACGATCGCCGAGTCGAGGCCCGCGTTGACGCACTCGTTGAGGAAGACGGAGTTGAGCACCATGCGGGCGGCCGGGTTGAGGCCGAACGAGACGTTCGAGACGCCGAGCGTGGTCTGGACGTTCGGGTAGCGGCGCTTGAGCTCGCGGATCGCGTCGATCGTCTCGACGGCGTCGCGCCGCGACTCCTCCTGACCGGTGCCGATGGTGAAGGTGAGGCAGTCGACGATGATGTCCTCGACCCGCATGCCCCACGTGCCGGTCAGGTCCTCGATCAGCCGGGTGGCGACCCGGACCTTCCAGTCGGCGGTGCGGGCCTGGCCCTCCTCGTCGATCGTCAGCGCGATGACCGCGGCGCCGTGCTCGCGCACGATCGGCATCAGACGGGCGGTGCGCGAGCCCGGCCCGTCGCCGTCCTCGTAGTTGACCGAGTTGATCACGGTGCGGCCGCCGAGCATCTCCAGGCCGGCCTGGATCACCGGCGGCTCGGTCGAGTCGAGCACGATCGGCAGCGTCGAGGCGGTGGCGAGGCGGAAGGCCAGCTCCTTCATGTCCGCGACGCCGTCGCGGCCGACGTAGTCGACGCACAGGTCGAGCATGTGCGCGCCGTCGCGGGCCTGGTCGCGGGCGATCTTCACGCAGTCGTCCCAGCGGCCCTCCAGCATGGCCTCGCGGAACGCCTTGGAGCCGTTGGCGTTGGTGCGCTCGCCGATGGCCAGATAAGAGGTGTCCTGCCGGAACGGCACGTGCTGGTACAGCGAGGCCGCGCCGGGCTCGCGCCGCGGCCGGCGGCGGGCGACCTCCCGGCCGCGCACCCGCTCCACCACCTGGCGCAGGTGCTCGGGCGTCGTGCCACAGCAGCCGCCGACCAGCGACAGCCCGAACTCGCGGGTGAACGTGTCGTGCGCGTCGGCCAGCTCGGCCGGCGTCAGCGGGTAGCGGGCCCCGTCGGCGGTCAGCTCCGGCAGGCCCGCGTTCGGCATGCACGACAGCAGCACGTCGCCGTGCCGGGCCAGGTAGCGCAGGTGCTCGCTCATCTCGGCCGGGCCGGTCGCGCAGTTGAGCCCGATGACGTCGAGCCTCAGCGGCTCCAGCGCGGTCAGCGCGGCGCCGATCTCCGAGCCGAGCAGCATCGCACCGTTCTGCTCGATCGTGACCTGCGCGATCAGCACCATGTCGGTGCCGGCCTCGGCGATCGCTCGCTTGGCGCCGATGATCGCGGCCTTGGCCTGCAGCAGGTCCTGGCAGGTCTCGATGATCAGCGCGTGCGCGCCGCCGGCGATCAGGCCGGCGGCGTTGCGGTGGTAGGCGTCGCGCAACTCGGCGAAGGACACGTGGCCGAGCGTGGGCAGCTTGGTGCCCGGGCCCATCGAGCCGAGCACCCAGCGCGGCCGGTCGGGCGTGGACAGCTCCGCGGCCACCTCCGCGGCGATACGGGCGCCGGCCTCGGACAGCTCCTCGATACGGTCGGCGATGCCGTACTCGCCGAGGTTGCCGAGATTCGCCCCGAACGTGTTGGTCTCGACGCAGTCGACGCCCGCCGCGAAGTACGCCTCGTGCACCTCGCGGACGATGTCCGGCCGGGTGAGGTTGAGGATCTCGTTGCAGCCCTCGTGTCCCTGGAAGTCGTCCAGCCTAGGCCCGGCCGCCTGCAGCATCGTCCCCATCCCCCCGTCGGCCACGACGACACGTTGACGGAGGGCCTGACGCAGGGTCTGCGGAGTCGCGCTCATGACCCCATAGCCTATCGGCGGCCACCGTCGCCCCCGCCGTCGCAGCGCGCCCGGCGGGGCCGGACGAGGCTCGGCGAGCCCCGGAGACACCCGTCCGCGCGGATCCCGGCCCGCGGAGTGATCGACGTCTCGGTTCCCCTGCGCTCCGCAACCGCTGGCGTCTAGATCCGTTAACCCTTATCGGCAACCATGTATCCGGTTTAATCCTCAGCAAGGAGCGCCCCGTGGGTTCGTACCGCACCGTCCTCGTCGGCACCGACGGCTCTTCCTCCTCGTTCCGCGCGGTCGACGCGGCCGCGCGGGTCGCGGCCGACGCCGGCGCCAAGCTCATCCTCGCCTGTGCCTACCACCCGATGCCCGAGCGCGAGCGGGTGCGGGCCGCCGACCTGCTCGGCGACCTCGCCTACAAGGTCGAGGGCTCCACGCCCGCCGACGACGCGCTGCGCGCCGCCCGCGACCGGGCAGTCGCCGCCGGCGCCTCCGACATCGAGCAGATCGCCGTGGAGGGCGACGCCGTCGACACGCTCGTCGCCCTGGCCGGCGACCGCGAGGCCGATCTCGTGGTCGTCGGCAACCGGGGCCTGAACAGCCTCGCCGGCCGCCTGCTCGGCTCGGTCCCGGCCAACCTGTCGCACCGTGCGCCGTGCGACGTCCTGATCGTCCGGACCACCGACGGCAGGTGAGCGGAAGGCCGCGTACGGTGTTCGGCGCGCCCGCGCGCCGCCGGCGACGAGCGGGCGTCCCGGCACGCACTCCCGCCGCGTCCGCCCAGGTCACGAAGGCGCCACAGGCGCCGCGCACCGGCGCGGCGAAGATCTCCCGGGGCCATCAAGGGGTTTACAGGACATAGGCTGGAGATGTCTTTTATGGGATGCCGGTTGGGAGGCTACGCGTGGTCGAGCTCGATGATGTGCCCGAGCTCGCCGACCCGGTGGTGATCGCCGCCTTCGAAGGGTGGAACGACGCCGGCGAGGCGGCGAGCGGCGTGATTCGTCACCTGGAGGAGAGCTGGCGGGCGACCCCCCTGGCGGCGCTGGACCCCGACGACTACTACGACTTCCAGGTGACCCGCCCCACCGTCGAGCTGGTCGACGGCCAGACCCGGCGCATCAACTGGCCGACCACGAGGCTGTCGCTGGCCAGGCTTCCCGGTATCGAGCGCGACGTCGTGCTGATCCACGGCATCGAGCCGAACATGCGCTGGCGGTCCTTCTGCCAGGACCTGGTCGGGATCATGCTGGAGCTGCGGGCCCATACCGTCGTGCTGCTCGGCGCCCTGCTCGCCGACGCCCCGCACACGCGCCCGGTGCCGGTGACCGCCGCGTCGTCGGACTCGGGCCTGGCCACCCGCCTGCGGCTGGAACCGGCCCGTTACGAGGGGCCGACCGGCATCCTCGGCGTCCTGCAGGACGCCTGCGTGAACGCCGGCCTGGAGACGGTGTCGCTGTGGGCCGCCGTGCCGCACTACGTGGCGCAGCCGCCCTCCCCCAAGGCCACCCTCGCGCTGCTGCGCTGGGTGGAGGACCTTCTGGACATCTCCGTGTCCCTCGGCGACCTGCCCGAGCAGGCGCGCGCCTGGGAGCACGGCGTCAACGAGCTGGCCGAGCAGGACTCCGAGGTCGCCGAGTACGTGCGCAGCCTGGAGGAGCAGAAGGACGCCACGGAGCTGCCGGAGGCCAGCGGTGAGGCGATCGCCCGCGAGTTCGAGCGTTACCTGCGCCGCCGCAACGGCGACCCCGGCTGACCCGCGCGCCATCCCACCGCGGCGGCCACGACGTGTTCCCGTCCGGACACCGCCCGGCAGCGCGCGGGCTCAGCAGGACGCCCGCCGACAGGATGCATGCCGGCCGACGCGAGCGCCGGTCGTACGCGTGCGCAGGCCGGGCGGGAGCCCGGCCTCGGCGACGACCGGGCGGGACGGCCGGGACGGGGCGGGCAAGCCTGCGCCGCAGCCGCGCCCTCAGAGCCTCACGCCGAGCAGGGCGTCGACGGCCGCGCGGACCTGCCCGGGAGCGGCCGTGTCGCGCCCTTCGAGTCCGGTGTCGCCGGCCAGCGCATGCTCGGCCCACCGATCGACGGCGGCCAGCGCGGACGGCGCGTCAAGGTCGTCGGCAAGGTTCCGGCGTACCTCCGCGACGACGTCCGCCGCGGGCGGCGCCTCCGGCAGCGCAACCGCCTCCCGCCAGCGGGCCAGCCGGGGCTCGGCTCGGGCCAGGTCGTCGGCGGTCCATTCCCAGTCGGACCGATAGTGGTGGTCGAGTAGCGCGAGCCGGATCGCCATCGGGTCGGCGCCCCCGGCCCGCAGGCGGGACACGAAGACGAGGTTGCCCCGCGACTTGGACATCTTCTCGCCGTCCAGGCCGACCATGCCCGCGTGCACGTACGCGTGAGCGTGGGGCCGCTGCCCGGTGGCGACCTCGGCGTGCGCGGCGCTCATCTCGTGGTGCGGGAAGACCAGGTCGGAGCCGCCGCCCTCGATGTCGAAGGACATGCCGAGGAAGCGCACGGAGATCGCCGAGCACTCCACGTGCCAGCCGGGCCGGCCGCGCCCGAACGGAGAGTCCCACGCGGGCTCGCCGGGCCGCTCGGCCTGCCACAGCAGCGGGTCGAGCGGGTCCTTCTTGCCCTTGCGGGCCGGGTCGCCGCCGCGTTCGGCGAACAGCGGCAGCATCTCCGCGGGCGTGAGGCGGCTCACCGAGCCGAAGCGCCGGTCGGCCGAGACCGGGAAGTACAGGTCGCCGTCCAGCTCGTAGACCGCGCCGCGGCTGCGCAGCCGCTCGATGAACTCGACGATCACCGGGATCGACTCGACGGCGCCGGCGTAGTCGTCCGGCGGCAGCACCCGCAACGCGGTCATGTCGTCGCGGAACAGCTGGATCTCGCGGTCGGCCAGCTCCCGCCAGTCGCCGCCGGTCCGGCCCGCGCGCTCCAGCAGCGGGTCGTCCACGTCTGTGGTGTTCTGCACGTAGTGGACCCGGTGCCCGGCGTCCCGCCACACGCGATTGACCAGATCGAACGCGACGTAGGTGGCGGCATGACCGAGGTGCGTGGCGTCGTAGGGGGTGATCCCGCAGACGTACATCCGGGCAGTCGGGCCGGGGGCCGTCGGGCGCACCGTGCCGGTGGCGGAGTCGCGCACCCGCAGCGGCGCGTCCGGGGCGGGGAGGCCGAGTTCGGCCAGGCTGGGGACCTCGGGGGCGGGCCACGATCGCATACCCCGCAGCCTATCCAGGTCGCCGGGCGGCTCCGGAAGCCGGACCGCGGGTAAAGATTCCGCTAGTTGGCCTGGAATGACCTCCCCGCCGCGGCCGGCATGCGAGTCTGGTCTCGCTCGTCCCATCCGCCAGTGACCCCCGGACGCCCAACGACGTGTCGAAACACCGACGGAGGCACCGCCGCCCGCCGCGCGGCACCGGGCTCGCCGTATGGGCCGGCACGCTGGTGCTCGCCCTCGGCACGGCGTACCTGACGGTCGGCGTCGGCGCGCACCACGGCGCCGCCGACACGCACTCGCCGCGCCCGGCCGACACGCCCGGCCCGGCCCGTCCGGGCCTGACCCGCATCACCGTCACCGACCCCACCGACGGGACGACCTACGGCGTCTACGTGTGGCGGCCGGACGTGCCCGAGACGCGCTCGCTTCCGGTGCTGTACTTCCTGCACGGGGTGCCCAGCGACCCGCAGACGCTGATCCAGCGTGAGGGGCTGGCCGACCAGGTCGCGGCGTACGTCGCGAGGGGCGGGACGCCGTTCGTGCTGGCCGTCCCCGACGGCAACGGCAGCCACCACGCCGACACCGAGTGGGCCGACGCCGCCGACGGCAGCGACCGGGTCGAGGACCGCCTGCTGGACGAGGTGATCGCGGCGGTCGAGGGCACGCACCGCCGGGACGCGGCGCACCGGGCCATCGGCGGCTTCTCCATGGGCGGCTACGGCTCAATGAACCTCGCGCTGCGCCACCCTGGCGTCTTCGGCTCGGTCGTGTCGATCTCCGGGTACTTCCACGTCGACGACCCGTCCGGCATGTTCGCCGGCCGGGCGGACCTCATCGACGCCAACTCTCCGGACCGGCACATCGACGCCGCGCGGCGGCTGCGGATCTTCCTGTCCTCCGCGGAGAGCGAGGACAACGCGGTCATCAAGGGCGAGCCGGAACGGTTCAAGAAGCTGCTCGACGCGGCCGGAATCCCCGCCGTGCTCGACACTCGGCCCGGCGGCCACGACTGGGACTACGTGCGCAGCGTGCTGCCGGCGGCGTTCGCGTTCCTCGCCCAGGGCTGGGTGAAGGCCGGCGCGCCGGCCCCGGTCGGCACTCCGCGCCCGTCCGCGCCGTCCGCGTCCGTGCCGGCCGGGTGAGACGGCGCCCCTCGTGCGGCGCGATGCGGCACGGACGCCGGCCGCTAGAGGGGCGGCCAGGGGATGGCGGGCCAGTCTTCCGGCGGATACGGATGGATGCGATGCTTGAGCATCAAATCGACCCTGCTGCGGGCCGCCTCGACCTCCTCATGCGTCAGCAGGCCGGAGAGCCGCTTGGCCAGTCCGCTCTGGAAGGCGTAGCGGAGGCGCTGCAGCGCCGCGATCGCCTCGGGGAGCAGGCTCTTGCCCCGCCACTGCCACAGCACCGTGCGCAGCTTGTACTCGGCGGAGAAGCACACGCCGTGGTCGCAGCCGTAGACGTGGCCACTGCGGGTGGGAAGCAGGTGCCCGATCTTGCGGTCGGCGTTGTTGACGACCGCGTCGAAGACGGCCATGCGCCGCACCGCCGGGTCGTCGCCGCGGGACAGGGCCAGCACGTCGACGTCGGTGTCGGTGTCGATCCACAGCTGCACCATGCCGGGCCCGAACGGCCCGTCGCGGTGCACGGTGGGCGGTACCACCTGCCAGCCCATCGCCTCCGAGACCAGGTAGGCCGCGACCTCGCGGCCCGCGAGGGTGCCGTCGGGGAAGTCCCACAGCGGGCGCTCGCCGGACACCGGCTTGTAGACGCAGCCTGCGCGCATGCCGTCGTGGGAGATCGAGCAGTACAGCGTCGCGTTGCTCGCCGCGACGAGCCGGCCTTCTACCGTGATGTCGCCGTGTGTCAGCAGACGGAGGACGGCTTCGGTGTCGGCCGGGGAGAGCACGCCGTCGCCGCCGACGCCGTACCTGGAGGGCTGGCTCATTGCTCTAGTGTCCGTGCGATGGGCGTCTCAGCCAAGGTGGCCGTTCTGCCGGGGGCAGACGTGTCCCTGCGCGTCGAGCGGGAGCCCGCACAGCGGGCAGGGCGGCCGGCCGGCTGCCACGATCTTCAGGGCCCGCTGCGCGAACGCGCGCGCCTGCCCTGCGGTGATCCGCACCCGCAGCACGGTGACGGACGGGTTGTCGCCGCCGATCTCGGCCTCGTCGTCCTCGCTCTCGGTGACCTCCTGCGCCTCGATCACCACCCGCTGGTCGTCGGGATCCCAGGCGAGCGCCATGGTGCCGACGCGGAACTCCTCCTCGATGGGCTGCTCCAGGGGCTCGTCGTCCTGCAACTCGACGGGGGCGACGGCGGGTACGACGGCGCTCCCGCCACCTTGGCGCAGCACCTCGTCGAGCAGCTCTTCCAGGCGCTCGGCCAGCAGGCTCACCTGGAACTTCTCCAGGCCGACGCTCGTGATGCGGCGGCCCGAACGCGCCTGGAGGTAGAAGGCGCGGTCGCCAGGCTGGCCGACGGTGCCCGCGACGAACCGCTCGGGCATGTCGTATGCGATGACCGGCATGGGACGACCCTACGCTCCGCCGCCGACCGGCGCGTCACCGTCCGGCCCCGACTTCGCAAGAAGATCGTCCACTGGCCCGCCGCGGTCGTTCAGGCACAGCAGGAAGGGCCGCAGCTCGGTGTAGCGGATGACGGTGAGCGCCGCCGGGTCGGCCTGGATGCGCTGGAACTGGTCGAGGTGCAGCCCGAGGGCGTCGGCCACGATCGCCTTGATGATGTCGCCGTGGCTGCACACGAGGTACGTGGCCTCGGCCCCGAGCCGCTCGTTCCAGTCCCGCACGGCGGCGACGGCGCGATTCTGCGCCTCGGCGAGGGACTCGCCGCCGGGGAAGCGGGCGGCGCTGGGGTGGGCCTGGACGACCTTCCACAGGTCCTCCTTGGCCAGTTCCCCGAGCGGCCGGCCGGTCCAGTCACCGTAGCGCACCTCGCCGAACCGCTCGTCGGTGTCGACCTTCAGGCCGTCGCGACCGGCCAGGACCGCGGCGGCGGTCTCCTGGCAGCGGTCGAGGGGGCTGGCGACGATCGCGTCGAGGGGCAGCGGGGCGAGCCGCGCGGCGAGCTCCGCGGCCTGGGCCCGGCCCCGCTCGTCCAGGTGCACGCCAGGGGTCCACCCCGCGAGCAGGGGCCCGGTCATCTCGGTCAGCCCATGGCGTACCAGCAGAAGTGTGGCCACCCGGTGAACTCTAGCCGCACCGCGCGGCACGGTTGCGCTGGCGCTCCCAGGGTAGGCAGTCTTACACCTGCGCCACCCCCTCATCCTCCACAATGGCAGGCCATGATCATCGATTGCGCCATCTACCGCAAAGGCGAGCGGCAGACGGTCGACGGCGACCTCAGCGACGCGCTCGACGTCGCGCGCGGCGACGGCGACGCCTTCATGTGGATCGGCCTGCACGAGCCGACCGCCGAGGAGTTCGACCTGGTCGCCGGCGAGCTGCGGCTGCACCCCCTCGCGATCGAGGACGCGGTCCACGCGCACCAGCGGCCGAAGCTGGAGGTCTACGGCGACACGCTGTTCGTCGTCGTCAAGACGCTGCGCTACGTCGACCAGACCTCCGACATCGAGGTCGGCGAGATCATGCTGTTCGTCGGCGGCGACTTCGTCATCACCGTCCGGCACGGTCAGGGCAGCCCGCTCAAGCAGGTGCGACGCCGCCTGGAGGCCGACCCGGAGCTCATGCGCCACGGCCCGGGCGCGGTGCTGTACGCGGTGCTGGACGAGGTCGTCGACCGGTACGGGGCGATCGCGCACGAGGTCGAGACCGACATCATCGACCTGGAGCGCCGGGTCTTCTCCCCCGGCCGGGCCACCGTCACCGAGGACATCTACGCGCTCAAGCGCGAGGTGCTGGAGTTCCGCGGCGCGGAGGACCCGCTGATCCCGGTGCTGCAGGACATCGTGCGCGGCAAGGTGCGGGTCGCCGACGGCAGCCGGGAGTACTTCCGCGACGTGCTCGACCACCTGCTGCGCGTCGACGAGCAGGTCGACTCGCACAACGAACTGCTGACCAACGTGCTCAACGCCCACCTCGCGCAGGTCGGCATGCAGCAGAACGAGGACATGCGCAAGATCTCCGCGTGGGCGGCGATCCTGGCCGTGCCGACGATGGTGACCGGCGTGTACGGGATGAACTTCAGCCACATGCCGGAGCTGAAGCAGTGGTGGGGGTACCCGGCGGCGCTGCTGCTCATCGTGGCCATCTGCGCGGGCCTGTACCGCTGGTTCCGCAAGAGCGGCTGGCTGTGACGCGCCGCGCCGCCCGGGTCAGGTCGCGGTGATCGCGCCGGCGGCGAGCAGGCCGAACAGGATGCCGCCGGCCGCCACACGGTAGTAGACGAACAGCAGCGTCGAGTGGCGGACGAGGAACCGTAGCAGCCAGGCGATCGAGGCGTAACCGACGACGAACGACACGATCGTGGCCACCGCCGTGCCCGCGACCGGGAACCCGCCGTCGCCGACCTTGCGCAGCTCGAACAGCCCGGACAGCACCACGGCCGGGATCGACAGCAGGAAGGAGTACCGCGCGGCCGCCTCGCGGGTGTAGCCGAGGAACAGGCCGCCGGTGATCGTGGAGCCGGACCGGGACGAGCCGGGGATCAGCGCGAGGCACTGGAAGACGCCGATGATGAGGCCGTCGCGCATGTTGAGGTCGCCGACCTCGAGCTTCTGCCGCCCCGCCCACTCGGCGACCATCAGCAGGATGCCCATGACGATGAGCGACCCGGCGTTGATCCACAGATCCCGGGCCGGCCCCTCGATCGCGTGCTCGAACGCCAGGCCCGCCACCGACACCGGGATGGTGCCGAGGCCGACGTACCACCCCATGCGCGCGTCGAGGTGGCTTCGCAGCTCCTTGTCGGTGAGGCTGCGGAACCAGGTCGCGGTGATGCGGACGATGTCGCGCCAGAAGTAGATGAGCACCGCGAGCATGGTGCCGAGCTGGATGACGGCCGTGAACGCCGCGCCCGGGTCCTTCCAGCCGAGCAGCCGCGGCACGATGAGGAGGTGCGCGGAGCTGGAGATCGGCAGGAACTCCGTGAGTCCCTGGACGATTCCGAGCACGGTCGCCTGCACGAAGTTCACGGCGTGGGAGTCTCCTTCACGCGCCCTGCGACCGGGCGCGGATTGCGCTTGTGGTGACGCACGAAGCCTAGCGAGCGACGCGGGTATGTGCGGACGAACCACCCGCCGCCCGATACGCTCCGCTGGCATGGAACAGCGTCACCTCGGCCGGAGCGGCCTGGCGGTGTCCCGCCTCGGCCTGGGCACGATGACGTGGGGCGGGGACACCGACGCCGAGGACGCCGCCGCCCAGCTCACCGCGTTCGTGGCGGCGGGCGGCAACCTGGTCGACACCGCCGACGTGTACTGCGGGGGCGAGAGCGAGCGGGTGCTGGGCTCCCTCATCGGCGATGTCGTCGACCGCGACGACCTGGTGATCGCGACCAAGGCCGTGCTGACCGCCGACGGGGCCCGTGACGCCTCGCGGCGGCACCTGCTGCGCGCCCTCGACTCCTCCCTGGCCCGGCTCGGCGTCGACCATGTCGACCTGTGGCAGCTGCACGCCTACGACGCCCGCACGCCGCTGGAGGAGACGCTGTCCGCCCTCGACGACGCGGTCGCCTCCGGCCGGGCGCGGTACGCGGGCGTGTCACACTTCGCGGCGTGGGAACTGGCCCGCGCCGCGACCTGGCAGAGCGCCTGGCCGGGGCGCACGCCGATCGTGTCGACGCAGGTGGAGTACTCCCTGCTGCGGCGCGACGCAGAGGACGACGTGCTGCCTGCGGCGGCCGAGCTGGGCGTCGGGGTGCTGCCGTGCTCGCCGCTCGGGCGCGGCGTGCTGACCGGCAAGTACCGCACGGGCATCCCGGCCGACTCGCGGGCGGCCACCCCGCACTACGCCGAGTTCGTTCAGCCCTACCTCGGTGAGCGGGGCGCGCAGATCGTCGAGTCGGTCTCGACCGCCGCCGAGGGGTTGGGCGTCTCGCCGCTGGCGGTGGCGCTGAGCTGGGTGCGCGACCGGCCGGGCGTGGTCGCGCCGATCGTGGGGGCGCGCACGTCGGCGCAGCTCAAGGCGATCCTGCGGGCGGAGGAGATCCGCCTGCCGGCCGAGATCCGCGACGCCCTCGACGACGTCTCCTCCGACTGAGCCGCGGCCGGTCGGCCGTCCCGTCCGGTCCGCGCCGGCCCGCAGCCCCGCCGCTGCGCGAGCGTCTCCCCGCGGTCACGCCCCACCCCGCCCCGCAGACGCCTCCCGCCCGCCGCACCGCCGTCCTCCGGCCCTCGTGCGGCCGCCCCCTTCCTGCCGTCGCCCCCGGACGCCGATCACGTACGCCGATGTGCGCGCCGTCCACATCCGCGCGGACGACCGCCGGTGGCCGCGAGTGCGGCACTAGAGTGAGGCGACCATGAGTGAGACGTTCTCCGGCCTGCGCGCCGAGGTCATCGAGCTGTTCACGGCCGCCGGCGTGCCGGCCCGCCTCGTGCCCGGGGCGCTGGCCCGGCTGGGCGAGCACGCGGCCAAGATCCTGCGCGACGACCCGTGGCGGCTGCTCGACATCCCCGGCGTACGGCCGGATCAGGCCGACTTCTTCGCGCGCCGGCTGCTGGGCGACGAGGCCGCGCCGCACGACCCGCGCCGCGCCACGGCGCTCGCCCGCCACCTGCTGCTGCGCGCGGCGGGCGACGGGCACACCGTGACGGCCGCGTCCGCCGTCCTGCCCGCGCTCGCCGGGTTCGACCCGGGTGACGCGGTCGAGGCGGTGCGCGCCGCGATCGGCACCGGCGAGATCGCCGCGGTGATGGACGAGGCGGCGCAGACCGAGTTCCTCGGCCTGGCCACGCTCACCGCCGCGGAGGAGACGGTGGCCGAGGGGCTGGCCCGGCTCACGGCCACGGCCGAGCCGCTGCCCGCCGCCGAAGGCGTGCCGGGCGTGGTGGCCGAGCACGGCGTGAGCGTGCTGGCGGGCCCGCCGGAGGCGATCGAGGACGTTGTGCGGGCGCTGGCCGGCTCGCCCGGCGTGCTCGTGACGGCGCCGACCGACCGGGCCGCCCGCGACCTCGGCGGCACGGCGTCGCTGCATCGCCTGCTGGAGCCGGCCGGCGACGGCTACGCCCGCGGGGTGGAGCGTCCGCTGGAGGCCGACGTGGTCGTCGTCGCCGAGGCCGGCGCGCTCGACGTCGAGCGCGCGGCGGCGCTGGTCGAGGCGTGCATGGACGGCACGCACCTGGTGCTGGCCGGAGACCCGGCCGGGCCGCCGCCGCTGGGCGCCGGCCGGGTGCTCGGCGACGTCATCGCCTCCGGGGTCGTCCCGGTCGTCGAGCCGCCGGCCGGCCCGCGCGGCGCGATCGGCGAGCTGAGCGCGGCCGCGCGCGCCGGGGAGCTCGCGCGGGTGGACTCCCCCGACCGCGCCGTCGTCATCGTGCCGGCCGGAGACGCCCGGGAGGCCGCGCACCGCACGGTGCAGCTCGTGACCGACTCCATCCCCCGGGCCCTGGGCATCCCGGCCGACGACGTGCTGGTCGTGGCACCGGTGCGCCGGGGCGAGGCCGGCGCCGACGCGCTGAACCGGGTGCTGAAGGAGCGGCTCAACCCGGGCGGCGGCCCGTACGACCCGGGTGACCGGGTGGTGGCGGTCACCGACCTGCCGGCGGCCGCGGCCGGAGAGTTCGGCACGGTCACCACGGTCGACCACGAGCAGGGCGCGCTCGCCGTCGAGTTCCCCTCCGGCACGGCGACCGTCCCCGGCGTGGCGGTACGGCACGGCTGGGCGGTCACGGTCTCGCGGGCGCAGGGTGCCCGCTGGCCGGCCGTCGTGGCGGTGCTGCCGGGCGAGGCGGCCGGCGCGCTGTCGCGGCCGCTGGCCGTCGGTGCGTTCAGCCGCGCCCGCCGCCACCTGTCCGTGGTGCACGCCGCCGGGCCGGAACTGGCCCGTGCGGTCCGCGAACGCACCGACCCACCACGCCGCACCCGGCTCGCCGCCCTGCTACGCGAGCACATGGCCGACCTGTGAGGCTCCGGGCGCACGGGGGGCATCGCGGTGCAGGCCTCGATAGCTGTCGACCCGTCAACCGCGCAGGCGGGTGCGCAGGTCCTCGGGGGCGGTGGTGATCAGCGCTTTGATCTGCCGTTGGGCATCGGCGCGGGCGGCGATGGCGCTGCGGCGGGCCACGCGCAGGTTCCGCAGTGCCTCGGCCTGGCCATCACGGCCCTTCGGGACGCCGGTACGGTGGGCGGCCAGCGCGGTGCGGGCGGCGGCCTCGGCATCCCGTCCTGTTTCTCATCGATCGGGCAGGGCGGCACGCACCAGCCGGGCGACGGACAAGACAGTGACGGGGCCTCTGCCAGGCTGCCATAAGGTCACAACGCCACGTCCGGGCAGTGCAGGCGGGCACCTCCTCGCCCGGGCCGACAGATCGGCTTGAGGACCCGAAGTCAGTCAGACGCTGGGTCAGACCCGGGCGGGAGGTGCTCATCTACGTCATCACTGTCAGCCGCCGACGGCGTGGACACCGCCGTCGACGTGCACGATCTCGCCCGTCGTCGCGGGGAACCAGTCGGACAGCAGCGCCACGCAGGCGCGGGCGGTGGGCTCGGGGTCGGCGATGTCCCAGCCGAGCGGGGCCTTGCCCGGCCACATGTCGGTGAACTCCTCAAAGCCCGGGATGCTCTTGGCGGCCATCGTCTTGAGCGGTCCGGCCGCCACGAGGTTGACGCGGACGCCGTCGGGGCCGAGGTAGCGGGCGAGGTAGCGCGCCGTGGACTCCAGGCCCGCCTTGGCCACGCCCATCCAGTCGTAGACGGGCCAGGCCTGGCCGGCGTCGAAGTCGAGGCCGACGACCGAGCCGCCGGACTTCATCAGCGGCAGGCACGCGGCGGTGAGCGACTTCAGCGAGTACGCCGAGATCTGCACGGCGGTGGCGACGTCGTCCCACGGCGTGTTCATGAAGTTGCCGCCGAGCGCGGTCTGCGGCGCGAACGCGATCGAGTGCACGACGCCGTCGAGACCGTCGACGTGCTCGGCCACCCGGCCGGCGAGGCCGTTGAGGTGCTCGCCGTTGGTGACGTCGAGTTCGATGACCGGTGCCGGCTCCGGCAGCCGCTTGGCGATGCGTTCCACCAGCGAGAGCCGGCCGTAGCCGGTGAGGACCACCGTGGCGCCCTCCCGCTGGGCGAGCCGCGCGATGTGGAAGCCGATCGAGGCGTCGGTGAGGACGCCGGTGACGAGGATCCGCTTGCCGTCGAGAATGCCCATTCAGTGCCCCATTTCGTGTACCGCCGCGGCCTGACGTACGCGTGCGGCCGGCCTAGTGTCCCATTCCGAGGCCGCCGTCGACCGGGATGACCGCACCGGTGATGTAGGCGGCGTCGTCGCTCGCGAGGAACCGGACCGCCTTGGCGACCTCGTCGGCCTCGGCGATGCGGCCCAGCGGGATCTGCTTCTTGATCTCCGCCTGGCGCTCCTCCCCCAGCACCGCGGTCATGTCGGTGGCGACGAAGCCGGGCGCGACGACGTTGACGGTGATGTTCCGCGAGCCCAGCTCGCGGGCGAGCGAGCGGGCGAAGCCGACCAGCCCGGCCTTGGAGGCGGCGTAGTTGGCCTGGCCGCCGGAGCCGAGCAGCCCGACGACGGAGGACACGAGGATGATGCGGCCCTTCCGCTTGCGCATCATGCCGCGCACGGCGCGCTTGGCGACGCGGTAGGCGCCGGTGAGGTTGGTGTCGAGGACGGAGGTGAACTCCTCCTCGCTCATCAGCGCCAGCAGGTTGTCCCTCGTGACCCCGGCGTTGGCGACGAGCACCTCGACCGGGCCCTGCTCGGCCTCGACCTTGCCGAAGGCGGCGTCGACGTCTTCGGCGCTGGTGACGTCGCAGCGCACGCCGAACAGGCCCTCGGGCGGCTCGCCGGAGCGGTAGGTCACCGCGACGGCGTCGCCGACACCCTTCAGCTCGCGGGCGATGGCCAGCCCGATGCCCCGGTTGCCGCCGGTGACGAGGACGGAGCGCGTCATTCGATGAACCTCCAGTTCGGTCGCGGTGGTGAGCCTATTGCGCTACCGGCAGGTAGCACGACGACGGCCCCATCAAGCGTTACGGGCCGCTCTTTGTAGGACGCGATAGGTTGCCAGGGTGCGAGAGATCGATCCAGAATTCACCGCCCTGCCGCTGCGCGCGCTGGCCGACGCGGCGCTGTCCAGGGCCCGCGACCTCGGCGCCGAGCACGTCGACTTCCGTCTCGAACGCATCCGCCACCAGAGCCTGCGGCTGTCCGACGGGACCCTGGAGACGGCCGTGGACGCCGACGACACCGGCTTCGCGGTCCGCGTGGTGCTGGCGGGCACATGGGGCTTCGCGTCGGGCATCGACCTGACCCCCGAGGCCGCCGTGCGCGTCGCCGAGCAGGCGGTCGAGGTGGCCAAGGTCGCCGCGGCGATCAACCGCGAGCGCATCGAGCTGGCGCCCGAGCCGGCGCACGGGGACCGGGTCTGGGTCTCCTCCTACGAGGTCGACCCGTTCGCGGTACCGATCCGCGACAAGGAGGCGCTGCTGGCCGAGTGGAGCCGCCGGTTGCTCGACGACGAGCGTGTCGCGCACGTCGACGCCTCGCTCTTGCAGGTGAAGGAGAACAAGTTCTACGCCGACGCGGCCGGCACGGTCACCACGCAGCAGCGGGTGCGGCTGCACCCGGTGCTCAACGCGGTCGGCATCCGCGACGGCGGATTCGACACGATGCGTACGCTGGCCCCGCCGGTCGGGCGCGGCTACGAGTACCTGACCGGCGGGGTGTGGGACTGGGAGGGCGAGCTGGCCCGCATCCCCGGGCTGCTGGCCGAGAAGCTGGCCGCGCCGTCGGTCGAGCCGGGCACCTACGATCTGGTCATCGACCCGTCGAACCTGTGGCTGACGATCCACGAGTCGATCGGGCACGCCACCGAGCTCGACCGCGCGCTCGGCTACGAGGCGGCGTACGCGGGCACGTCGTTCGCCACGCCCGACAAGCTCGGCACGCTGCAGTACGGCTCGAAGGTGATGAACATCACCGGCGACCGCACGGCCGAGCACGGCCTGGCCACGATCGGCTTCGATGACGAGGGCGTCGAGACGCAACAGTGGGACATCGTGCGCGACGGCCTGTTCGTCGGCTACCAGCTCGACCGGCGCATCGCGCACCTGACCGGCGCCGGGCGCTCGAACGGCTGCGCGTTCGCCGACTCGCCGTCCAGCATGCCGCTGCAGCGCATGGCGAACGTCTCGCTCCAGCCGGCGCCCGGCGGCCCGTCCACCGAAGAACTGATCTCCGGGGTGGACCGCGGCATCTACATCGTCGGCGACAAGAGCTGGTCGATCGACCAGCAGCGGTACAACTTCCAGTTCACCGGCCAGCGCTTCTACAAGATCGAGAAAGGGCGGCTGGCGGGCCAGCTGCGCGACGCCGCGTACCAGGCGACGACCACCGACTTCTGGAACTCGCTGGAGGCGGTCGGCGGCCCGCAGACGTACGTGCTGGGCGGCGCGTTCAACTGCGGCAAGGGCCAGCCGGGCCAGATCGCGCCGGTCAGCCACGGCGCGCCGGCCGCGCTGTTCCGCGGCGTCAACATCCTCAACGCGGTGAAGGAGGCGGGCGAGTGACCACCCCGCAGGAGACGGTGGAGCGGGCGCTGGCGCTGTCCCGCACGGACGACTGCGTCGTCATCGCCGACGAGTCCAGCGGCGCGAACCTGCGGTGGGCGGGCAACACGCTCACCACCAACGGCGTCACCCGGTCCCGGCGGCTCACCGTGATCGCGATCGCGCACAAGGCCGGCGGCGCCTCGACCGGTGTGGTGTCGCGGGCCGGCGTCACGCCCGACCAGGTCGAGGACCTCGTCCGCGCCGCCGAGCGCGCCGCCGAGGAGGCCGGGCCGGCCGAAGACGCCCGGCCGCTGGTCGAGCCGGCCGACGCCGGTTCGGGCGGCGCCTGGGACGACCCGCCGGCCGAGACCTCGATCGGGGTGTTCGAGGGCTTCGCGCCGGCGCTCGGCGAGGCGTTCGCCGCGGCCGAGGGCGACGCGCGCAAGCTGTACGGGTTCGCCCACCACGAGATGAGCAGCACGTTCGTCGGCACGTCGGCGGGGCTTCGGCTGCGCGCCGACGAGCCCACCGGCAAGGTGGAGCTGAACGCCAAGTCTGCAGACATGTCCCGGTCGGCGTGGGCGGGCGTGGGCACCCGCGACTTCCGCGACGTCGACGTGACCGGCCTGGCCGGCGAGCTGGCCCGCAGGCTCGAATGGGGCAAGCGGCGCGTCGAGCTGCCCGCGGGCCGCTACGAGACGCTGCTGCCGCCCAGCGCGGTGGCCGACCTGATGACGTACCTGTACTGGACGGCGGGCGCCCGCGACGCCCACGACGGCCGCACCGTCTTCAGCAGGCCGGGCGGCGGCACCAAGGTCGGCGAGGCGCTGACCGACGTCCCGGTGCGGCTCTACAGCGACCCGGCGGCACCGGGCCTGGAGTGCACGCCGTTCGTCGTCGCGCACGCCTCCGGCCGCGAGTCGTCGGTGTTCGACAACGGGCTGCCGCTGCGCCCGGTCGACTGGATCTCCGGCGGGCGGCTGTCGGCGCTGCTGCAGACGCGGTACTCGGCCGAGCTGACCGGCCTGCCGTTCACGCCGGGTGTCGACAACCTGCTCATGGAGGTGCCGGACGCGACCGCGAGCCTGGACGACCTGGTCGCCGGTACCCGCCGTGGGCTGCTGCTGACCTGTCTGTGGTACATCCGCGAGGTCGACCCGCAGACGCTGCTGCTGACCGGCCTCACCCGCGACGGCGTGTACCTCGTGGAGGACGGCGAGGTCGTCGGCGAGGTGAACAACTTCCGGTTCAACGAGAGCCCGGTCGGGCTGCTGTCGCGGATCGCCGAGGCCGGCGCGACGCGGCGCACGCTGTGCCGCGAGTGGTCGGACTACTTCACCCGCACCGCGATGCCGCCGCTGCGCGTCGCCGACTTCAACATGTCGACGGTCAGCAAGGCCAGCTGAACCGCGCCCGCCCGGCCCGGCCAGCGGGGCCCCGCCGGGCGGGCGGCGGGTACATGCCGGCCGCGGGCGGATCGTGCCCGGCACGAGCCGGCGGGCGCACGGTCAGGCATCCTCGAGGCGGAAGCCGACCTTGAGGCCGACCTGATAGTACGCCACCTCGCCGTCGACGATCTGGCCGCGCACCTCGGTCACCTCGAACCAGTCGAGGTGGCGCAGCGTCTGCCCGGCACGCCGGATGGCGTTCCGTATCGCCTGATCGACGCCGTCCGGTGAGGTGCCGACGATCTCCGTCACCCGATAAGTCCGGTCGCTCATGCCCGCCTCCCGCGTAGATGGCCAGTGTGATCGTCCTTCCCACCCCTCCGCCGGGACATGCGGCGTCCGTGCGGCGCTCTGGGAGGCGTGTGCACCGGTCAGGCGGATCACCGGCGGCTCGGGGAGTGGGCGCGGACAGGCCCGTGCCGTGGTGCCCGGCCATGGGTGGCGCCGGGGCGGCGGCCGGGAGGCCGGCCGCGCCGTCGAGCGGCCTGGCACGCGCTGGGCCTGGCGGGCGCGGCGCACATCGAGCGGCGCACATCGAGGAGGCGACCGGGACCTCATCGGGCGTTTCGGGGAATACCGTGGAGGGGTGAGGTTCACTCCGCGCCGCCGGCGTCGCGACCGGCCCATCGTCTACACGGTCACCGATGCGCGCAAACCGCTGTCCGAAGACATCGGGTACCGCGAGCGGCGCTACCTGATCACGATGGGGATCCGGGCGCTGTGCTTCATCCTCAGCATCATCCTGGCGCTGGCGCTGCACGGCGCCTGGCGCTGGGCAGCCGTCGCGGCGCTCGTCGGCGCGGTCGTGCTGCCGTACATCGCCGTGATCTTCGCCAACGGCGGGCGCGAGCCGGAGAGCAGTGCCCGATTTGAACCTTATGAGCCACGTCAGCCGGACCCAAAAGAGATTTCCGGCGGACGCGGCGAAATCGGCTCGTGACAATCCCTTGACTAACAGAGGGGGGGTTCGGTGTACGATTTGCACCGGCGCTCTGGTCCCCCGTCGGAGCGCCCGTGCCGGTGTTCCGGGCCCCCGTCGGAACACCGATGATTGCGACGCCGGGAGGATTGCCCCCGTATCCTCCCGGCGTTGCCTTTTCTGACGGCGCTTCGCAAAAGCCCTCTGACCTGCCGTTATTCGGTGCGGCAGGCCCGGCCGGGCGAGGCTTCGACCCGCGTCCAAGCAGCCCGCCGGTGGTGCCGGTCTACGGCGGCGCACCGCCGCTCCGGCCGGCCGCCCCGCACGTCGGCGTCGCGGATCCGGCGTCGCGCATCCACCCGCAGGCCGATCGCCTCGCACGCCGATGCCCGGTGCCTGGCACGCCGATGTCCGGTGCCTGGCACGCCGATGTCCGGTGCCTCGTTCCCGGCCGCGCCGTCCGTGGCACCGGCATGAGCGGCAGGACGGGTGAAGAGCCGGCCGGGCATCCCTTCGCCCCGCAGGAACCGGAGGTGGCCATGCCGCTGGTCGCCGTGGGCGCGGTGATC